>JAKZRG010000004.1:0-227776 GCA_047518265.1 Oceanospirillum sp.
AAGCTGTGGAAGCTGTGGAAGCTGTGGAAGCTGTGGAAGCTGTGGAAGCTGTGGAAGCTGTGGAAGCTGTGGAAGCTGTGGAAGCTGTGGAAGCTGTGGAAGCTGTGGAAGCTGTGGAACAGTCTGATGTTCAAGTTGCAGCCGTCAAGACTGAAGCAGAAAAAACGACTCCGGTACGTCAAACCCGTGCCCGTAAGCCTGCTACACGTAAAACACCGGCCAGAAGAAACCGTAAGTAAATAATACGCTTTCACCCGGTAAAACCTAAAAAGGCAGCCTCTTATAACAAGGGGCTGCCTTTTTTAATGATAACGCCAGTCTCTGTTAATTAAGACACTGGTCGGGGTTAGTTAACCTTGCGGTAAATAATATCCCAAACACCGTGACCTAAACGTTGACCACGTTTTTCAAACTTCGTTACAGGACGAGAATCTGGACGAGGCACGTAATCACCATCGGTCGAAGTATTTTCGTAACCTTCCGCCTCTTTCATCACCTCAATCATCTGCTCGGCATAGTTCTCCCAATCCGTTGCCATATGGAAACGACCACCTACTTTCAGCTTTTGTCGAATCATCTGAGCAAACTCAGGCTTTACGATACGACGTTTGTGGTGACGTTTTTTATGCCAAGGGTCAGGGAAAAACAGCTGTAAAAGATCCACTGAACCGTCAGGAATACACTGATTCAACACCTCAATGGCATCGTCTTCATAAGCCCGGATATTACTTAAACCCGCATCACCGGCTTCCGCCATTAAGCGACCGACACCCGGGGTATGCACTTCGATACCAATAAAGTTATGATCCGGCATATTAGCCCCCTGCTCCAGCAAGGAATCCGCCATACCAAAACCAATCTCAATCACTAGAGGCGCTTCACGCTCGAATACTTGAGCAGGATCGATCATGCCCTGATCAACCGTCAATCCCCAACGCGGCCAGAATACGTCCATACCCCGTTGCTGACCTGCAGTCTTACGACCTGTGCGCAGTGCAAAGCTACGAATACGACGTTTATGTTCTTCCGGTACCGTATTTTGGTCTGGGTTTTGTGGGGCGCTTTCCTGGCCAGAATCCTGAGGTTGCTCGGACGTTACGCTATCCATTTCCGTGTTGTCCTGAGCATCAGTTGAATCAGACATTGTTTCAGTTATACCTGTGTTTAAAGCTAAGCTATGTGTTTTAGTTATCTTCTTGTCTGTGCCAAAACTATCAATCGCTCTCAGCCACTAATATTTTTAGCACAGTCTACAAAATATAAGATTAGTCGATCAGACCATCTAATGGAGAAGAGGCACTGGCGTATTTCTTACGGGGCATACGACCCGCTAAGTACGCTTCACGACCCGCTTCGATGCCTTTTTTCATGGCGGAAGCCATCAAGATCGGATCTTTTGCTGCAGCAATGGCCGTATTCATCAACACAGCTTCACAACCCATTTCCATGGCAAAAGCGGCATCAGATGCCGTACCCACACCAGCATCAACCAGCACAGGAATATTGGCACTTTCCATGATGATACGGATATTGTGTGGATTCAGAATACCTAAACCAGAACCGATCAAAGAGCCCAGAGGCATAATGGCACAAGCGCCCATCTCTTCCAGCTTTTTAGCGGCAATAGGGTCGTCATTGCAGTACACCATGACATCAAAACCATCATCAACCAGCGTTTTGGTTGCTTTCAGGGTTTCTTCCATATCTGGGTACAGGGTTTTCTGGTCGCCCAGCACTTCCAGTTTCACCAGATTGTGTCCATCCAATAACTCACGTGCCAAACGGCAGGTACGCACCGCATCGTCAGCGGTATAACAGCCTGCAGTGTTAGGCAAAATAGTGTACTTGTCAGGTGTAATCACATCCAACAGATTCGGCTCATTCGGGTTCTGACCAATATTAGTACGACGTACCGCTACAGTAACAATCTCGGCACCACTGGCTTCAATGGCCAGACGAGTTTCTTCCAGATCTTTATATTTACCTGTGCCTACCAGCAGACGAGAGTTATAGGTTTTGCCTGCAATGGTCAGAAGACTATCTTGTTTCATAGTATCAAGTACCCTGTTCGATTCTGATGGATATCGCTATAAGATCGTGTGTCACCGGCAGCCCTGTGTGATTGGCTAAGCAAATAACCAAGCCAGGCTTTAGCCGTTATACCAAATCTGTGGATTAACCGCCGCCAATGGCATGTACGATTTCAACACAGTCACCTTCGTTCAATACTGTCTGTCCATGTTCGCTACGGGGAATAATCTCTTCATTGATCTCCACCGCGATACGCTTACCTTCCAAATCCAGCTGCTGAACCAACTGTAACAGGCTACTTCCTTCAGCCAATGTCTCTATTTCGCCATTCAATTGAATCTGCATGACGTGTTCCGCTCCCAACAGTGTATGATTGCGGGCATTGCAGGCCGCTCTATGTTTAGGGATGAGATAGATGGCTTACCAAGAGAGCTTATCACTTCCCGATAAAGCATCATCATTCCGCTATCTCTATCGCCCATAAAAGCGGTCTGCCAAATAATGCCTTTAAAATAGCCGGATATTGTACCTGATTCAGATGGCTTTGCGCGGGACTATTCAGGAGATTAATGTGTTAAAAATTGTACTCTGGTTTTGCGTAGGACTACTGGGTGCCAGCAGTGTTTTTCTCGATGCTTGGTTTAGCCATGGTTTAGCGCAACAGGTCAGTAA
This sequence comes from Oceanospirillum sp., assembly GCA_047518265.1. Taxonomy (GTDB): domain Bacteria; phylum Pseudomonadota; class Gammaproteobacteria; order Pseudomonadales; family Halomonadaceae; genus Oceanospirillum. The sequence continues at coordinate 2,704 of JAKZRG010000004.1, forward strand.
TGGTTTGATGAATGAAAGCCAACTGACCAGCTTAAAAACCGCCGTGGATTATCAGCAATTTAATGGCGTGATGATGGTATTGTCTTTAATATTGGCCGGAACTGGGCAACGGTTGGTGCAATTACTACCTTGCCTATGTTTTCTATTGGGTACGTTGGCCTTTAGTGGTGGTATCTACGGCAAGCATCTTTTAGAACTGTCGACAGGTGCTATAACACCTGCCGGTGGAATCATCATGGCACTGGGTTGGATCTTACTGGCAATACAAGGCGTAAGACGCCGGACGCAGAGCTCGAATAATCCCATTCAATAGAACTCAACTAGGGACTATAGATACACGTAGCGTGGATAAGCCAAAGGCGCATCCGCGAATGTTCTGATATTGCAGAAATGCACTGGGGTCACCTTATCCAGGTGCATCAACTATGAACGAGGTGGAATAGAATAAGTCGCAGTCACATGAGCCACGGGCTCCTCTTCACCTTCCGAATAGATCGCAATCTCACCTACCGCCAAACGCTTACCCAGTTTTAGTAATTTAGCCTCGGCAATAATCGCTTTAGCAGGCTCAGGTTTACGCAAAAAGTTGATATTCAGATTGGTAGTTACCGCCAAAGACACCGGACCAATTTGAGCCAGAATGGCCACATACAAGCAGATATCCGCCAACGCCATCATCGTCGGGCCAGATACTGTACCACCGGGCCGTAAGTGCGCATCATCCACGGCTAAGCGCATGGCTGCGGTATTTTTCCCCATGTCGGTGACTTTACCAATATGTTGTGGGAATTCACGATCCAGAAATTCACTGATTTGAGCCACCGTCATTACGGTATCAGTCGATTGGGAAGCATTCATCGGGTAGTTTCTCTTATTGTTTTAGGGGCTGTTGTTTTAAGGGCTGTTGTTTTAAGAGAGTGCTTTAAAAGCAGTCTTTCTGCTGGCACCGTTATTAGGAATAGTGTTTCTTAAAACAGATATGACTTAATCAATAAAATCAGTCACAGTATGCCCAGAAAATTTAAGAAAAAAATAGCACCCAGTCTGACTGATGATTCACAAAGCCTATACCGCTCAAGAATATCTCCTTTACTTGCTATACCTCTCCAAACCGATGTTTATGCACCCACTCCCTCAAAAAGAAACCGCTTCTATAAAAAGTACTTGTATCCATTATCAGAATGCTGAAAAGACTATTTTTTGTATCCTTGTGTAACAATCAGAAAGCTATTTATAGCCATGTACAATTATCTATAGAGAGAAATAGAGCGCTCTTCTGCGAATAGAAAAATCAATCGAGTAATTAATAATAAAAGGGAAATCGCGTCATACAGAGTCGCTAATAATATATTTTTAGTGCCGCTAGCCACAAGACAGAAAATACCTCTTAATTGGTAAGGACTGGTAATGCTGCATACAAAAATCGTACTGCTTCGAGTTTTTCTTTCTTAAAAAATAAGACATATATTGTCGCAAATATATTGCTAGTATCACTCCCCTATAGAATAATCATGTAAAAGCTATCAATAAATCTAGTTAATACAGATAAGTAAAATAACTATTCCCATAATATCCGTAAGTTACAACAAAGCATTTTTTAGGTATTTATTATAAACATCAGAGTATTGACCCTCTATTTTTCACACTATACATTGTCGGTTGGACAAGGATAGGCCAGTAATACCGATAAAATGGATTCATTCCCTCTGCTACCTCCTTGTCTCTGAAGTACCTCTAATTGGCAATACATTACAACGTGGTCTCTTCCGCTATTTTAAATAGCAAATCTGAACATCACTCGTTATTTATTGTGCATCAAAAATTGCTTTATTCATTTTCAAGGAACGTTAAATGGCTACCGTTTTAATTAATTCCGCAACCAGTGCCGAGGAAGATAACTGGACCTACACGGTCTACGCCAGTGGTGAGCAGGGCAGCAGCATCGAAGATACGCATTACACAATCGGGGATGGAGAGACTTTAATTATTGCCGATCCTGATGATTACCCCATTACAATCGAGGATGGAGAGACTTTAATTATTGTCGGCCCTGATGACGACCCCATTACAATCGAGGATGGAGAAACTTTAGTTTTTCTCAACTCTAATGACTCCCCCGCTAATACCGAACAAGATACTTGGACCTACTATGCTGGTGATCAGGGTCAAATCATCGTCGAAGACGCACGTTATACCATCATGAACGGGGACATTACCGGCACAATATTGAGTTCGGATGGCGATCATGCCCTCTACGCTATTTCAGGGGATAATTGGAGCTTTGCCGACGCAACTAATCACCGGATATTTCCAATCACGGACCTGGCTTCCGAGTATGTCCATATTTCCATCGAAGAAGATGATGATGGTAGCTGGGCCGCTGTTGACGAGAGAGATGATAGCGGCCACACAACCTGGGCCGGTGACGGTTACGATTTGGTCTTTATCGGTGATTGGCTCCCAACCCTGCCATCCTTCCCAGACAGTATCCAAGATAATAATCTTGATATTAATTGGGTCGGTACTGAAGGCACTAATGATCTTCTTGTATTAGATATGTCGTCATACGATCAGAGCTTAGAAGGTGCGGTTCTTACTCTGACGAATAAAGAAGACAGCGACGATATCAATCACTTCATCAATTTTTCCACATTGAACCATTCAGCCATTGAATATGATCACGATACTCAGGCTCTAGCCAGTTTATACGATGATATTTTTGATCGTCAGGCTGATTTAGATGGTCTTCAGTTCTATTACGATGAGATTCAGGACGGTGATTCACTAGGTGATATTGTTTTAACATTTTTGCATTCGTCAGAATATGCAAAAAATATAGATCACGTTCCTTTTAATAACCTCAGTACCGAAAACCAAATCCATGAGCTGTATGATGCTCTGCTCAACAGAGATGCTGATCAAGGTGGTTTTGATTACTGGCTGGGAGAAGCCAACAACGGCACCAGCATGAGCGAGATCGCGGCATCCTTTGTTGCCAGTGACGAATACGTAGAAACCTTCAAAGCTGTGGATGAATGGGCATTTACTGTTTAATTTACCGCCTCTAACACACATTGTAGAGGCGTCCGATATGACTCCTCTACTTAATAGATAAATATTGATCTTATATTTTATAGTGATATATTGTCGCATGTATTCGGTTGGACAAGGATTGCCAGCAATGCCGATAAAATGGATTCATTTCCTCTGCGTGCCTCCTTGTCTTTGAAATACATCTAATTTCCAATAAATAGCAGGATGCTCTCTTCGGCTACCTAAAATAGCGATTATGAAATTCACTCGTTGTTTATTGTTCGTCAAATAATTGGTTTATACATTTCAAGGAAAGTTAAATGGCTACTATTTATGGCACCTCTGGAAACGATACGCTCCAAGGATTAACCTTATTTAATATCATAAAAGGACTAGATGGCGATGATATCCTTTATGGCAACGATGGGAGAGATTGGCTCTACGGCGGTAATGGCAACGACAAACTGTACGGCATGGGCACTAATGGACCTGATTCTGATTTTCTCGTCGGCAATGCTGGAGATGATGAGCTCTATGGCGGTGATGGCAGGGACGTCTTGGACGGCGGTACAGGCAGTGATAAAAGCTGGGGCCGTGGCGGAGATGATCTTTTCATGAATTTTATGAATAACGATATAGATTATCACTATGGCGGGGCCGGTTTTGATTCGTTTATGACCTCTGGTACTGGCACCGGTATATCGTCATACAATCAGAGCCTAGAAGGTGCCATTCTTACGCTGGCCCACAAAACAAACACTAGCGATATCAATTACTTCGTCAACGTTGAAAGAATATATGATAATGCTACATCGAGTGAGTCATTCATCCAATACGATAACGATACCAAAGCTCTAGCCAGCCTGTACGATGATATTTTGGAGCGCGATGCTGATCTGGGCGGGATTCAATATTACCATAGTGAAGTTCAGGGCAGCGAGTCATTAGGAGGCGTTGCTTTACACTTTATGTATTCGTCGGAGTATTCCAGCAAAAACTCTGGCATCAAGTTTGGTAGCCTAAGCACCGAAAACAAAGTTAGTGAGCTGTATGATGCTCTATTCAACGAAGATGCTAACCAGAATGACCTTGACTACTGGCTGGGTGAGAGCAACAGCGGAACCAGTATCAACAATATCGCCGATGCCATGGTTGCCAGTAGCGAGTACATCGGTACTTACCAGCCTGTGAATGAGTGGGACTTCTCTTAATCGGTAACCGACTCTAGATTATCCCGTAGGGGAATCCGACTGTGATTCCTCTACTTAATCTAACCATTTAATCTTCCGCCCATCTCCTGAGCCAGATCCACCGCATAGTTATCCGTCATACCGCCAATAAAATCCAATACTCGGCGATAGGCTTCATAACGGTTCCAACCTGGGCCGGGAATATTTTCCCCGATCAAGGCCAATACCCGTTTATGTTTAAAGCTCAGCTGATCCAGAGATTGCCCACTGCCCAATTGATCCAACTCTTCTACTGCGCCACAAAAGGATTCCAATAACACACCCAAGGTGGCATAAGCGCCCAGCTCTAATTTTGCTTTTCGGGGATGATCAAAAATACGTTCTTCCGCCAGTCGCTTGGCCTCTGCCACGCCTTGAGCAATATCTGGCTCACAGGCATCAATCAGATCCTTATCAAACTGACCGGTAAGCAGTTCCTCTTGATGCAATACAAACTGTTCCGATACCGCAGCAACGACTCGCTCCATGGCCGCCCCTCGCAAAGCAGCAATGCGACGGCGATTAGAGGCACCTTGTAATTCTGCATAACCAGAAGGCTCTGTGCCTGCGATTTGTAGAAGGATCTGCTCCACTTCGTGATAACGCAGGATCTCCATCTCCAGGCCATCCTCCAGATCCAACAGGGCATAACAAAGGTCATCCGCCGCTTCCACCAGATAAACTAGGGGATGGCGACACCAACGCTGATCTTCTTGCTGAATAAGTCCTAGGCTATGGGCGGTTTCTTCAAGTAAGGAGAGTTCTGTTTGATAGCAGCTAAATTTACCTCGGGCATCGGCATAAGTTGCGGTCCAAGGGTATTTTAGAAAAGCCCCCAGAGTGGCGTAAGTTAAGCGCATACCACCGGCAAACTGGTTGTATTCCACCTGAGTCACCATACGGAATCCCTGAGCATTACCTTCAAAGGTCACCAGATCTGCTTGCTGCTCAGCACTTAACCCCTCCAAACGCCCCTGTTTCTTGGCTTGTAGAAACCAATCGCGAATGGCATATTCTCCGGCATGACCAAAAGGCGGATTGCCAATATCATGGGCTAAGCAGGCACTTTGTACGATAACCCCCAAATCAGCAGCAGAAATATGCAGAGGCAGATCATCCTGTAATTGCTCAGCCACCATCATGCCCAAACTGCGTCCCACGCAACTCACTTCAAGACTATGGGTTAAGCGGCTATGGATATGATCGTTTTCTGCAAAGGGATGCACCTGGGTTTTACGACCCATACGCCGGAAGGAACCGGAAAATACCACGCGATCGTGATCTTTATGGAAGGGAGAGCGCCCCACATCATCCAATGCATGACGGGAGCGTCCCTTAAGACGGGTCGCTGACAACAATTGCTGCCAGCTCATCAGCTTATTCATTAGAACTAATTCATAAAATCTAAGTTTAGACGTATAAAACGCTGCTTAGAAGTTCATTACAAAGCCGAGATTCAACCCTTTATCTAAACTACCATCGTTACCATTGATATCGGTGCTCACTTTGCGCCAGCCCACATAAACATCAACGTCTTTCAAGGCTTGATAAGAAGCACGTACCGCGAAATCGGTTAAACCATCAACATCGCTGAAAGAGGTAACTTTAGGTGCAAAGTACAGATGACCGCCAAAACGTACCAAAGGCAACTGAGGTACACTAAAGCTACCCTGACCGCCGATACCTACCGCAAAACCGTTTACACCATCAGCATTCAGCCAATAACCTTTAGCGCCAACACCGACACTGTACTGAGCCGTATCTTCCTGAGTATGCAGACCCGAGTGCAGCAGAGTTGCATCAGAGCCATCTTCTTCGTGATACATACCACCAACAGACAGGTGCAAACGCGTTTGTGGTAAAGGGGCATCGTATTCTGCACGTACCGATTCATTGCTCAGGTTCAGATCAATCGTGGCGGCTTGTGCGGTTACTGCCATGCCTGCAAGTGCAGCGGCCAATACAATACGTTTCATTGGATTTATATCCTCTTAATCCTGGTCTTTTGCTTAATGCTATTTTGATACTGTGTTTTTATATCTGGCCTTAGATGCCGTATTGCTCACGATACGCGCGAATCGCATCCGCGTGCTCTTCCAAGCCACCTTTCTCATCTAAGTACTGTAAAACCTGTTCTAGAGTGATGATACTAACAACTGGCATCTTAAAGTCACGCTCAACTTCTTGAATCGCTGAAAGTTCACCTTTACCACGCTCCTGACGATCCAGAGCGATCACCACGCCACCGGCTTGAGCACTGTTGGCATCGATAATCTGCATCACTTCACGAATCGCCGTACCCGCTGTGATCACATCATCCACAATCAGGGCTTTGCCTTTTAGCTCCGCACCCACTAAAACACCACCTTCACCGTGGTCTTTGGCTTCTTTGCGGTTAAACACATAAGGCACATCTAAATCATGCTGGTCAGACAGAGCAACAGCGGTTACAGCTGCCAGCGGAATACCCTTATACGCAGGGCCAAAGATCACATCATATTCAACTTTTGCAGCCGTAATCGCTTCCGCATAAAAACGACCCAACTTGGCCAGCGCACGACCGGTTCTGAATAAACCAGCATTAAAGAAATAAGGGCTGATACGGCCTGACTTCAGGGTAAATTCGCCGAAACGTAGCACATTCTGTTCAATGGCAAATTCGATAAACTCGCGCTGATAATCTTGCATTTACTCACTCCGGTCGATTTGTCTGCTAAATACCTAAACTTTATAACGTTAAAAGAGTCACAAATGGAGATAAAAAAGCCATAAAAGTGGACTTTTTCAGTGCATCCTTACCAAAACGTCTAAAGCTCGGGTATCATACACGCTAGTCGTAGCAGGAACCATGTATGAAGATCATCAACATTAATCTAAATGGCATTCGCCGAGCCGTCGAACGGGGCTTTTTAGAGTGGCTGCAGCAGCAGGACGCAGACGTTATCTGCGTGCAAAATCTGCAAGCCAAATCCTATGAATTGGATGACAGTATCCTCTACCCACAAGGGTATGAAGGTTACTTTTTTGATGCCGACCAAGAAACCTTGGGTGGCACAGGGGTCTATTGCCGAAAATTACCCAAAGCCATTATGACCGGCTTAGGGTTTGAACAGGCAGATTTTGAAGGCCGCTACATTCAAGCGGACTTTGATAAAGTCAGCATCGCGTCCTTTATGATGCCGGACAACAGCTCCCCGCAAGAAAAGTACGCCTTTATGGAGCAGTTCAACGAGTATCTGAAGAAACTGCGCCGTAAACGCCGGGAATATATTATCTGTGGTAGCTGGTATACCGCCCATAAAACCATCGATCTGGCGGATTGGTCTAATAACCAAGACACCCCAGGTTTCCGTCCCGTAGAACGGGCATGGTTGGACCAGGTATTTGGCCCTATGGGTTTCTTGGATGCTTTCCGAGAAGTGAACCGGGACGAAGATCAATACTCTTGGTATCCAGAAATGGATCAGCCAAAAAATCGTCAGGATGGCTGGCGTATTGATTATCAGGTGACCGGCCCGAATATGCGTCGTAATATCGTTAATGCTTGGTTTGATACCGAAGCGACCTTCTCAGAGCACGTGCCTCTGGTTGTGGAATACGATTTAGAACTCTAGTGACCCGGGTATTGATCCGACCGGGAGATCTTTGGTTCTGACTTGCGATGACTGAAGCGGTTTGCTTTATGAACGTTGCTTTTTAGACGTTTATTTTTAAAAAGAGCAAACCGGCAGACACAAAAAAGGCCCACAAGCGTGAGCCTTTTTTGTTGTTAATGCCGACGGGTTATCAGCATTAAAAAGATTTAGGCATCCGCCAAAACCTGTTGTTGCAGTTCAAACAACTCACCACAACCTTTTTTCGCCAGTTCTAACATCGCCAGCAGTTCTTCCTGAGTATAAGGCGCACCTTCAGCCGTGCCCTGCACCTCAATAAAACCACCTTGATCTGTCATCACAACATTCATATCGGTTTCAGCGGTAGAGTCTTCCGGGTAATCCAGATCCAATACCGGCATGCCTTCATAAACACCCACAGAGATCGAACCGATCATCTGCTTTAATGGATCTTCTGTAATTTTCTTCTCACGCTGCAAGTAACGGATCGCATCCACTAATGCCACACAAGCACCCGTAATCGACGCCGTCCGAGTACCACCGTCTGCTTGAATCACATCACAATCGATCTGAATGGTGTGTTCACCCAGTTTCTCCAGGTCAACCGCCGCACGCAAAGAACGACCGATCAGACGCTGAATTTCCTGTGTGCGGCCAGACTGTTTACCACGAGCCGCTTCACGGTTCATACGGCTACCGGTAGAACGTGGCAGCATACCGTATTCAGCGGTTACCCAACCCTGGTTTTTACCCCGTAAAAAACGCGGCACAGACGCATCAACCGATGCCGTACAGATCACCTTAGTATTGCCAAACTCAATCAATACCGAACCTTCAGCGTGACAAGTATAGTTACGAGTAATCTTTACATCGCGCATCTGATCCGATGCACGTCCACTTGGACGAGTTGTCATACAACACCTTTTGACTGGGAGTTTTTTCAAAAAATAGCATAAGCCCATCACCGCGAAAAAATCGCAGAACAGGATCAAAGCAAAAATAGGAATAACGCCATTATACATGTCCTGACCGCACAGGCAGACTTTAAAGCATGATTTCGCTAAACTAGCGCCAACAAAATACCCAACAACCCAACCCCCATTCAGGAGTCCCCATGACCCACAGCATGACCGCCTTCACCCGGCAAGAAGCCCAATACCCTTGGGGTAGCCTGAGTTGGGAGATCCGCTCCGTTAATCAACGTTTTCTGGAACCACACTTCCGCCTACCGGAAACCCTGAAAGCTCTGGAAACGGCCATTCGCGAACTGCAGCGTAAACAACTGAATCGCGGCAAGGTAGAATCCGTACTGCGCTTCCAACCGGCTCAAGCCAACGAACAGTTTTCCATTAACGAAAAACTGATCAAACAACTGGCAGGCGCAGCAGAAACCATCAGCGGTCATCTGCAAAACCCCGCACAAGTAAATCCACTGGAGCTGATGCAATGGCCCGGCGTCCTGCAAAACGAAGAGATCGACCCGGAAGAGATCAAAAAAGCCGCACTGGATCTGTACAAACAAGGCCTGAAAGACCTAATCAAAGCCCGCGCCCGTGAAGGTGAAGAGCTGGCCAACCTGATCGTACAACGCCTAGACGGCATCGATGCCATCGTTAAACAAGTGCGTGACGTCCTACCCAGTATCCTAGAACGCCAACGTCAGCAAATTATCGACAAGCTGGACAGCATCAAAGAAGAGCTAGATCCCGCCCGCGTTGAGCAAGAGATCGTCATCCTCGCCAACAAAACCGACGTCGCCGAAGAACTGGATCGACTGGATACCCACGTCAACGAAGTGCGCCGTATCCTAAAGAAAAAAGACCCCGTCGGCCGCCGTCTGGACTTCCTAATGCAGGAACTGAACCGCGAAGCTAATACACTAGCCTCTAAGTCTATTGTGACTGAGACCACACAGTGCGCGGTAGAACTGAAGGTATTGATCGAGCAGATGCGCGAGCAGATTCAGAATATTGAATAACAATATTTTATAGCTATAAAACAGCCCTAATCTTGGGCTGTTTTAAAGTTAAGGAAGATCTTAATTATGAATGGACGTAGAAGCTGGACGCGGGATGAGCTTTTAGTCGCACTTAATCTTTATTGCCAACTTCCCTTCGGGCAACTTCACTCAAAAAACCCCATCATTATTAGTGTTGCTGAAAAACTGGCACGTACGCCTTCTTCTCTCGCCATGAAACTAACAAACATTGCGAGCTTAGATCCTAAAATCACACAATCTGGCCGCTCTGGTTTAAAGGGTGCGTCTAAGCTCGACAAACTTATGTGGGATGAGATGCAACAAGATTGGGAACAATTTGCAGAGAAAAGTGAAGAAGCCCTTATTTCAATCAATACAGAAAACCCAATAGATCACCTCATTCATTTTTCAGAAGAAGATCACACGGCTCTAACAAAAGTCAGAAAGGGGCAAGGGCTATTTCGTAAAGCGGTTTTATCTGCCTACGAAAATAAGTGCTGTATTACCGGTTTATCAGAGAAGAGCCTCCTCGTTGCCAGTCATATTATTCCTTGGAAAGCGAATAAAGCACACCGATTAAACCCTTCTAACGGGCTTTGTTTATCAAATATCCATGACAGAGCTTTTGATCAAGGTTTACTCACATTGAACGACCATTTCGAGGTTTTGTTATCGTCAAAAATCAAACAGCTCAAAGGAGAGTTTACTCATGACTGTTTTGAAAAATATGAAGGGGTAACGATCTTCAACCCGAAAAAGTTCGAACCTTGCCTAGAAGCCCTTAGTTTTCATCGGGATGAGATTTATCAAGGCTAAACCGACCTCCAGCCACATATAGCTTTTGCCTTTTTCCATATAGATCACGTTTTAAATGTATAGATTTCTTAAAAAGTAGATCTAAATACATTTTTATGCGCATAAAAAGATAGCTCAATACACTTTTATGCGCATAAAAATGTAAAATAAGTAGTAGCATCACCCAGAAAACAGTGGAGTTACGATCAATGAAGCGATTATTACTGAACAAGCTACTTGCTTGGAAAAACAGAGAGCAACGCAAACCTCTGCTAATAGATGGTGCCCGACAGACGGGGAAAACCTACCTTCTAAAAGAACTGTTAGGTCAGGAATTCAGTAATGTATTGCATTTGGACTTTCTGGAAACACCTGAACTTTCAGATGCTTTTTCGGGATCTCTGTCTCCTGATGATCTACTGACCAATATTGAACTGATTACAGGGAAAATCTTTAACCCAGTAACAGATCTGCTGATCTTGGATGAAATAGGTGAATGTCAGAGGGCGGTGACTTCTCTGAAATATTTCGCAGAGAAGGCCCCTAGTTGGTTTGTAGCTGCCAGTGGTTCCAATATCGGTTTATTAACCTCATTCCCTGTGGGTAAGGTCGAGCAGCATAATTTAAGGCCGCTCACCTTCCATGAATTTTTGTTGGCTTCTAATGAGCCAGCTCTGATCAAAGCCTTTGAATCCCAGACCAATACTCCTACGGCACACAACAAACTATTCGACAAACTGACCGACTATTACTTTACCGGTGGTATGCCTGAGGCGGTATCGGTCTGGTTTGAAGGGCGTGATGACAGCATTATCGAGCGTGTTAACCTGGTCAATCAGGTACACAGGGATCTAGTTGAAGGTTATCGACGAGATTTTGGTAAATATGCAGGAAAAGTAGATGCACAGCTTATTGAATCCGTATTCAACCATATCCCCTCACAGCTAGCAGCGGTGTTAGATGAGTCCGTAAAGCGTTTTAAGTTTAAAGGCGTGTACGAAAGAAAGAACCGCTATGCAGAGTTTGAGAGTGCCATCACTTGGCTGCATCGTTGTCGGTTGTCCCTACATAACTACCTTATAGAGGGATTACCAAAGTCTCCTTTAGCCGCTTATCAAAAAGAGAATCGGGTTAAGCTATTTTTGTTTGATGTGGGTCTGCTCAACCACATGCTGAGCACCAGCTACAGAGAGATAAAGCAGCAGGCTTACGAATATAAGGGTTATATTGCTGAAAACTTTGTCCAGCAGGAGCTAGCCGCTATAGGGATAGAGCCCAGCTTTTCTTGGCATGATGCCCGTGCCGAACTTGAATTTATCGTCACGAATGAGGAAGGGCAGATCATTCCTGTTGAAGTTAAAAGTGGCAAACGTACCCGCGCTAGATCACTTAGATCCTATATTGAAAAATGCCAGCCAGTAAAAACAATCAAACTCACGGGCACTCAAGGGTCGCCTGCTTTGGAACAGTCTAATATCGTGATGCCCCTTTATTTTGTGCAATATTTACCTGTTCGGTGACGATTGGTCTTATTCTCTTTTCCAGTAGGATTTTTAGTGTAAGAGTGGCTAACGGTGGGCATAACAAGAAACACATCAAAGAAATATAGATATCATATGTGTCTCACACACCTAATAGCACCCAGACCAATCCCCCAAGTGCGACGACAGCCCCTCCGATACCGCTATATGCCAGCAGTGTCATACGCTTCATTCGGTGATCAAGCGTGTCGTTCATCTCTGAAAGACGTGCATCTTGCCGAGCTGAGCGGGCATGCAGTGATTTAAGTTCCTTACCATTGGACGCTTTAAGCTGTTTCGAAAAATCGGCATGGGCATTGAGCTTATCGCCTATTTTAGACACCGAGTTTTTTAAGCCCTGCTCGATCCTTGAGAGATGTTTGCTTTGATTGGCATTCTGATCTCGCAACTTACTCGTTTTTGACTCCAGCGGCTCTGTTAACTGCTGCAAAGTTTGCTTGTGAGCTTCAGTTAAATCTCGGATCTCTTGCTGAACACTATCAATCTTATCGCTTAAAGCCGCTTCTCTTGTTAGTGCGCTTTCTTTGTACTCTTTATGATCCGCATTGAGCTGCTGTGCGCGACTTTCCAATTCATCTAATAATGTTTTACTAGTGTTTTGCAGCGCGTCATTCAGCTGGTTACCAAAATAGACGATACTTTCATCTAACTTTTCATCAAGCGATTGAATATCCAGTGCATTTTTCTCAATCCAGGATTCAGCAAAATCTTTTGTCTGGTCTAAATCATCACTTAATTCACTTTTAGCCATATCCAGAGCGTCTTGCAGATCTCGCAGCTCACTTTCCTGATAAGCCTGAAGGTCTGAAAGAAGCTGTTCTTGATCCTCAATAGCGGCTCTCAGAGACTCGTCTACAAGATCGATTCTTCTATTAACCGAATCTTCAACCAGCTGGCATTCTTCTTCCTGAAGTGACTGTAAATCTGAAATGGCTTGATTGTGCTCTAGAGTGACGTCTTGCAGTGCTTGGCGCGTAGACTTCCCGTCATTTACAGTGGCAATAAGCTGCTTAGCACTGTCTTGAGTGAAACCTTTAAGTGTCTGGTAGTTCTCGACCAGTTTCTGTAATGCTTCCTGCTGACTACTGAGTGCCTTTTGCTGCTGGCTGGCTGCTGTATTCGCCTGCTCAAGTTCATTGGCCTGTTTGCGAATGACGGCTTGCTGTCGCTGTAACGTCTGCTGTTGTTGAGTTAATAGCTGTGACTGAGCAATTGTAATAACCATTAACTGGCCAAGCTTCTTAGAAAAGCTTGCTTGCAGCTGAGCCCCTTCAAGATCACCTGAACGCCACCAGCCAGAGATAGCGTTTTCATCTTCAGGTTGCTGCGGATGCTCGGCGTTATCCTGCGGCTTATCGTCCAGAGAGAAGCCTTCCAGCAAACCGGACATATCCATTTTACTGAGCAGATCCGGAGAAAGATCAGCCTTTGCGATCTGCTTTACAATATCGTCCACTTTCAGTCCTCTTCTGGCTGGTATTATTCAAGACTGTTAAGCAACTCCAGTTCACCATCAATGGCTTCTGTTCGATCTCTCTGAAATTCTGGATTACTTTCTATTATTGCACGCTGGCTCGTGATGATCTCACTTTGAGATTAATGTGCAGCATCTGAGTTGAGCTCAATTATTCGATATTCGAGATATGATCATTTCTGGTATGCGGAATAACGAAAAGTTGGCAGCCTATCCTGTAGCTTAACAGCCAACAGGAACCCCTACCGGGCGCAATGATAATGTGATTGCTCTGGCAAGACCAGAACCCCTGCTGTATTCAGAAAGAAAAGCCTGGAAAGGCGGTATAAAGTCTGCCAATGCATTTTTAGCGGATAGACGTCATAAAAGCCCTCATCGCTTAAGTGTAGCCGCTGCCATGCTTTTTCTCAGCTCCCGCTGCGGAGTTACTCCAATAGCTTTCCCCTGCTGCAAAACTACCTCAATTGAGCTCTGGTCGTACTTGGATACAAGAATGTCGTATTCAGTCAGTAGCTCTTACTGGGCTACCGATATCGTTGTTAGGTCTAAAACAAGAACAGCAATGAGGAATCCGCTTATGTGTAGCTCAGCTTCAAACCGTGGGGTTGTGTACAAGGGTGCTGGTCAGGTGGGAGTCGAGTCGATAGCTTTTCCAGAGTTGGCTATCGGTGACCGCAAGTGTGAGCACGGCGTTATTTTGAAAGTGATCACCACCAATATCTGTGGTAGTGACCAGCATATGGTACGTGGCCGTACGACGGCTGAAGAGGGCTTGGTACTGGGTCACGAGATTACCGGCGTGATCATGGAGAAAGGACGGGATGTCGAGTTTTTAGATATCGGTGATATTGTTTCTGTTCCTTTTAATATTGCTTGTGGCCGCTGCCGTAACTGTAAAGCGGGCATGACAGGGATCTGTTTGAATGTTAACCCTGCCCGTCCTGGTGCGGCGTACGGTTATGTGGATATGGGTGGCTGGGTAGGCGGTCAGGCTGAGTACGTGATGGTACCTTATGCTGACTTTAACCTATTAAGATTCCCAGACTCTGATCAGGCCATGGAGAAAATCCAAGACCTAACGCTACTATCCGATATTTTCCCTACCGGTTTCCACGGCTGTGTCACCGCAGGTGTTGGCCCGGGTTCTACGGTTTATATCGCAGGTGCTGGCCCTGTAGGTCTAGCTGCCGCTGTTTCTGCGCAACTGCTAGGTGCTGCTTGTGTGATTGTCGGCGATATGATTGAAGATCGTCTGGAACAAGCCCGTAGCTTTGGTTGCGAAACCATCGACCTGCGCCAAGATGGCGAGATGGAAGATAAGCTAGAAGCGATTCTAGGTGAACGTGAAGTCGATGCGTTTGTTGACTGTGTGGGCTTCGAAGCTCATGGCTGTGGTTGTAATCATGGTAAAGAAGCCCCGGCAACGGTTCTGAACTCCGCGATGTCGATTACCCGTGCCGGTGGTCAAATTGGTATCCCAGGTCTCTACGTAACAGATGATCCAGGTGCCGTGGATGAAGCGGCAAAAGAAGGTGCACTAAGCATGCGTTTTGGTCTGGGTTGGGCGAAGTCTCACTCACTCCACACTGGTCAATGTCCAGTAATGAAGTATCACCGTAATCTGATGCAGGCGATCCTATTTGATAAGGTACAAATCGCTAAAGCCGTTAATGTTCAGATGATTAGCTTGGCGGATGCGCCTCAGGGTTATGCTGATTTTGATGGCGGCGCGGCGAAGAAGTTTGTAATCGATCCACACGGCAGTGTGTCCTGATCATTGCAGGCTACACCCCAAGGTTTTAGTTAATATTTCGATTTTGCCACGCTTAATAGCGTGGCTTTTTTTGTTTCAGAAATAAAAATAATCGGTACTCGACGATAAGAAAATTATTTATGAGGCGTATCAAAAACTACGACAAAAGGTAATGTGCCGGGAAACAGAGGATGATCAGAATGATAGGGAGTAGAAAAACTTACTTTTAGATCAAGGAGATTAGCTCAGAGCAACCCATGCTTGACCGTGACAGGTGGTCAAAAACTGCTTAGGTGCGGCATAAACATCGATGCTGTACAGCTCAAAATCACTATTTAGGGCCAGATAGCGTTCCTCTTTACCGTTCAAGGCGATACTTTCTGCTAGTTCATACACCATGTATTCATTAGTTTCGTAAACCACTTGCTCGATACGGTATTGCTGACCGTTAAACACTAGGGACTTAACCGCTTCCCGGCTGTGTGCCAGTTGCTCTGCTGATAGTGCCTGTAGATGTGCTGCGCTCATGGTATTTCTCCGCCCAAGAAGATCATGAGTCCACTATAACGAGATCAGAAATCAGATCCTATTACCGTCTATTACAGTCGCATAGCCTTGATGGAAGAGGGGGAATTACAGCCGGTTGTAATAAAAGAGAATTGACTCTAGCCCTGATATTCAGAGGATAGTGTCTTACTGTAGCAACCCTTTGTTTTCTTTATAAACTTTATCCAGCTGAGAACCAATAAGTTGAGTTGTTTCTGAGCTAACAGCCAAAGCTTCAGCAACTTTTCTGAACTGATCGATCCCTTCTAGAACTTCTTCTATAACCTGTTGAGCCTGCCGCCAAGAACTATAATTCGCATGCAGAGCCAATTGCTGGATCGCTTTTTTAGACGGCTGTTTACCAAACCCCGAAAAAGCGGTGGCATGTTCACCATATGGTGAAGGACTAAAGGTCACATCATAGAAAGGAGCAAGCTGCCATTGACCCGAATCATCTTGCAGAAAGGCCCAGTTTTTACTGTGATCATCTTGGTTCAATGCAAAGAGATTAAATATTCCTCGACGAAACTGTTCCTGCCCTGCCTTAGGACTATGACATAAGATACTGCTGGCTTTAATCAGATCCTCATAATCCAGACTCGGCACCCGAAAATCAGCATCTAACAAACCACAAGCACTGTGTAGATGGTAGCGCCCCTCTGCTTGCCCTCTCTGAGCAACAGTATCAAATCGTTCCAAGGCCAACCACTTACGAGCACCGGACTGTGTCGGCGCATCTAATAAGCGCCAACTCGGTACCTCTATTCCCGCTTTTTTTGCCAAAGAGAGATAAACCGCTTCGCATATACCTTCTTCATGCCCTAACGCTAATTGGCTAGAGGTAAACTTAACCAAATAGGCTTTACTATCCGCCACAGACTGGGTGCTACAAAAACCATCATCATTGGGTTTTAGATAAAGCTGAGCTTTAGGTCTCGCGCCACCTGAACTACCAGCAGCGACGAGAGCCGCTAAAACTTCTGTTGTTTGGCCATCAAATACTGCCTGAGCCTGAAGTCCCAGCTCAGCAAGACTCAGGGATGTACGATCATAATCTGACTTTAAATCAGACACAGGTTCATAGCTCAAGCCACCTAACCCTGTATGACCAACAAAAGCTAATCGATCCATAGCGGTTATTTGCCCTGGAACAATACCCACCTGCCGAAAGACCCGATCCATTAAGAGCAACCCCCAACCATCAGGCAAGGAATCAGCAAAAACGCCGTGTAATTTATGGTGAGGCTCCAGAGGAGCTACCTGAATAGAAGTATCCAGATTCAGTTTAAAGGGAGATAAGTTACCAAACTGTGCGATATAGTCTGGTTGATATTGAAAAAATACCCCCTTTGAATTTTGAGCTAATGTTCCCACCTGATATCGACGGCCATCGGTTAAGGTGCGCCAGATATCTAACCGCTTTACTGGATCAGCCATTTAACACCTCCTCAATACTCACTGGCATCTTATCGACTTTACTGGCAGGACGAGTCAGTTGATGCAATCGATTGAGATCATCCACCGTTTGCCAGAGTAATAGAAACTGACGTAGGGAGATCTGCCCCGTTATTTCAAAACGTTTAATTGTCGGCGCAGGGACGGTACTGCGCTCTGCCAAGGCATTACGGGATAACTTTAGCGCTTTACGTTGATGCTTAATCTGATCACGCAGGGCTAATTGAACATCCGTAGAAGATAATAAGGACAGCATCGTATCAAAACCTATGAGACATCATAATATCCATTATAGAGCTATCAAGCCTATAATGGACATCATGATATCCTTTTATCTTAAAACCCGTGTTTCAAAGCCCGTCTTTTAAAACTAAGGTTAATGTTTCACGTGAAGCCTTATTCGTTACCCACCGTGCTTAGCACTTTGGCTTTTTTCTGCTCGGCTCGAATATTGACTAGATTACCACTAAACATCAGCAGGGCTCCGACCAGAACAAACCAATCAACACTTTCCTGATACAACAAATACCCCACCAACATAATCAAGGGCAGACGCATAAAGTCCATGGGCACAACAACGGTGGCATCAGCCAGCTTTAGGGCTCGGGTCATACAATAATGGGCGCTCATGGCAGTCACTCCCACTAAAGCAATCCAAGGTGCCATCTCTAAAGAAGGGGTTTTCCAGTCCATTAACGCAGGCACCATACCAAAGGGCAGCTGTATCAGGGTCATATAAAACAAGATACAGAGAGGTGTATCCGTTGCGGACAGTGATTTGGTTTGAATATAAGATAGGGCGTAACCCACAGCCCCCGCTAGCACCGCAAAAGCGGCAGGCTCCAAAACGCCAGTTCCGGGACGAAGGATCAAAAGCAGGCCACCGATCCCCAGTACCAAGGCAATGATACGAGGCAGAGTCAGTCTCTCTCCTAATAAAAAGAAGGCAAACAATGCCGTCCAGACCGGCGTGGTGAATTCAATGGCGATAACCTCCGCCAGTGAGATAAAAGCCAGGCCATAAAACCAACCGTATTGACCACCAAAGTGAGCAATATTGCGTAATAAATGAGCACCAAAGCGCTGCGTCTTAAGTTGGGCAAAGCCTGACCGGCTCACCAGAAAACCAATAAGTAGGACGCCTATCACACTGCGAAAGAACAAAATCTGGAAAGTTGTATATTCTGCCGATAACTCCCGACCTGAGATGGCCATGGCCATAAAGGAGAACAAAGCGCCTATCATCCAGAACGCCGCTAACAGAGCAGGGTGTTGATTATTGGTCATATGGCTTTCCGTAGACACCTATTATCAGCATAAATAACCGGCGTAAGTCACCGGTGTAAATAACCAGCATAAAATCGCTACTGTAACGGATCGATAGACACTTGTCTGATCAATAAACCGATCAGGGTAATCAATATTCGCCAGTGCCCATAATTCCCGATAAAATCAACGGTAATTACCTCTTTTTTATTGCAGCTAGAGATACAACGCCTTTTAAGCGGTCTTTTAAAGCTGTAAGACAAAATTAATTTTCAGGATCAGATTATGTCTCAGGGCACTCTCTATATTATTTCTGCACCTTCGGGGGCGGGTAAATCCAGCTTGGTTTCCGCACTGCTGGAACAGACTGATGCAATTAAAGTATCCGTCTCTCATACCACTCGTGCGCCTCGTCCTGGTGAAGAAGATGGCGTGAATTACAACTTTGTTTCTGTGGATCAGTTTAAAGATTTAATCGCTAAAGAAGCCTTTCTGGAGCATGCGGAAGTCTTTGGAAACTTCTATGGTACGTCTCGTATCTGGCTAGAAGAACAGTTATCACAAGGCATTGATATTATTCTGGAAATTGACTGGCAGGGTGCACAGCAAGTGCGCAAATTGATGCCAGCTACTCAGGGTATTTTTATTCTGCCGCCCTCTCGTGATGAGCTGCAAAAGCGTCTGGATAATCGCGGTCAGGATTCCGATGAAATTATTGCCGGTCGTATGGCAGAAGCCGTCAGTGAAATGTCACATTACGATGAGTATGATTATGTGATTATTAACGACGAGTTTGAGCAAGCACTGGTAGAATTACGCTCTGTTATTATCGCACAGCGTCAAAAGCTAACCAGTCAGCAGGCCAGACATGGTAAACTTCTGGCTAATCTCTTGTCAGAGAATCACTGAATTCAGTAAACTGCACGATTCTCTGCTGGTTGTAATTTTATTTGGGGATACCAAATGGCTCGCGTCACTGTTGAAGATTGTCTGGAAAACGTAGAAAACCGCTTTGAACTGGTAATGGTTGCCAGTAAACGTGCTCATCAATTAAGCACTGGCGGTAAAGAACCTATGGTTCAATGGGAAAACGATAAGCCAACGGTTGTTGCGCTGCGTGAAATCGCTGAAGGACACATCACAGGTAAATTACTGCGTGATGGCACGGCTATTGGTCGTGAACATCAGGGCGAAGAGGAGTAATTCGCCTATGTCGACACTTTTTATGTCATGGTCTGTTTTACAGCCATTGCCCACTCAGGAGTAAACCGTGTCGACGATTGAAGATCTGGTTGATCGCCTGCGTGGCTATCTGAAACCTGAAGAGGTTCAACAGGTATGCCGAGCATACTATTTTGCTGAGCAGGCACATGACGGCCAGCGTCGCCGCAGTGGTGAGCACTATGTGACTCACCCTCTGGCGGTGGCAACTATTCTGGCCAATATGCACATGGACCCGGAAAGCCTGATGGCAGCCATGTTGCACGACGTTATTGAAGATACCCCGGTCACCAAGGAAGCCTTGGCGAAACAGTTTGGTGAGACCGTGGCCGAGTTAGTAGATGGTGTATCCAAGCTGACTCAGATTCACTTCGAAAATAAAGCCCTAGCGCAAGCGGAAAACTTTCAGAAAATGGCCTTGGCCATGGCAAAGGATATCCGTGTGATTCTGGTCAAACTCGCTGACCGTCTACACAATATGCGCACTCTGGGTGCCTTGCGTCCCGATAAAAAACGCCGTATCGCCCGTGAAACTCTGGATATCTACTCTCCGATTGCCAGCCGTTTGGGTATTAATACCATACGTACTGAGCTGGAAGATCTGGGTTTTGAAGGCATGCACCCTATGCGTTACGAGCGCCTGAAACGCGCCGTACAAAGCGTTAAGGGTAATCGACGCCAGGTAATTCGAGAAATCCAAACAGCGCTTCAAGACTGTCTGGATGCGGACGAGCTATCCGGTAAGGTTATGGGACGAGAGAAACATCTGCTCAGCCTGTACCGTAAGATGAAGGCTCGTCGTAAATCGTTTTCTGAAATTATGGACGTTTACGGTTTCCGTATTATCACCGACAAGGTGGATACCTGTTACCGTATTTTAGGTGCGATCCATAATTTGTATAAGCCGGTTCCCGGCCGTTTTAAAGACTATATCGCAATTCCCAAAGCCAACGGCTACCAATCTCTGCACACCTCCCTTATTGGTATGAACGGTATTCCGATCGAAGTACAGATTCGTACTCGTGAAATGGAGTCCATGGCCAATAATGGTATTGCGGCCCATTGGGTGTATAAGTCTGAAACCGATACCAACAATGGTATGACAGGTGCCAGCCATGCCCGCGCCCGTCAGTGGGTCAAAGGCCTGCTGGAGATGCAGCAACGTGCCGGTAACTCCTTGGAGTTTATCGAACATGTGAAGATGGATCTATTCCCGGATGAGGTTTATGTCTTTACTCCGAAAGGCGCCATTATGGAGATGCCTTCCGGTGCCACCGCGGTAGACTTTGCCTATGCGGTACATACGGATGTGGGTAACTCCTGTGTTGCCGCACGGATTAACCGCCGTCTGTCGCCATTAAGCGCCCATCTGGAAAGCGGTCAAACCGTTGATATTATTACCTCACCCAGTGCCCGACCAAATCTGGCCTGGCTGAGCTTTGTGGCAACGGCCAAAGCCCGTAGTGCGATCCGTCATTATCTGAAAAATCAGCAACGTGAAGAGTCCGTTTCACTGGGTAAACGCCTGTTGAATAAAGCCTTAGATGCCTTTAATAAACAGTTTGATGATCTGGATAAAAAACAGTTACAGGCTTTGCTGAAAGAGTTTCAGTATGAAACCGAGCAAGACTTGCTGGAAGACATTGGCCTGGGTAATCGCATGGCTTTTGCCGTCGCCCGAGCTTTAATCGGTCAGGAAGAAAGTAACGCTATTGTAGAAGAAAGCAGTAACAGTAAGCTGGCGATCAGCGGCACCGAAGGCATGGTCACCTCTTATGCTCGCTGTTGTCACCCGATTCCAGGTGATCCGGTTGTCGGTCATATCAGTAGTGGTCGCGGTATTGTGATTCATATGGATACCTGCCGTAATATCGCCGATATCCGCAATGATAGTAATCGTTGCATCCCGATGGATTGGGCCAATGGCGTAACCGGCGACTTTACTGTTGTCCTACGGGTTGAAGCTGAGCATGAAAAAGGCTTTATCGCTTCGCTTGCGGCTCTGATTACTGAAGCTGATGCCAGTATTGAAAAAATCACCACCGAAGAACGTGACGCCCGTATCAGTCAAATCAATATTGAGCTGGGTATTACCAACCGTATTCATCTGGCAAAAGTGATGCGCCGGATTAAATCGTTAAAAAATATCAGTCGTATCGTTCGTGCCCGTCGCTAATAGCTAATAAGGCGCAACAACAAATCATTAGAATTACGACTTATAGCTACAGATAATGCAGGAGAATAATAATGAGCAATAAAGCAGTCATTCATACCGATAAAGCCCCTGCGGCCATTGGTACTTATTCGCAAGCGGTTAAAGCTGGCAATACCGTTTACCTATCCGGTCAGATTCCTCTGATTCCAGAGACAATGGAACTGGTTGAAGGTGGTTTTGAAGCGCAAGCAGATCAGGTTTTTAAAAATATCTCTGCGGTAGTAGAAGCGTCTGGTGCCGAGCTGGCCGATATCGTCAAACTGAATATCTATCTGACGGATCTGTCTAACTTCCCAATTATTAACGAAGTGATGAGCCGTTATTTCCAACAGCCTTACCCAGCACGTGCTGCTGTGGGTATCAGTGAACTGCCTAAAGGTTCTCTGGTCGAGATCGAAGGTATCGTTGTTCTGTCTTAGTTTTAACGATTCAGTCTTAATATAAGGCTGAGCAGAATAAAATACAGACAATAAAAAAGGACTCATTAGAGTCCTTTTTTACATCTATGCTTTAGTTAAAAATATCGACGATGATCAGTCCTGATTCATATGTTGCGTCTGAGGTTTATCACTGTCTTTGGCTTTTTCTTCAATAATCTCTTGTTTTACCAGCTTCAAGGCATCGATATAACCTTCTTTAAAACTTGGGTAGATAAACTCATATCCTGTCGCCATCAGCTTAGCATTCAAACACCGTTTACTGGCTCGACGACGTGTTGGTGACTCCACCACCTCCGTTGGAATCACTTGCAGGATATCCGCCATCCAGCTCATGACCTCATAAATAGGCACTGAGCCCTGATCCGTTGCCAGATAAATCTCTTCCAGTGCCTGACCATTTAACGCCAGACCCAGTAGGTGATTTAATACGCCGGCACAATCATCACTGTGAATACGGTTGGAGTACATGACAGGCACTTCTGGTGCCATACGTCCTTGACGCACCTGACGGATCAACATATCCCGTCCTGGGCCATAAATACCGGAGAAACGTACCACAGTGCTACTAATACTGCTCTTTCCTAGTTTTTTCTCCGCATCCAACATAATACGACCGGCAAAACCACCGGGATGGGCTGGCGTGCTTTCATCCACCTCTTCTCCGTCCCCTTGACCATAAACACTGGTACTGGAGACAAAAAAGATATGTTTCGGTTTATGTTTAGAGGTTTTTAACCAAGCCAACATATTCTGTACGCCAGTAGCATAAGCAGACTGATAAGCTTCTTCATCGAAACCACCGGCAGCTACAGAATAAACAATATAATCTGGTTTTAGGGTAACTTCCTGCCAGGACTCTTTCTCGGCCACATCCAGGCCGACCGGATGAATACCTTCAGGCAAGTTATCCGTATTGCGTCGGGCACCATAAACGGTGTGGCCCTTTGCAAGCAATCCCTGGGCCGTACGGCTGCCAATATCGCCACAACCGACAATTAAAACTTCCTGCGCATCCATCTTTTCTAACTCCCCGGTAATCTCTATTATCTGTAACTACTGTATACTTATTCAGATTAAAGTGTACTGACTCTGTGAAGTAAAAAATCGATCAACTCCAATTAACCACAACACAAATGCAAAAGCTATGGATACTTTATGCCAGCATTAACCTCAGATAACCTGCAAAAACCGGTAACACACCTGAAAGGCGTGGGCGCAGCTCTGGCAGAAAAATTGGCAAAGCTCAGAATCCATAGCGTTGAAGATATGTTGTTTCATCTCCCCCTACGTTACCAGGACAGAACACGCGTAACGCCTATTGGTGCGGCGCGTCGAGGAGATGAGGTGGTGATTCTTGGAAATGTGGTTTTAGCCGATGTGGTGAAAGGCAAACGCCGGGCATTGATTGTTCGCCTGCAGGATGGCACGGGGAGTATTACCCTACGCTTTTTCCATTTTAATGCCACACAGCAAAAACAGTTTCAAAAAGGGACTCTGGTGCGTTGTTATGGTGAAGCGCGCCCCGGGGCCAGCGGTCTTGAGCTCTATCACCCTGAATACAACTTGGTACAAGCAAATCAGCCGCCAGAGTTAGCGGATCACCTAACACCGGTTTACCCTTTAACCGACGGCCTAACACAGAACCGCTTACGTCAGTTGATCGGTTTAGCGCTACAGGAGCTACGACAAACGGAAGTTACGGATTGGCTGCCTCAGCACTTATTTCCAAACCTACCCTCTCTGAAGCAATCTTTACTGCTGTTGCATGAACCACCACCGGATGCACCAGTTGATGATCTAGTGGAGTATAAGCACCCCAGCCAACACCGATTAATACTGGAAGAGTTGTTGGCTCAGCAGCTGAGTCTGTTAAAAATACGCCAAGAGCATAAAAATCATCAAGCACCCTCTATGGTTGATGACACAGCCAATGAAAGGAGCGATACCAATCCTCATTACAGCCAACAGCTATTAAATCAACTGCCGTTTCCTCTAACAGGTGCTCAAAACCGAGTCATTAATGAAATTCATCAGGATATGATCAATACCAGTCCTATGCTGCGCTTGGTTCAGGGGGATGTAGGGGCAGGTAAAACCCTAGTGGCTGCTATGGCGGCGTTACAAGCGGTGAGTGCAGGTTATCAGGTAGCGGTTATGGCACCCACTGAGATTTTAGCCGAACAGCACTTTAATAACTTCAGCCAATGGTTAGAGCCGATGGGCCTTGGTGTGGCTTGGCTGGCTGGAAAAGTGAAAGGGAAAGCTCGTCAGAAGCAACTGGACAGTATTCTTGGAGGTATCCCTATCGTTGTGGGTACTCACGCACTCTTCCAAGAAGAGGTTCAGTTTTGTAAGTTAGGACTCATTATCGTTGATGAGCAGCATAGATTTGGTGTGCATCAACGATTAAGCCTAAGAGAAAAGGGTCGTCAGGGGGATCGTTATCCTCACCAACTAATTATGACGGCTACCCCTATTCCACGTACCTTGGCCATGAGCGCTTATGCGGATCTAGATACATCGGTCATCGATGAACTGCCTCCGGGACGAACCCCCATTGAAACCGTTGCCATGGCAGATACCCGACGAGGACAGGTGATTGATCGAATTGCTGCTGCCTGTCACGCAGGAAAACAAGCCTACTGGGTCTGCACCCTGATTGAAGACTCTGAAAGCCTGCAATGTCAAGCCGCTGAAACCACCTATGAAGAACTAAAAATACACTTACAGGGTTTAAAAGTCGGTTTAGTCCATGGCCGTATGAAGCCTCAGGAAAAAGCCGATATTATGGCTCGATTTAAAGCGAATGAGCTGCAGCTTTTAGTGGCAACAACCGTTATTGAGGTGGGTGTGGATGTGCCGAACGCGACCCTGATGGTGATTGAAAATCCAGAACGCTTGGGTTTATCTCAGCTGCACCAGCTTCGAGGCCGTGTAGGTCGTGGTGATCAACAGAGTTACTGTGTTTTACTTTACCACACGCCTCTCTCCTATAATGGCAAAGCGCGTATTGCTGTTATGCGAGACACTCAAGACGGCTTTAAGATTGCAGAAAAAGATTTAGAGTTACGAGGCCCTGGAGAGGTGTTAGGCACACGTCAAACGGGCTTAGCTCAAATGAAAATAGCCGATCTTGTAAGAGATCAATACCTGTTGGAGAGTGTCAATCAAGCAGCAATAGTATTGATTAAACAACACCCAGATCACCTAGAAGCAATTATTCAACGCTGGTTAGGAGGGGTAGAACAGTATGCACAGGTCTAGATATTGATCCTTTGACTGAAAAAAACTTGGATCAAGGCAATAATCTGAAAAATACATCTTCCAAAACACGTTCTAATATCAAACAATCGGACAGACTTAGGTATACTTGCTGCAGTTTTTGGCCGGAGAGAATAATGTCCATTCAGGGTATCGTTACCACATTAGCAGATTGCATCAAACAATCAGTCACCCCTGATGCATTTCCAGAGGCGCTTAAAAGACGTTTGGTGCCTCGTAACCAAGCAACTGCCAAGCAGCTTGTACGTTCTACTATTCTGCAAGATTCAGCAGGGGTTCGACAGGTATTTGCCTTCCCTGCACACTGCCTGTTGGATTTAAAACAATATGATGGCTATGTTGCTATCTCTCCCGATGCCAAAAAGGCACTGCTTAAACGTAAAAAAATGCGTTCCGTTCCAGCCTTACCTAAAATGCTGGATTATGATTTAGTGATCGATGAGCGCTGTTTTGATAATAAGACCCTATATACTGAATCTGGTGATCCTCAATGGCTCTTGGAATTCAGTCAAGACGAATACCGCAGCTTGGTAGAACAAGATCATGCTCGCTTGGAACAGTTCAGTATTCCTCTGATCTCTATTCGCCCAAATATGACGGCAGTAGAACAGGATGAACTGGAAATTAAAGCGGCTATTGAAACCATTACTTCACGCCGTATTCGTACTCGTTTGGCAGAAAGCATTGAGATTCCACCTCTGCCTCTTAGCGCCCATAATATTATTCAGCTAAGAAATGATGAGCATTCAGATTCCGATGAATTGGCTTCAATTGTTGAATCTGATCCCAGCCTAGCCTCTCAGGTGATCAGTTGGGCGAATTCACCTTATTACGGACTTCCAGGGCAAATTCGTTCCATTCAGGATGCGGTGATTCGAGTTCTAGGGTTTGATTTGACCATGAACTTGTCACTGGGCCTATCCTTAGGTAGAAACCTGAAAATGCCCAGTGATGGGGTTTTTGGTTATCGCACCTATTGGCGCGATGCGGTGTTAAAAGCACTGCTGATGGAAAGACTGGTTAAGAAGATTCCAAAAGAAAAACGCCCCTTTGCCGGTTTATGTTATCTCTCCGGTTTGGTGCATAACTTTGGTTATCTGGTGATTGCTGAGGTTTTTCCCCCTTATTTCTCCCTATATTGCCGCTATCAGGAAGCGAACCCTCATGTACCTGCCATGTACATTGAGCGCTTTTTGTTTGGTATTACCCGAGAACAGATTGCCAGCTTCTTATTCCACGCCTGGGGCATTCCTGATGAGGTGTGTAGCGCGGTAAGACATCTACATAACAGCTCTTATGAGGGCTTGCATCATCCCTATGCAAATCTACTGTTTATGGCGGATCAGTTAGTGCAAGCCGATGGGGAATTACGTGTAGGTAAGCTACCAAATGCCTTGTTAGATCGCTTAGGATTGGAGCGTGACACGGTTCAGGACGCCGTAGACAACTTGACTGATTTCTCAGAAGAGTTGGGATTCTTAGCTGATATGCTGGAAAAAGCGGGGAAATAATACCAATCCCGATAAGTTATGCGTCAAGGCACTTCTAATGACGTCAAACGCTTTCAGGCGATATCTATTATAAAAAAGCCGAACAAAAATGTTCGGCTTTTTTATCTCAGATAAAATATCTTCAGCTTTTTCTACTGAAAAGTCTTCTACTGATTATTAACTACAAGACTAGTTATCCACTGCGTCTTTTAGTTTTTTACCTACTTTAAAACCGACTGTCTTGCTCGCTGCGATTTCCATCGCCTCACCGGTTTGCGGGTTTTTACCCATGCGAGCACTTCTTTCACGCACAGAGAACGTACCAAAACCAATCAGAGATACAGAATCACCCTTTGCCACTGCACCTGTAATCTCATCAAGGACAGCATTTAGTACTTCGTTGGCTTTATCTTTTGACAACTCCGCTTTAGCCGCGATAGCTGCTGCCAGTTCTGGCTTACGCATGCGCATTCCTCTTTATTATTTCTTTATTTAGATCCGTATGACCGCAGTTATTTAAGCAGTCCCTATCAGCGGATGCAAAGGTTTTTTCGGGTCTGTGATAGAATCTAAGCCCTTATTTTAAAGGTATTTCAGAGGTAAGATTTGAATCTGCAGTTACTGACCTCCCAAGAAGCGATAAAACGTTCATCTTGGGATCGTTTACAGTGGGTCAGCCCTCATAGTCCGGGCCAGATGCAACCAGACCAAAATTGGCATGATTGGTTAATGAATCCATCCTCATTAACACGTCGCTTACAACAGGTCAGCCACAATCAATTTCGGGTTCAGCTACTGAATCAACAGATCCTGAAGCCCGCGCTGAATGAAGCCAATCTGCTTAGAATGCACAGTCAGCAATATGCTCTGATCCGCCAAGTGCTTTTATACGGCGGTGTAACCCCTTGGGTTTTTGCTCGTACCGTAATACCCCTACCCACATTAAATGCCGGCAATCGTCATCTGCTTAAATTGGGGAATCGCTCTTTAGGCTCGGTTTTGTTTAAATACTCTCATATTCGTCGAGCACCGATTCAAATCACTCAGGCAACAACATCCAACTTTATCAGTGATTTTATTTGGGGACGACGCTCTATTTTTGAAATACATCAATCACCGCTGCTGGTCAGTGAACTATTTTTACCTGAATTTGGCCAATCCCAGCAGCTCCCCCTGAATTAACCCTACCTCGACGGTATAACGTACAGGGATATGTAACCCCTATGAGTTCAGCCATGCCTATACAACATATTCGCCAACAACTGCCTCATTATCTGAAACTAATGCGCATAGACAGGCCCATTGGTACTTATCTCCTACTATGGCCAACTCTATGGGCCTTATGGATCGCAGCGGAAGGCACACCTCGCTGGGATGTGTTGGTGATTTTTGTTTTGGGCGTTTATTCCATGCGTGCAGCAGGCTGCGTCATTAATGATTTTGCTGACCGTAAGATTGATGGCCATGTGGAAAGAACAAAAAATAGACCTTTAGCCACAGGGGCCGTCACGGCTAAAGAAGCTTTATATTTATTTGCTAGTTTATGCCTGTTTTCTTTTTTACTGGTTCTGATGACCAACACCTTAACCATCACCCTATCTATTGGTGGCTTGCTGCTTGCGGCCATGTATCCCTTTATGAAGCGTTATACCCACCTGCCTCAGGTCGTGTTAGGTGCTGCTTTCTCTTGGGCGATACCTATGGCTTATGCGGCTCAAACAGGAGCCGTGCCAATAGAAGCCTGGTTGCTCTTTACCGCTAATCTACTGTGGACCGTAGCTTATGATACTCAATACGCCATGGTTGATCGTAATGATGATGTGAAAATAGGCGTTAAATCCACCGCCATCTTATTTGGTGAATTAGACCGGCATATTATTATTATTCTGCAAACCTTAGCGGTTATTGCCTTACTAATTGTGGCCTTTAAAAAAGCCTTAGGACTGTTTTTTTTCCTGGGTCTAACGGGGGCCATTCTGTTGTTTATCTATCAAAGCAAGCTTATCTGGCAACGGGAAAGAGATCCTTGTTTCAAAGCTTTTCTCAATAATCACTGGGCTGGTTTAAGTATCTTAGTGGGCATTATTATGCACTACACTGTTAACAGCTAAACACTCAATAAGTGTTACCAAACACAGCCCAAAGCCCATTAAAAAACGCTTAAGCTATATCAGTCTGCGACAGGGATCTTGCCGCATGTCATCTTATTGTCATATTTACTCGCTGTAATGTAGGTACTATTGATGACACCACCAAATGACGGGATAGCAAAATGACAGGAAAAACCGTCCTGATTGTAGATGACGAGGCTCCAATCCGGGAGATGATCGCTGTGGCTTTAGAGATGGCGGATTATACGTGCTTGGAAGCTGAAAATGCTCAGCAAGCACATGCATTGGTAATCGACCAACGGCCTGACCTTATTCTGCTTGACTGGATGATGCCAGGGACTAGTGGTGTTGAGCTTGCTCGCCGTTTAAAACGAGACCCTCTAACAGCAGAAACGCCAGTAATCATGCTAACAGCAAAAGGCGAGGAAGATAATAAAGTACAAGGCTTAGAAGCGGGAGCTGATGACTATATTACCAAACCTTTTTCCCCTAGGGAGTTAGTGGCACGCTTGAAAGCGGTGTTACGTAGAACAACACCTAAAGGTATTGAGGATCCGGTTGAAGTTGATGGCCTATTATTAGATCCAGCCAGCCATAGGGTCACTTCTTTTGGTGAACCCTTGGATATCGGACCAACCGAATTTCGCCTGTTACAGTTTTTTATGACACATCAGGAACGTGCCTATACACGTAATCAATTGCTGGACCAAGTATGGGGTGGCAATGTTTATGTGGAGGAGCGCACCGTTGATGTCCATATACGTCGACTGCGTAAAGCTCTGAGTGAAAAACATGAACACCTAGTACAAACTGTTCGAGGAACAGGCTACAGGTTCTCGACTAAGGTTTAGCCGTGGCTCCTATCTGGCACAACGAGTTCTCTCGTATCGTTTATATTTCTCTATTTGCTACTGCAGTGGGCTGGTTCTCCGGCTCAGTAGCCTGGGCTTTGGTTACTGTATTGGCGCTTTATCTTTGGCTCGCTTTTCGTTTTCTGCTGCGTTTAGATCAGTGGCTGGAGAGCAACCCTAATGAGGCACCACCAGAAAGCTGGGGCATCTGGGGTTATTTGTTTGATAAAATTTATCGCCATCAAAAGCGCCAACAAGCCAATCAACGCCGGTTAATGGATGTTATTGATAAAGTACAAAGGTCCAGCGGTGCCCTACGCGATGCGGTAGTAATGATCGATCAGCATGGTAATCTGGAGTGGTGGAATAAAGCGGCAGAATCTCTACTGGGTTTTCGTTCACCCACAGATAAAGGCCAGGGGCTCTCCAATCTATTACGGGACCCAAGGTTTATTACCTACTACGATCAGCAAGATTATCATGAACCTCTGGTACTGAACTCTCCCATGGATGACAACACCATGCTGGAGTATCAAATTACGATTTTTGGTCGTAATGAGCGCCTCATGCTCGTACGTAATATTACTCGCTTATACCGCTTGGAGCAGATGCGAAAAGACTTTGTTGCCAATGTATCCCATGAACTGCGTACGCCTTTAACCGTGATTAACGGTTATTTAGAAACCTTTGTGGATTATAGCGATCAGTTACCGCCTCGCTGGGGACGAGCAACATTGCAGATGCAGCAACAATCCCGGCGGATGCAAAACCTTATTAACGATCTTTTATTACTGTCCCGGTTAGAAACAACAGAGATAGAAGGTCAACAACAAAATATCAATATGACCTCCATGATGGAGAGTATTCGTCAGGATGCGGTCTTATTAAGTGGTGAAAATGAACATAAGATCACTTTTGCAAAAGATACGGATGTTCAGGTTGTAGGCTCAGAAAACGAGCTGAGAAGCGCTATATCCAACCTAGTCTTTAACGCAGTAAGGTATACCCCTCCGGGTTCGGATATACACATGCATTGGTATGAAACAAGCCAAGGAGCAACCCTTAGCGTAGAGGATAACGGTACCGGTATTGACCCTCGCCATCTTCCTCGTTTAACAGAACGTTTCTATCGGGTAGATAAGGGACGCTCAGCGGATACCGGAGGTACAGGCTTAGGGCTAGCCATTGTAAAACATGTGCTTATTCGCCATAACGCCAAACTGGATATTAAAAGTGAGCTCAATGAGGGGGCTCAGTTTTTCTGTCAATTCCCAAATACACGATTATCTAAGTATCAAGTATCTGATCAACAGAGTGCCACCCCCACTTTAGCCGATTTAGCTACTCAACAGACCGATAATTCTCGACATTAACTGCTGTGTTTTGGCATCTTGTTCTGTGAGCTGGATGCCAACATACAACACCTCCGCATCCAATTTCTTTTCTTTTGCCTGTAGCATGGTTACCGTTCCTTTGGTACTCATACGTATCTGCTGCTCACCTTGACCGGCCAAAAATCCAATAGATACCGTATTAAACAAGCCTGGTAGATCCTGATCTCTACGTAAGATTAGAACAGCTTCTTGTGTTGTTAGGTCTCGAATATAAACCGGTAATTTATGCTCACCAAACAGCAGCATAGCCTTGCCACGCACTTTACGGGGTTGACTAGGCTTAGGTCCATTAATAGGAGCACTACTAACAACGTTGTTCATGCCTTGTTTACGGGTTAAAACATTAGCTGTTCCGCCGCCACCCATCATCTGGTCACGCCTTTTGAGCAGTTTGTTTAATTCATCTCGGCTCATAATGCCTTGCTTAACAAACTGCTTTGTCACCTTATTCACCAGCTGATCATTATTGAAAGGCTTGGTGACATAGTCTGTTACACCGTGTTCGGCCGCCTCCAATATATACTCTTTATCTCCTAAGCTGGTGACCATGATAAAAGGCACTTCTCTATTTTTACTTTCTCCTTGATCTCTCAACCAAGTTAACAGTTCAATACCTGACATTTCAGGCATTTCCCAGTCACATAACACTAGATCATACCGGGTACGGTTCAGCATCGACTGGGCTTTACGGCCATCCTGGGCCACATCAACCTCAAGTTCGCGATATTCGGCTTTTACCGCTTTCACCATCAAATCACGGGTAAATTTTGCATCATCAACAACTAATAATCGTGCGGGTTTCATAATGGGCCTGAAATATCCTTAATGTTCGCATCAGTATCGGCCTGTGAGTATTCCTCTACCCACAACCAGGTTGCTCCAGCAACGGCAGCCGGCATTAATAATAGATTCAAAATAGGAATGAACATACATCCATAGGTGGCAAAACCAAAACCTAATGTATGCCACCAACGCTGTTTTAAACGCCTTTGCATGGCATGAAAACCGATTTGGTGATTATCCATAGGGTAATCTAAGTACTGTACTGATAGCATCCAGATAGAAAATAATAACCATAATACCGGGCTGATAAAGTTAAGACCGGGAATAAAACTAATCACCAGCAATAATAAAACCCGTTTTAGGAAAAACCATTGCTTCTGTAATTCTCGCTTAAGCGAGCGCTGAACCATTTCTGATAAGGATTCATCGGGGAAAGAGGGGCAATCGGGTCTTAAGTGCTGCTCCACCTTTTCAGCTAACAAACCATTAAAAGGGGCTGCTATTAGTGCCGTGGTCGCATTAAAACCATAAACAATAAAACCTAGAGTGCTCAAAAAAACTAAGGGCCAGATTAACCATTCTACAAAACTGAGCCAGTCAGGCAGGCTATCGATAAAGCCACCTAACCAGCCATCCAATAAACCAAAACCAAACCAGATAAAAAACGATAGCAAAACAATATTGCAGAGTAAGGGCACTAGGACAAAACGCTTTAATCCTGGTGTAAACATGATTTTCAGGCCGGCGAATATGGCTCTCGGCCCTGCTACTAGAGTCTTCATTAACAACCTCTCAAACAATTGCCACTTATTTTACGGCACAAACCTCCCAAAGCACTATTAAAAAACATCAATAAAAAAGGGGTGATCTCTTTAGACCTCCCCTTCTTTGAACACAGATACCGCTCTAGATTTTACTTAGAGTCGTTCAAGCGCTCTTCAATGCTTTCCAGCGAGGAATGACGTACATCCATGCCTTTTACCAGGTAGATCAC
Source organism: Oceanospirillum sp. (assembly GCA_047518265.1). Taxonomy (GTDB): domain Bacteria; phylum Pseudomonadota; class Gammaproteobacteria; order Pseudomonadales; family Halomonadaceae; genus Oceanospirillum. The sequence goes on from JAKZRG010000004.1 coordinate 36,169, forward strand.
GTACTCTGCGATATTATTGGCATGATCGCCAATACGTTCCAAAGACCGTAAAACCCAGATAACGTTCAATACTCGACTGATAGAACGTGGATCTTCCATCATAAAGGTCACTAACGCACGCATAGCAGAGCGATACTCAAGATCCACCGCTTTATCTTCTTGGGCAACCGTTAATGCCAGCTCAGTATCAAAACGAGCAAAAGCCGTTAGTGCATCTTTAATCATATTACGCACATGATTACCGATATGGCGGGTCTCAATATAACCCCTAGGAGATTCACCTTCTTCGGCCAGTTTAATGGCGTGGCTGGCTATTTTTGAAGCTTCATCACCGATACGTTCCAGATCCGATGTCGCCCGTGTTACCGCCATGACTAAACGTAGATCACTGGCCGCAGGCTGGCGACGAGCTAGGATACGCGTGCATTCTTCATCAATACGCATCTGCATATTATTGATGTCGCGGTCATTTGCACGTACTTCTTCCGCAACAATGCTATCACCTTCGGTCAGGGAAAAAATGGCATCCTGAACCTGCTTCTCAACTAAACCACCCATGGCTAACAGGTGGCTTTTTAAATCTTCCAGCTCATTATTAAACTGCTGGGAAATATGATGACCGTGTGTGTCTGTTGTAATATCCATGCTAAATCCTATTAAAAATTAGAAAACCGAATCACTCTTTTCAGTCACTGCCTTAATATAAGACTAAGGCTAATTCTTTCGGAATTAGCCGTAACGACCAGTGATGTAATCTTCGGTCTTCTTCTCTTTAGGATTGGTAAACAGAGTATCCGTATTACCAAATTCAATCAGGTTACCCATATACATAAAGGCGGTGTAATCAGAAACACGTGCAGCCTGTTGCATATTGTGGGTCACAATAACAATGGTGAAACGATCTTTAAGCTCGTAGATCAGCTCTTCAATCTTCAGTGTGGAGATAGGGTCCAATGCTGAAGCGGGCTCATCCAATAATAAAACCTCAGGTTTTACCGCAACGGTACGAGCAATCACTAAACGCTGTTGCTGACCACCGGACATACCCAGGGCACTCTCGTGCAAACGATCCTTAACTTCATCCCATAAGGCAGCAGAGCGCAGCGCCCACTCAACTGTTTCATCCAGAAGTCGTTTATTGTTAATACCTTGAATACGTAAGCCATAAGCTACATTTTCATAAATAGACTTAGGGAAAGGGTTGGGCTTCTGAAATACCATACCCACACGACGACGCAGCTCAGCCACATCAACGTTTTTATCATAGATATTCTGATCTTCCAGATTAATCTCACCGGTAATACGGCAACCATCAATCAGATCGTTCATACGGTTCATGCTGCGCAACAGCGTTGACTTACCACAACCTGACGGGCCAATAAAAGCCGTGACACGTTTTTTAGGAATCGTCATATTAACGTCAAATAACGCCTGCTTTTCGCCGTAAAACAGCTGCATGTTTTTCACATCCATGCAGGTGGTTTCATTTTCCAAAGACAAGATCTCGCTACCACGGTTCATAGAACTAATATCTATACCATGACCTTTGCTTTCTGTCGCTTGTGTTTCTGTATTTTTCACTGCTACTTGAGCTTCCATGGGAATACTCTCTTAAATTCGTTGAATTCTGTCTGTTTATTAAATCTACGTTTAAACACTTATCAGCCGGTCGACCCAAAAGACTATCTCTAGCTTTTGAGGACTCCAGCCCTGGCATCGCAGGGCTCGCGCTTACATTTCAAGTGCTTTGTACTTCTCACGTAGATGGTTACGAATCGCAATGGCACTCAGGTTCAGCAGAGCAATAACCACCACCAGCAACAACGCAGTGGCGTATACAAGTGGACGCGCCGCTTCAACATTCGGGCTCTGGAAACCCACATCATAGATATGGAAACCTAAATGCATAAATTTCTGATCCAAGTGGATAAACGGGTAGTTACCATCTAAAGGCAGGCTTGGCGCCAGCTTGACAACGCCCACCAGCATCAAAGGAGCAACCTCACCCGCCGCACGGGCAACAGCCAAAATGACACCTGTCATCATAGCTGGACTGGCCATTGGCAGTACCACACGCCATAAGGTTTCAGCCTTGGTCGCACCGAGAGCGAGAGAACCTTCACGTACCGAGCGAGGAATACGAGCTAAACCTTCTTCCGTGGCAACAATCACAACCGGTACCGTTAGCAGGGCTAGCGTTAAAGAGGCCCACATTAAGCCCGGAGTACCAAAGGTTGGTGCTGGTAAAGCTTCTGGGAAGAAAAGATCATCAATATGACCTCCCAGAAAATAAACAAAGAAGCCTAGACCAAATACACCGTAAACGATGGAAGGGACACCGGCTAGGTTATTCACTGCAATACGAATCATGCGAGTGACAAAACCTTGTTTGGCATATTCCCGCAGATAAACGGCTGCCACAACACCAAAAGGCGTTACTAGGATCGACATCAGGATCACCATCATCACGGTGCCGAAGATTGCTGGGAAGATACCCCCTTCGGTATTCGCTTCACGGGGCTCGTCGGTCATAAACTCCCATAACTTAGCCGCATAAAAGCCGATTTTATCCCCTAGCCCCATCATATTCGGTTGATAGGCACGCACCACCTTACTCAGGGAAACCGTCACCTGTGTGCCGTTCATGGCCTGGGCCACAAAGCTATCCCGGTTAGCTTCCACATAAAGATCCGCCAACTGATCCTGCATCACTTTATATTCAGCATTCAGCGTGGCACGTTCAGCATCCATCTCAGCTAACTTCTCAGCGGTATCCGTACCTTTTAACTCAAGACTGCGCTGCTCCAGACGTAAACGTTCAATGGTGTAGTTAATACGACCAATATCATGCTTTTCTATCTGATAGATATCTTCATGAATGGTTAAGGCCCGCTCAATACGTTGCTCAAATTCAGGCCAAATGCTGTTATCACCGGCTTTTTGTTGTGCAACAAATTGGCCGTTTTCCTTAAGACCCACAAGATAACCGTAGAAGTTACCCCATTCACGACGCTCAACAGCGATCAAGCTTTCAGGGTGGCTGATGGTTTCAACATGATCAGCCAATACCCAGCGAAAATCTGAACCGTAGACATCACGGTTACCAATCTTCATCAGATAACGATCAACGGTTTCTTTTGTTGTATCAACTTCAATACCTGCCGCTCGTACCTGCTCGGCAGGTACTGTTACCGTTTCTACCTTCTCGCCAACCATATGGTAGCGGCTGCCATCCTGAGCAACGACATCCGCTTCCATAATAGCCGCAGGCCAGAAGTGGCCTAAACCACGTACTGCAATCAGCATTAATAAGCCGATTACCATCACCACACTAATTGCTACAGCACCCGCATTCAGCCAGACCCAAGGGGATCCGCTGCGAGTCCAGTTACCTAGAGATTCACGCATCACTTTTTCCTTCCATTCCGGCCTGTTTATAGCGCGCCATATTTCTTACGCAAACGCTGACGAACCACTTCTGCTGCTGTATTCACCACAAAGGTAAACATAAAGAGCACAAAAGCCGCCAAGAATAGGATTCGATAATGGGAGCTGCCCACTTCAGATTCAGGTACTTCTACCGCGATATTTGCCGCCAAGGTACGCATACCTTCAAAGATATTAGCGTCCATAATCGGGGTATTACCGGTCGCCATCAGTACAATCATGGTTTCACCTACCGCACGACCCATACCGATCATCACAGCCGAGAAAATACCGGGACTTGCTGTCGGTAAAACGACGCGGGTCAGGGTTTGCCAAGGTGTTGCGCCTAAAGCTAAAGAGCCGTAGCTCAAGTGCTTAGGTACCGCAAAGATGGCATCCTCTGTAATAGAGAAGATGGTGGGAATTACGGCAAAACCCATAGCCAGACCAACAACCAGAGCATTACGTTGATCAAAAGGAATGCCCAAATCATTGCTCAGCCAGGTGCGCATATCACCGTTAAAGAAGGTGGTTTCCAAAGGTTGGCTCATGGCTATAGAGAACCAAGCAATCAGAATAACCACTGGAATCAACAAGGCCGCATGCCAGCCATCAGGAATAGCGTGACGTACTGAGTTTGGCATTTGAGCCCAAGCAAAACCAAACAGCACAATACCAATCGGCATCAGCAATAACAGAGCAAAAATACCGGGCAAATTCACTTCAATAAAGGGTGCAAGAAACAGACCCGCTAAGAAACCCAAAATAACCGTAGGCAGCGCTTCCATTAATTCAATAACCGGTTTCACCTTACGGCGCATGCCTGGTGCCATGAAATACGCCGTATAAATAGCTCCCGCAATCGCTAGAGGCGTTGCGATAATCATGGCGTAGAAAGCGGCTTTCAGCGTACCAAATGCCAGAGGCATCATGCTGAACTTAGGTTCGAAGTCATTACTGGAAGCTGAAGACTGCCAAGTATATTCCGGCTGTTCGTAACTCTCGTACCAAACCTCTTCCCATAACGCACTCCAGGAAACTTCCGGGTGTTCGTTATCAATCTTAAAGGTTTGAATCACACCGTCGGTACGCTCCAGTAGCAGTGTTTTAGCTCGCGGGCTAATTGCACCAGCAATAGGAGATTTGTCCAGAATCTTTTCAGTCAACAGGGTACGGTGAGCCGTTGTGCTGTAGATGCTCAGCTGTCCCTTGTCATCAATGGCCAAGAAACCTTTACGACGATGCTCTGGCAGCATAACCGCTACCGATGTTGCATCATGCTCAAAAGAACGGATCTTCTTTAAGCCCCATTCGCTTTGCTCATCTCGTACCAAAAACCACTGAGATAAAGCACCGGTAGCATCGGCAACTAACAGAGATATACCCCCTAACTGCATTTTCACTTCAGTCAGTTTACTGTTCTGTTCCGTGGCTTTTAAACGAGCGTTCAGTTTTGGCTGATCCAAATCACGCAGGTCAATGACATCAATCTGTCCCTGATGGCCCGCAAGATACATCCAGCGCTGATCAGAAGAGATCAAGATACTGTGCAATTCACTTTCGGTAACAGGCAGAGAGTAAGCTGTACGCTCTAAGGTCACCTCATCACCAAATAGCGATTCCTCTTTATAGAAGCCCACTAGGTGTGCCTGTTTATCGGCCGCAACCGCTGAGATCAGTAAGTTTTCTTCACCATTACGTAGAGCAATGGTATTCAATGCCGTCTTGGTACCTGCAATCTGCAGAGGTTCTTCACCAAAAGGATATTCAATCAGAGGGGTAATAAGACGCTGATCATTAGGATAAGTAATTCGATACCGCTCTTTAATTACCAGAGCACTACCATCAGAGAAACCTAAAGCAAAATAGTGGGAGGATGCACCTTCAGAAGCGACGGATGTTAATTCAGCACCCGCAGGTACTGGCAACTGGGTGCGTTTTATCACTTCACCATTGGCAACACGGAAAAAAACCACCTCACCGACACTGGTTAAACGCATGGCAACTTCGCCCTGCTCTTCAACCGCGAGATGGAGTGTTCTGGCTGCACCAGGCAATACCTGAGTAGCAGGCACCTGATATTCCGCAACAGGTTCAACACTGGCCGATTTGAAGAGCGGAAGCACTTCATACATCAGGTAAAGAAAAATCAGTAGGATCGCGATAATCACGCTGACACCACCGATTCCAACACCGATTTCGGCCGCTTTATCTTTATACGATCTGATCTTCCGGTGCATACGAAGTGCCGGAGTATCAAAATCGATTACTGGGACTTGGCTATTATCTTTCATATCGAAAAAAATACTGCATCTTTATGACAATTGCATGACACCGAACAGGTGATCAAGGAGAGAAGAAAAAAAGGGTGGGCAACTTGCCCACCCTTCTTTTCTATCCCTGAAACAGAACATCCCTGTTCACTTATTCGGCCTGGATTATTTGATATCCAAAGCTTTCAGTGTTTTCTCAACAACACCGGCTGGCAGAGGGATATAACCATCCTTCACAACCACTTCTTGACCGGTTTTAGACAGTACCATCTTCACAAACTCACGTTCTAACGGCTGTAGAGGTTGGTTTGGTTTCTTGTTGACATAAACGTATAGGAAGCGAGACAGCGGGTATTTACCTTTCACTGCGTTCTCGGGCGTAGGCGCTACGAATGGCTGACCTGGCTTTTTCGCTAGGGAAACAGCACGTACGCTTGAAGTGGTGTAACCAATACCGGAGTAACCAATGGCATTAATCGAAGTACTTACAGACTGAACAACAGAAGCGGAACCCGGTTGCTCATTCACACTGTTTTTAAAGTCACCCTTACACAGTGCTTTCTTTTTGAAGTAACCGTAAGTACCGGATACAGAGTTACGACCAAACAGCTGAACACTACGGTTCTGCCAAGAACCTGTCAGACCCAGATCACCCCAGCTACCCACGGCTTGTGCAGAACCACATTTACGGGTTGAGGAGAAAACCGCATCAACCTGATCAATGGTCATGCCTTTCACTGGGTTATCTTTGTGTACAAATACTGCCAGAGCATCGATCGCTACCGGTACGGGTACCGGCTTATAACCGTGTTTGTTTTCAAAGGCCTCTAGCTCTTTGTCTTTCATCTTACGGCTCATTGGCCCCAGATTAGCGGTACCCTCAGTCAGTGCTGGAGGCGCAGTAGAAGAACCCGCCGCCTGAATCTGAATATTTACATTTGGATAAGCGCGCTTGTACTCTTCTGCCCAAAGGGTCATCAGGTTAGCCAGAGTATCGGAACCCACTGAAGACAGGTTACCGGAAACACCGCTCGCCTTTTGATACGTTGGAAGATTAGCATCCAGTTGTGCAGCTGCATTAGCAGTCGTTGCGGTTACAGCACTTGCCGCGACAATTGAGATCGCCGCAATCATTTTATTCATTTTCATATCGTCTCCTGAACATAGCGTCAGTGGGCGGTGGTCATTAGTATGTTTCGTTGAGAGCTACTATAGGCAGGCTTTATTACAGTTATATGAACATGACGATTCTGATGCTTCTTGATATTTTTTTTACTGCCTATCTGACGCTATTGCCCCTACAATAGGCCCAAAGCAAATATCAAAAAATAAATAGACCCATTAATAAGAAAAATCCTATGAGTAATCTTGATAGCAGTAATCTTGAGGATGTTCCCTCACCGAACGGGGAGTTGATCTTAAAAATCGCAGCAACTCCGCAAGACACTAATATTTACGGTGATATTTCTGGCGGTTGGCTAGTAGCGCAAATGGATCTCGCTGCTGAAATCAGCGCCGGTAAGCTCGCAAAAGGACGCACTGCAACGGTTGCCATGAGCGAAATGGATTTTTTATGTCCTATTCGTATTGGATCAACCCTGTGTATTCATAATCAGATTGAAGAGATAGGCCATAGCTCCATCAGTATTCGGGTAGAAGCCTGGATTCAGCCTCCCTTCGAAAGTGATGAGCAGGAGATGTATAAGGTTTCAGAAGCTTTGTTTGTTATGGTCGCCATTGATGAGAACGGCCGTATCAGAGCAGTGCCTGGGCAATAAACATCTAGCGAATAGAGTGACCGTCTGCGGGAGAGATCAATAGTAGATCTATAAGGCATCTGGATCACGCTGTGGATAAAATAGCTTAGACAAACAAAAAGAAGCCGGATTTCACCGGCTTCTTTTTTTGCGATATCCACAATCGTTAAGCACCTAGGACAGATGCTTAATGTCAGGCTCTTAATATCAAGATAGCATCAGCTGGTCTGATTACGACCATGCAGATAACCATACTCGGAAATCTTCTGATAATCTTCCGCTAGACTACGGAAGTTCATAAAGGAATCGTAGATCCGACGGGTCAGATCATCCTTCTTCGCTTCCTCAAATACCACTTCATCAGAAATAGTACGCAATTCTTTAAATACTTCCGATGGTAATTCACGCAGCTCTGTACCGTGATCATTCACCAGCTCTTTCAGAGCCAAAGAGTTACGATAGGTCAGCTCATCCATCATATCTTGATTCGCTGCACGGCCTGCTTGCAGAACAATCTCTTGCAAATCAGCAGGTAGTGCTTCAAAAGCCTTCTGGTTGATCATACCTTCCAGAACAGTACCTGGCTCATGCCAACCCGGGTAGTAGTAGTATTTCGCCGCTTTATACAGACCAAAAGCCTTATCGTTATACGGACCTACCCACTCAGTAGCATCAATGGCACCGGTTTGCAGAGACGTAAACAATTCTGAACCCGGTAAACTTACTGCAGTACCACCGGCACGGTTAATGACTTCGCCGCCCAGACCAGGAATACGCATCTTCAGACCTTTCAGGTCTTGTAGAGAGTTGATCTCTTTATTAAACCAACCCGCCATCTGTACGCCAGTATTACCTACTGCAGCAGGAATCAGACCAAATGGCTCGTAAACCTCTTTCCACAACTCCATACCACCACCGTAGTGGATCCAGCTGGAGATTTCCTGTGCATTCAAACCAAAAGGGACTGCTGCAAAAAACTGTGCGGCAGCTGCTTTACCTTTCCAATAATAAGAGGCACTGTGACCCATTTGTGCAGTACCACTGGATACCGCATCAAATACACCAAAAGCAGGTACCAGTTCACCGGCACCAAATACCTTAACTTCTAAACGACCACCACTCATCTTGGTGATTCTTTCCGCTAAACCATTAGCGGCGGTACCCAGTCCTGGGAAGTTTTTAGGCCAGGTCGTGACCATTTTCCATTTAATAACTTCTTTTTTAGCCGTAGCCTGCTTTTGCTCACTGCCAGACTCAGAACCAGTACAACCTGCTAGTACTGCCCCTGCCGCACCCACACCGAGTGCGGTCACAAATTCGCGACGCTTCATGCTTGGTAGCTCCTATTTATCTTTTTGTTTTATCTTCTTGTTTTAGTGTCGTTTCTTAGTAGCTTGAGATCTATCCGCTCAAAACATTACCAGAATTCCAGAGTAGATACACTACTGTCTCAAGCACGACTGTCTAAGAAACAATACACCTTCAAACGATTAACTCAATAAGGTTTTTCAGCACATTTTGTTAATACTTTTAAATAGCTCCAGTGGCCCTTATTGCCAAACACCCCATTTATCCACGCTGGGTCCAACTCAAGAACCAAGCTACAGAGCTTCCAACTTGGCAAACCCGGCCATTAACCACTTCTCACCTTCACTATCAAAACTCACCTGTATTCTGGCTTTTGGCCCTTGGCCTTCGTAATTCAGTACCACACCTTCACCAAAAACAGCGTGCTGGACTCTTTGCCCAACCATCAGGGTAAGACCTTCACCGGCATCCATAGGTTCACTTTGCGCCCATTTACTGGGTTTACGGTTAGCACTGGCACTCACTGGACGACTGACCTGCCCTCTTAACCGTACCTCTTCAATCAACTCATCCGGCACTTCCCGCACAAAACGTGAAGCGCTGTTGTAGGTCTCCCTACCATGTAATCGACGCATTTCAGCATAGGTGATGTAGAGCTTTTTCATCGCACGGGTAATGCCCACATAACATAAACGTCGCTCTTCCTGCAGGCGCTCAGGATCTTCCATGGACATTTTATGGGGAAATAAACCCTCTTCAACACCGGCTAAAAAGACCAGAGGGAACTCCAGTCCTTTGGCGGAATGCAGAGTCATTAACTGCACAGCATCTTCATACTCATCGGCTTGCTGCTCACCGGCATCTAATGCCGCATCCGATAAAAAGCCCTGTAATAGAGCCACCGTATCCGCACCGTCATCTTCCGATGTGGGGTCTTCTTCTAAATCAAAGCCCCGAGCAGCAGTTACCAACTCTTCTAAGTTTTCTACCCGAGCCTGACCTTTTTCACCTTTTTCCTGTTTATGAAATTCCGTCAGTCCTGAACGGGCGATAACATGGTCCACTAATTCATGCAGCGCTAACTCATGGCTTTCATCTTCCAGCTCATCCAACAAAGCCATAAAGCCAGCCAGTGCAGACAGGGCTCTGGCAGGCAATAGCTTGTTGCTAATGCAATGACCAGCAGCATCCCAGAGAGAGCAACCCTCATTTCGCGCCAGCTCACGCAAGGTATTAATGGTCTTGGCACCGATACCTCGTGTGGGCGTATTGATCACACGCTCTACCGCCGCATCATCATTACGATTTAGCAAGAGACGCAAATAAGCCAAGGCATTCTTAATTTCCAGTCGCTCATAAAAACGCTGGCCACCATAAATACGGTAAGGCATTCCGGCGCGTATCAGGGCCTCTTCAAGCACTCGGGACTGGGCATTAGAGCGATACAAAATAGCCGCTTCAGAACGGTTCCCACCGTCACGTACCCATTTATCCACCGTATCAACAATAAAACGGGCTTCATCCTGTTCGTTAAAACCAGAATATAAAGCAATAGGTTCGCCCTTATTGCCATCAGTCCAAAGTTCTTTACCCAGGCGATCATAGTTGTTGGAAATCAGGCTGTTAGCCGCTTCCAAAATCGTGCTGGTTGAGCGGTAGTTCTGTTCCAGTCGTACCACCTTACTGCCGTCAAAGTCTCGACTGAACTGGTGGATATTTTCTACCTTGGCACCGCGCCAGCCGTAAATGGACTGATCATCATCACCAACAACGGTCAGTATATTATCTCCGCCCGTAAGCAAGCGTAGCCAAGCATATTGGATGGTATTGGTATCCTGAAACTCATCCACCAGAATATGACGGAAACGCTCCTGATAGTGCTTCAGCAGTAGAGGGTTATCCCGTAATAATTCATGGGCTCTGAGCAGCAACTCGCCAAAATCAACTAAACCACTACGCTGGCAATGTTCTTCATATAGGCTATAAACCTGATTCATCACCTCGGTAAAGCGATCCCCGGTATCCATAAAATAACCAGCTCGGCGACCATCATCCTTTTGATTATTGATATACCCCTGCACTTGACGTGGTGGCCAGCGTTCATCATCAATACCATGATCTTTCATCAAACGTTTGACCAAACGTAACTGATCATCTGAATCTAAAATCTGGAAGTTTTCCAATAGGCGGGCATCTTTCCAGTGAGTACGTAACAGACGGTGGGCAATACCATGAAAGGTCCCCACCCAGAAGTTACGCATAGGAATACCCAGCAGCGCTTCTAATCGAGTTCGCATCTCGGCAGCTGCTTTATTGGTAAACGTCACCGCCATAATGCTATGGGGAGATAAGTGATCAACCTGAATCAGCCAGCCAATACGGTGTACCAGCACTCGGGTTTTACCGCTTCCAGCCCCCGCCAGTACTAACATTGGATGAGAAGGTGCGGTTACCGCTTCACGTTGTGCGTCATTTAACGAGTCGATTAGATGTGTAACGTCCATTGCATTCCGGCTTATCTGGCTGTAAAAACGAAAAGAAACTTTATCACAATATGTTACTTAAAACTGGTCACTACCGGTTATACCAACATTAGTGATCTGTTATGGTTAGCCCTGATAACGGAACTGTCTGCCAAATAAAAACAATACGCTGAACAGAAGATCTTATTTCATTATGACTCAATCCAGCTCCGAACAAGAACCGGCTGAAAAACAGAAGCCTGTTGCTGATCGGCCAGGCTCTCTGCCCAACAATCTCCCTCTATTAAAAGAGCAGGTTTCTCTACTCTACCGGGATTCCAATACCTATTATCAGCTTGGTATGGGTTGTGCGTTAGTGTGCTGTGCTCTGCTATGGAGTTATCAGGCTAATTCGTTATTGATTACCTGGTTACTGACCTATGGTGCTTTGACCTTTGGCGGCATTCAGCTCAATAAAAAATTTATGCGCCAAGGCGATGGTGGCGACTCTTTACATCGTTGGAAAAGGCTCTTCACTCTGGGTGGGGTTCTAGTAGGCAGTTGCTGGGGAGTATTAATTACTTTTCTCACCCCAGATGAAAGTATTTTTCATCAATCCGCTGTTGCCATCTGTATGACAGGCTTAACTCTCTACGCTAGTGCTGTTTTTTCTGCTGTATGGAGTACTTATTTAGCCTTTATTCTGCCCGCTTTTTTACCCCTGATTGCCACTGAGTTTTTAGTGCAACAGCCTCTTATATCGCCTTATATACTCTGTATATTTCTCTCTTTCCTTTTATATGCAGCCTGGCGTAATCATCTGTTTTTAAAGGATTCATTAAGGGCCAAGGTTAGAAACCAACAACTCTTGGATGAGATGGCAGAGGAACAAAAGAACACCGAAAATCTCAATCAAAAGCTCGCTAAAGAGATTCATACCCGTATACAAGCGGAACAAGAACTGCAAAGTGCTCACAATGATTTGGAGCAGCAGGTTACCGAGAGAACTCAGGATTTATCCGCATCAAATATTCAACTACAAGCGGCCATTAAACAGCAACACAGTACCAGTCTTGAGTTAGACAAAAACCGCCAAAGATACAGTAAAGCCATTGAAGCCAGTAATCTGGGATTATGGGAATGGGATCTGGAAAGTGATGAGATTTTTCACTCACATTTCGAACAACTTTTTGGTTATTCCGAACGAGAAATTCCACACTTTATGGGCCATCTTCAGCCTCTTGTTCATCCTGATGATTACCCTCTTTTACGCCAAGCCTTGGTGGATAATCTTAAAGGCATCACTGAACAGTTTAAAGTTCAGTTTCGAATTCAGCATAAATCCGGTCAATGGCGCTGGATGGAAGACACCGGTCGGGTGATCGAACGATCCCAATCAGGTAATGGTTTAAAAATGATCGGTACGCGCCGGGATATTACCGAGCAAGTACAAACGGACGAAAAACTTAGTCTTGCCTGGCAAGCCTTTGAAAGCTCTAGTGAAGCTATTTTTATTCTCGATGAAAACTTTCATGTCACCACCATCAATCAGGCCTTTTATCAAATAACCGGATACACCAGTAAGGAGTTAACCGGCTTAAGTTTTGATAACAGTCCTCTTTGGCAGCTGGATACCGGTTTAACAGCCGCCATTTGCGAGCAGTTGACTCAATTAGGTGCATGGGAAGGAGAGTTGGTTGAACAGAGAAAAAATGGTGATCGCTTCCCTGAATGGCTAAAAATCTACCGGGTTCCAACACAGCAGGGAGAGCACTCTCACTATGTTGGTATGTTCTCTGATCTGACTCAACGGAAAAAAGCAGAAGAGAAACTCAGCTATCTGGCCAATTATGACGACCTAACCGGTGTCGCCAATCGTAATCTCTTCAAAGATAGCCTGCATATGGCCGTAAGCCATGCCCGCTTAAACCGTAGCAAGGTGGCTTTGTTACTGCTGGATATTGATCGCTTTAAAGCCATTAATAATACCCTTGGCCATGATGTAGGCGACCAACTATTACAGGAATTGGCCACCCGGTTGACCACTCATGCTCACAAAATAGATACGATTGCACGTTTGGGGGCTGATGAATTTGCTTTGATTCTTGATCAATACGACAGTATTGAAGAGGTGCAGGAACTGGCAGAGCAGGTCGCGGAGCTGGTTCATACGCCTTACATGATCGATGATCACGAATTGATCGTTTCCAGTAGTATTGGTATCAGCCTATTCCCAAAACATACCCGTGGTTTGAATATACTGGTTAACCAAGCCGATCTTGCTCGTAATAAGGTTAAACAACTAGGTGGCTCAGGTATTGAGTTCTACTCAGAAGAATTGCAGACCGGTTCACTTGAACGCCTGAAAATGGAAAGTGATCTGCGTAAAGCTCTGCAAAGGGATGAGCTTTGTGTTTATTACCAACCAAAAGTTTGCCTAAAAGAAAACAAGATCTACGAGGCAGAAGCCTTAGTTCGCTGGAACCACCCAGAATCAGGACTGATATCACCCGGTTCTTTTATCCCCATTGCCGAAGAAACCGGCCTGATCTCCGCTATTGGCGAACAAGTCTTTGTAAAGTCTTGTCAGCAAATTCGTCATTGGTTAGATAAAGGCGTACAAATTAAGGTCTCTGTTAATTTGGCCGCTCAACAGTTGCTGCAGAGTGATTTGACCGATTTTATTGAACAAACCATTCAAGAAGCCAATATCCCACCGGAACTGATCGAATTAGAGCTTACTGAAAGTTCTTTAATCGAAGATCCTGAGCATACGGTCACTGTCCTAGAAAAAATTAGAGCTCTGGGTATTACCCTAGCCATTGATGACTTTGGTACCGGGTACTCCTCTCTCAGTTATCTACAACGTTTCCCTCTGGATATTCTAAAAATTGACCGCTGCTTCCTAAAACATATCAACAGTCCTGATCCCCAGCAGGCTACGCTAACAAAAGCCATTATCGCTCTCGGCCATAACCTAGATATGAAGATTGTTGCTGAAGGTGTTGAAACACGAGCACAACTGGAGTTTTTAACTCATCATGCCTGTAATTATGCCCAAGGTTTTTATATTAGCCCACCAGTGCCTCCTCAGACATTTTATGAGCTGGTAGAGAACTATAATACGGCGCAGGAAAAGCTAGAGGCTAGAGGCTAGAGGCAGGATAGTTTTTCAAAAGAAGATAGAGATTCTTTAACTGGTAGGCCTCTAGCACCATAGCGAAGAGGCCAATACCCAAAAATCTCGCGACCTAGCCTTCAGGCATACGCAATGAGTGTAAACTGCGCTTAACGGCCTTCAAATGCTCTGCAAGCTTAGGACCACGCATCTTGGCCACACCTACTGCTAAAACATCAATCACCACCAGATGAGCAATACGTGACGTCATAGGCGTATAGATCTCTGTATCTTCCGGTACATCAATATACAGAGGAATTGTGGCCAGCTCCGCTAAAGGGGAACCACTAGGACACAATGCAATCACATTCGCACCGGTTTCTTTTACCAGTTGTATGCTTTGCAACAGTGCTTTTGTGCGACCCGTTTGGGAAATCGCCACCACGACATCAGTATCCGTCAGGGTTACTGCTGACATATTCTGCATATGGGGATCAGAATACGCGGCTGTGGACATCTGCAGACGGAAAAATTTGTGCTGAGCATCCGTCGCCACAGCGCCAGAGGCACCAAAACCAAAAAATTCCACTCGTGTAGAGCTACTGAGCAAACTAATGGCTTTTTGCACCATATCAACATCGATACGGTTTTTCACCGCCAATAAGGCGCTAGCCGTCGTATCAAATATACTGTTGGTAAAGGCGTTAACCGAGTCATCATCCTTCATAGAGAACTGGGCAAAACGGGTCTCTTTTGCTAAGACCTGAGCCAAACGCAATTTAAAGTCCTGAAAGCCATCACAACCTAATGCACGACAGAAGCGCACTACTGTAGGCTCACTGACATTAGCTTCTGTTGCCAGATCCACAATTCTCATATGAATCACTTCAGTGGCATAATTCAGCACATAATCAGCTACTTTTTGTTCCGAACGACGGAACTGCGTTTTTGAATGACGAATTGCATCTAGGATATTATCTTTCACCGGCTTACCACTGGTTACCAAAGTCGAATACCTTTTTATTCTACCTGTAACTTTCGTGAACCGTCATTTTTTATTGCTGTCATAATTTAATAACGGACTTGTCACGGCTTTTTCATAAGCGTTATATTAGAGTGTACGGGTTGTCAACATGTTCTCTACCTAACCTCTCGACCCGATTGAGGAGGATGCTGATATGAGAAACAACCAGAATCTGGATCAGGTAAAAAACCAGATCTACGATATCTTTATGTCCATTGAAGTTGAAGAACACGCCGAGCGTAAAAAAAGTGAGGCGTTAAAACAGCTTGAGGCCCGCCGGGGCATCGAGAAGCATTTTGAAAAGAAAAAGCTGGTAGAAGAGATTGATGACTACCACCATATTAATGATGCAGGAGGCCACTGATAATACCGTAACCTTCGTATCGCTGAACCTTACGGCTTATAGTCTTTCTCGTGACTGACATGACTATTCGGCTTGCCATTAAACCGTTTATGAAAGCCCAGCCTTAGCGACTTACCAGAAAGAGATCGGGCGCTGAAATTTTTCAACGCCCGAGGGAGTGTAATTGCTATCTGATATAGTCCCTTATCCAGTGTACCCTCTTGTTTATAGAGGACTGTTTTTATAACGAGTTCACTTTATAAACCACTATTCTACTGTCACCGATTTAGCCAAGTTTCTAGGCTGATCCACATCCGTGCCTTTTAAAACCGCTGCGTGATAACTCAGTAATTGTAGAGGTATCGTGTAAACAATCGGGGCTAAAATCTCTGGTACATCGGGCATCTGTTCGACTTTCAGGCCTTCTTCAGCTTGAATATGATCTGCTCCAGCAAAAACAAAAAGCTCACCACCACGGGCTTTTACTTCCTGTAAATTAGCTTTTAATTTATCTAATAAAGCATTATTTGGTGCCACCGTCACCACTGGCATCTCTTTATCGACCAGTGCTAAAGGCCCGTGTTTCAACTCACCGGCAGGATAAGCCTCAGCATGAATATAAGAGATCTCTTTTAGTTTTAGAGCACCTTCCATTGCCACGGGATAAAGTGGGCCACGGCCTAAAAATAAAGCGTGATTCTTTTCTGCAAAGTCCTGAGCTAGCAGTTCAACATCTTTATCCAGCTTTACTGCAGCTAACAGGAGTGCCGGTAGCTTATGCAGCGCAGTAATAATCTCAGACTCAGCGGACTCGCTTAAACCCGTGCGACGGGCCAAAGCAACAGTCAATAACAGCAAAGCCACTAACTGAGTGGTAAAGGCTTTAGTGGAAGCCACACCTATTTCTGGACCAGCATTGGTCATTAACGACAGATCAGACTCACGTACCAAAGAGCTGCCCGGTACATTACAGATCGTCAGGCTTGCTAATACCTGATCTTTAACAGCCCGAAGCGCTGCCAGAGTATCCGCCGTTTCACCGGACTGAGAAATGGTTAGGAAGAGAGTATTATCAGCAATAACACAACGGCGATAGCGATATTCACTGGCCACTTCAACAGAACAGGGCAAACCGGCAATATCTTCTATCCAGTATTTCGCCACTAGACCTGCATGGTAACTAGTACCGCAAGCTATAATTTGTATCTGACGGACCTGATCAAAAACCTTTGTTGCTTCACTACCAAAGGATTGTTCCAGTAAACGATCCTCGGTAATACGCCCCTGCATGGTGGCTTTTACGACTTCCGGCTGCTCGTAGATCTCTTTCATCATAAAATGACGAAATTCACCTTTATCCGCCACGGAAAGGTTATGCTCAAAGATCTTACTTGGTCGATCAACAATCTGCTGATCTTTATCCCAAATAGTGATCTTTTCTCGTTCCAATAGAACAAAATCACCTTCTTCCAAGTAAATAAAGCGATCCGTGACCTGTAGTAGGGCCATCTGATCGGAAGCAATAAAGTTTTCGCCTAACCCGACACCCACAACAAGAGGGCTGCCTTTTCTGGACGCCAGAATTTGCTCAGGAAAGTCTTTATGAATCACACCTAAAGCAAAAGCACCTTCTAACTGGGAAACGGTTTGTAGAAAGGCATCTTGTAAGCTGTTGCCTTGCTTAATTTCCCGATCAATCAGGTGAGCAATAACCTCGGTATCTGTATCAGAACTAAAACCGTAGCCTTCCGTAATAAGCTGTTGCTTTAACGGTTCAAAGTTTTCAATAATTCCGTTATGAACAATAGCTAGCTGCTCACCGGACATGTGGGGATGCGCATTATTTTCGGTCGGTTTACCGTGGGTCGCCCAACGAGTATGAGCAATACCCAGGCTACCAGATAAAGGTTGTTCCTGTTCCGCATCCGCCAGAAAATGTACCTTGCCGGTTCGACGTAAACGCTGAATATTTTCGCCATCAAAAACGGCTAAACCTGCAGAGTCATACCCCCGATACTCTAAACGTCTTAACCCTTCTAATAGGATTGCAGATATAGGTCGGGCGGCTATGGCGCCAACAATGCCACACATCGGGGAGTCTCCTCAGACTTAAATTATTTATTCCAGTTTGCTTTACTGATCTGTCGGCCACGGGCCACAGACAATGCCGCATCATCAACATTTTTGGTAATGGTAGAGCCTGCACCAATCACAGCATTCTCACCGACAGTCACAGGGGCCACTAAAGAGCTGTTAGAACCAATAAAAGCTCCGGCACCCACTACTGTTTTAAACTTATTAATACCATCGTAGTTACAGGTAATTGTACCTGCTCCGACGTTCACTTTGGCACCTATTTCTGCATCACCAATATAGGTTAGGTGATTAATTTTTGCCCCAGGACCGATAACACTCTTTTTGGTCTCAACAAAGTTACCGACTTTAGCACCGGCCTGTAACTCTGTTTTTGGACGCAAACGGGCAAAAGGCCCGATCAAACAATTTTCAGCGACACTTGAGTCATCAATCATGCTATTGGCATCAATAACCGTACCGTCAGCGATGGTGCAGTTTTTCAGCACACAGTTAGGGCCAACCTGTACACCATTACCGAGTGCGACATTGCCTTCAAATAAGGTATTAAAGTCGATAAAACAATCACTACCCGTTGTCAGCGTACCTCGGATATCGATACGACTAGGATCTGCCAAACTCGCACCATTAACCATTAAATTCTCAGCCAATTGCAACTGATGCCAGCGCTCTAGTTCCGCTTGCTGTAGGCGATTATTAACACCCTGGACCTGCTGTTCAAAGACGGGCTGACTCCCCACGACAGAGACACCTTCATTCGCTGCCATAGCGATAATATCCGTTAGGTAATACTCTCCTTGGGCATTTTCACAAGAGAGTGCCGGAAGCCATCGAGCTAGGTGTTGCTGGCTAACCGCCATAATACCAGTATTAATTTCTGCAATAGCACGTTGAGCTTCAGACGCATCTTTATGCTCAACAATGGCGGTAATCTTGCCATCTGTACGAACAATTCGACCATATCCCTGAGGATCAGCCAATTCAACGGTCAAAAGGCTCATGCTATTTGCCGTCACTTGCTCTAACATTCCGGCCATAACATCGGCAGGCGTTAGCGGCACGTCACCGTATAAGATCAAAACACGGCTGTCAGGTGTCAGGTGAGGTAACGCTTGAGCAACCGCATGGCCTGTACCCAACTGTTCTGTTTGAGTAATGAAGTTCAGCTCATAGTCACCTAATGCAGCTTGTACTTGTTCAGCACCATGTCCAACAACAACGTGAATACAGCTATCGGCAAGTGTCTGAGCCTGATTAATAACATGCTCTACCATAGGCTTACCGGCAATCGTATGTAGAACCTTAGGTTTTGTCGAACGCATACGTGTACCCTGGCCTGCTGCCAGAATAACAATATCAGTGATCATAGTTACCGCCTAATCGATCAAACTCAGACATTATCAAGCTGATAATATCCATCAAAATTCAGACAAAAAAAAGGCGGCCTAAGGCCGCCTTTTTTCGAGCGGTGCAGTTATGCACCTAGCTTACGACGTAACTGCTGTACTGTACGCAAACGCGCAGCAGCTTGAGCAAGTTCAGCCGCAGCTGCAGAGTATTCGAACTCAGAAGATTGATTTTCCAGAGCACGCTCTGCATCAGCTTTAGCTTTAGCCGCTTCAGCTTCATCAATTTCTGTAGCACGAACAGCAGAGTCTGCCAGTACGGTTACTAGATTCGGTTGAATCTCAATAAATCCGCCTGAAACGTAGAAAATTTCTTCTCCACTATTCTGCTTTGTTACCCGGACTGGGCCCGGTTGTAGTTCCGACAGTAATGGTGCGTGGCCTGGGGCAATACCCAGGTCACCCAGCACACCGGCGGCAACAACCAGTTCCACACGACCAGAGAAGATAGACTCCTCTGCACTTACGATATCGCAGTGGACGGTTATAGCCATGGTTTTGCCTCTCTTACTTCCGGGAAAAAGCTAATTACTTCTTAGCTTTTTCTACAGCTTCATCGATACCACCTACCATGTAGAACGCTTGTTCTGGCAGGTCATCGTATTCACCACTCAGAATGCCCTGGAAGCCACGAATCGTGTCTTTCAGTGATACATACTTACCTGGAGCACCGGTAAAGATTTCAGCAACGAAGAACGGCTGGGACAAGAAACGCTGAATCTTACGAGCACGAGATACAGATTGCTTATCTTCATCAGACAGCTCATCCATACCCAGGATCGCAATGATATCTTTCAGCTCTTTATAGCGCTGAAGCGTACCCTGTACACCACGAGCTACGTCATAGTGTTCCTGACCAATTACCAGAGGATCCAACTGACGAGAAGTGGAATCCAGTGGATCTACCGCTGGGTAAATACCCAGAGATGCAATGTCACGAGACAGTACAACGGTCGCATCCAAGTGCGAGAAAGTTGTCGCTGGCGACGGATCGGTCAAATCATCCGCAGGTACATATACCGCTTGAATAGAGGTAATGGAACCTGACTTAGTGGATGTAATACGTTCCTGAAGAACACCCATCTCTTCCGCTAGTGTAGGCTGATAACCTACTGCAGAAGGCATACGACCCAGCAGTGCTGATACTTCAGTACCTGCTAGCGTATAACGGTAGATGTTATCTACGAAGAACAGTACGTCACGACCTTCGTCACGGAACTTCTCTGCCATAGTCAGACCAGTCAGAGCAACACGCAGGCGGTTACCTGGAGGCTCATTCATCTGACCATATACCAGAGATACTTTGTCCAGTACGTTAGATTCGGTCATTTCGTGGTAGAAATCGTTACCCTCACGAGTACGCTCACCCACGCCTGCAAACACTGAATAACCGGAGTGCTCGATCGCAATGTTACGAATCAGCTCCATCATGTTTACAGTTTTACCTACACCAGCACCACCAAACAGACCAACTTTACCACCCTTAGCGAATGGGCAAACCAGATCAATTACCTTGATACCAGTTTCCAGCAGTTCAGTACTGTTTGACTGTTCCGCATAAGTCGGAGCAGCACGGTGAATGGCCATACGCTCTTTTTCGCCAATCGGACCTTTTTCGTCGATTGGGCGACCCAGAACGTCCATAATACGGCCTAGAGTTTCAGTACCTACTGGTACAGAAATAGGCTTATCTGTGTTGACTGCTTCCAGTCCGCGCTTCAGACCCTCTGTGGAGCCCATCGCAATAGTACGTACAACACCGTCACCCAGCTGTTGCTGAACTTCAAGAGTAATCTCGGTGTTGGTCACCTCAAGCGCGTCGTAAACCTTGGGTACGGTATCACGTGGGAATTCCACGTCGATTACGGCACCGATAATCTGAACGATACGTCCGCTACTCATTTTGGTTCCTCTTAAACCTGCAATTGAAACCTGCATGCTTGTGGCTGTGCATTAAGTGGCTGTGCATTAAACAGCAGCAGCACCACTCACGATCTCAGAAATTTCCTGCGTAATCGCAGCCTGACGAGCCTTGTTGTAAATCAACTGAAGGCTATTGATCAGATCGCCTGCGTTATCGGTGGCATTTTTCATTGCCAACATACGCGAGGACTGCTCACAAGCATTGTTCTCGACCACTGCCTGATACGTCTGGGATTCAACATAGCGTACCAGTACCTTGTCCAGAAGCTCTTTAGCATCTGGCTCATACAGGTAATCCCAGTGATCGGGGCCGGTTTCCTCTTCAGCCTGTAAAGGCAGTAACTGCTGTACAACGGGTTTTTGCGTCATCGTGTTAACAAACTGGTTATATACCAGATAAACACGATCCAGCTCACCGGCGTCGTACGCATCAAGAACTACCTTGACACTACCAATCAGATCGCTCGCAACTGGAGCATCTCCCAAACCCGTTTTAGTTGCCAAAACTTGGCCACCATGGGAACGGAAGAAAGTTACGGCTTTACTACCAATTGCGCAGAATTTTTGTTCTGCACCTTTGTCACGCCACTCTGTCATGCTCTTTACTAGGGCTTTGAACATATTCACGTTCAAACCACCACAAAGACCACGGTCAGAAGATACTACGATGTAACCTACTCGTTTAACATCGCGTTCTTCCATGTACTGGTGACGGTACTCTGGCGTTGCATTGGCAATATGGCCTACAACTTTACGAATCTGCTTGGCATAAGGCTGGCTGGCGGCCATGCGATCTTGCGCACGGCGCATCTTACTCGCAGCAACCATCTCCATCGCGCTTGTAATCTTACGCGTGTTTCCGATGCTACCGATTTGGATTTTAATCTCTTTTCCGACTGCCATAGCGTCTCGCCCTATTCAAAAAACAACTTAACACAGTAATGATTGCCCACAGCTTGCGCCGTGGGCAGACGACTTACCAGGTTTGGGTCGCTTTGAATTGCTCAAGACCAGCTTTAAAGCCAGCTTTGATTTCGTCGTTGAAAGCGCCAGATTGGTTAACGTCAGCCATAAAGTCTGCTTTTTCACTATTCATGAAAGACAGTACACCGGCTTCAAAGTCACCAATTTTGTTTACTGGAATATCATCCAGGAAACCTTCGTTCGCTGCGTACAGAACAACACCCATCTCAGCGATGGACATTGGAGAGTACTGCTTCTGCTTCATCAGCTCTGTAACACGTTGACCGTGTTCCAGCTGCTTACGTGTTGCTTCATCAAGATCAGAAGCAAACTGAGAGAAAGCTGCAAGCTCACGATACTGAGCCAAAGCCAGACGAATACCACCGCCCAGTTTCGAAATCAGTTTAGTCTGTGCTGCACCACCTACACGAGATACCGAGATACCAGCGTTCATTGCAGGACGAATACCCGCGTTGAATGCGCTTGTTTCTACGAAAATCTGACCATCGGTAATGGAGATTACGTTAGTCGGTACGAATGCAGATACGTCACCACCTTGAGTCTCAATGATAGGTAGAGCGGTCAAAGAACCGGTCTTACCTTTCACTTTACCGTCGGTAAACTTCTCAACGTACTCTTCACTTACACGAGAAGCACGCTCAAGCAGACGGGAGTGGAGGTAGAAAACGTCACCTGGGTAAGCTTCACGGCCTGGCGGACGACGTAACAGCAGGGAAATCTGACGATATGCCCATGCTTGTTTAGTCAGATCATCATAAATGATCAGAGCGTCTTCACCGCGGTCACGGAAGTATTCACCCATAGTACAACCGGCATATGGTGCCAGGAACTGCATGGAAGCGGGGTCGGATGCACCAGCGTTTACAACGATGGTGTGATCCATAGCACCGTGCTCTTCCAGCTTACGTACTACGTTTGCAATCGTAGATTGCTTCTGACCAATCGCCACATAAACACAAGTAACACCTGTGCCTTTCTGGTTAATGATTGCATCAATAGCAATAGCTGTTTTACCGATTTGACGGTCACCAATAATCAGCTCACGCTGACCACGACCTACCGGCACCATAGCATCAACCGCTTTATAACCAGTCTGTAACGGCTGGTCTACGGATTTACGCCATAATACGCCCGGTGCAACCTTCTCAACCGCGTCAGTTTCTTGCGCGGCGACAGGGCCTTTACCGTCAATAGGAGTACCTAGTGCATCCAGTACACGACCTTTCAGCTCTGGGCCAACTGGAACTTCCAGAATGCGACCAGTACATTTAGCAGTCATGCCTTCTTGCAGACTTAGGTAATCACCTAATACTACTGCACCTACGGAATCACGCTCCAAGTTCATCGCCATGCCGTAAACTGCACCAGGGAATTCAATCATTTCCCCGTACATTACGTCAGCAAGACCATGAATAGTCACAATACCGTCGGATACACTTACAATTGTGCCCTGTGTGCGGGCTTCAGAGGCTACATCAGTACTTTCGATGCGCTTCTTAATAATTTCGCTGATCTCAGATGGATTCAGTTGCTGCATGCCATGTCCCTCAAACTCAGGAATTCATTGACTCGGCCAATTTCGCAAGCTTTCCACGTACCGAACCGTCAATAACAGTATCGCCAGCATGTATAAGAACGCCGCCGATCAGGCTTTTATCTACCTGAGTCTGGATTTTAATTTCACGATTCAAACGTTTCTGCAGAGATTGTGCCAACTTGGTCTGCTGTTCATTTGTCAGCTCATAGGCAGAGGTAATTTCTACCTCAACCGTTTGTTCCTGTTCCGCCTTTAACGTATCAAATTGCTCTGCAATTTGAGGGAACAGAACTAAACGGCCAACTTCGCCCAGAGTCTGTACAAAGTTCTTACCGTTTTCATCCAGGTCAGCACAGATATCGATTACGACACCCGCTTTCTGCTCCTGGGAAACGGCAGGATTACTCAGTACACTCTGAACGGCCGGCTCGGATACAGCTTGCGCTGCAGCGGCCAGCATTTTAGACCATTCAGCCAATTTGCCCTGGCTTAAAGCATACTCAAAAGCTGCTTTTGCATACGGCCGGGCAACAGTGCTTAATTCAGCCATCGGTCACCTCGCTTATAGCTCAGCTGCGAGTTTCTCGACAAGCTCAGCATGGGCTTTTTCGTCAATAGATGCGTTAAGAACTTGCTCTGCGCCTTTCAGTGCCAATACAGACACTTGGTTACGCAGATCTTCTTTAGCGCGATTCACTTCTTGTTCGATCTCTGCTTGCGCAGCAACAAGTAAGCGTTCGCCTTCAGAACGTGCACTTTCTTTCGCTTCTTCAACGATTTGGTTAGCTCGCTTATTCGCTTGCTCAATAATCAGGGCTGCTTGTTCTTTACCTTCACGTAACTGTTGACCGGCTTTTTCTTGAGCCAGTTCAAGGTCACGTGAGGCACGACTTGCAGCATCCAAGCCATCCGCAATTTTTTTCTGGCGAGCATGCATAGCTTCCGTTACCGGGGGCCATACGTACTTCATGCAGAACCAGACAAAAATCGCAAACGAGATGGCTTGGCCTACCAGTGTTAAGTTCAGATTCACGCCATCACCCCTTGCTTTCCAGTGTTGATCTATTAAGGGTTAAAAAAACCAGCTTAAAGATTAACCAGCAAGTTGAGCTACGAACGGATTCGCAAAAGTGAAGAACAATGCGATACCAACACCGATCATTGTTACAGCATCAAGCAGACCAGCAACGATGAACATTTTAACCTGCAGCATTGGAACCATCTCTGGTTGACGTGCAGCGCCTTCCAGGAATTTACCGCCCAGCAGACCAAAACCAATCGCGGTACCTAGAGCACCTAGGCCGATCAGCAGAGCAACAGCAACGGCGGTTAAACCCAGTACTTGTTCCATTTTTTTCTCCCAGTTTTTCTCAAGTTGAAGTTTAAGAAAGTTAAATTTCAGTTAAAGTTTAAAAGTTAAAGCAAAATCTTAGTGATCTTCGCAAGCCATGCTCAGGTATACAATTGTCAGCATCATAAAGATGAATGCTTGCAATACGATTACCAGAATGTGGAAGATTGCCCAAGGCACAGACAACGCCCACTGTAGCCAGAATGGCATAATAGCGATCAGAATGAAGATCAACTCACCTGCGTATAGGTTACCGAACAAACGCAGAGCAAGAGAAATTGGTTTTGCGATCAAACCTACGCCTTCCAGCAATAGGTTAGCAGGAATCATCTTCTTACCAAATGGTTGCAGGGTTAATTCGCCTACAAAACCACTCACACCCTTTACTTTGATGCTGTAGTAGATGATCAGACCAAATACAGATAGGGACATACCCAGCGTTGCGTTAACGTCTGTGGTAGGTACTACCTTCATGTAAGGTACACCCATCGCCATAAACAGCGTAGGTAGGAAGTCAACCGGTACCAGATCCATCAGGTTCATTAAGAAAACCCAGCAGAAAATGGTCAATGCCAATGGTGCAATCAGGTTGCTGCGACCATGGAAGGTATCTTTTACACTCTGGTCGACAAACTCAACCAAGATCTCAACAAAGTTTTGCAAGCCACCGGGAACACCCGTGGTTGCTTTCTTTGCCGCAGAACGGAAAAAGAACGTAAAGATTAGACCTAAAAAGATAGACCAACCAATCGTATCTACGTGAATTGCCCAGAATCCCATTTCAGCGGCTTCGCGAGCGCCATGGGCAAAGCCCAAACCATTTTCAGGATGTAGACCAAAGGTCAAATTCTGAAGGTGGTGCTGAATATATTCGGAAGCTGTTGGATTTGCGCCTGCCATTGTCTTCCCCGAAGTTCCATTGCGGTTGTCCGCTTACATTAACGCTTTATCACCAAAGGTGAGAGCCAATGAACCACTTGAACCACTACGTAAGTTAAAAAAAAGTAAATTGGGTTTAAGGGACGTACTAAGGCAAATACCAAAGCAAATAATACGGCCGTTAAACCAAACTTCACTGCCTCCGCTTTATAAAACGAACGCACAATCTGTTTTGCTGCTTGCGCACCCTGGTGCCTAAAAGACTCCCAAGCGAAATACAGGTTGGGTAAAAAACATACAACACCACCCAACAATGCGGAGTAAGCAGCTACCGGATCGGTCATCAGATAGCAGCCCACAGCAACTAGGAGGGTTACGATTGCCTGTAAACCGACAACTCGGAGTACTTTTGGCCGTTGTAACTGTGCGCTTTTGGCGCCCATCTTCTCTCCTAACCGAGAAAATCTCGAGTTTTGTAAACCTTTGAATTCACGGTACAGTCAAATTCTGACCGCAGGATTATAGGGGCATTACCCCTTCCATTCAACATAATTACCCACACTAGATCAGAAATAAGACCAATAGATGAGGTTTTTTAGCCTTGTGGATAACTTATTTCGACATGTCCTTATTTGATATGGCTTAATATTCCATCCAACTCATCAAGACTGGCATAATTAATCACCAGCTTACCTTTGCCCTTTTTATTGTGACTAATTTGCACCGGGGCACCCAAACGATCTCCTAAACGACGCTCCAATAGCTCAACATCTGCATTAGGTTCTTGTTGAGGTTTCTCTTCTACAGGTTGCTGTAATTTGCGTACCAGCGCTTCTGTTTGCCTTACGGACATACCCTTGGCGACAACCTGACGAGCTGCTTCACTTTGTTGACTCAATTCCAGCCCCAGTAATGCTCGGGCGTGGCCCATTTCTAAATCACCATACTCCAGCATCTTTTTCACATCATCGGATAAGGACAAAAGACGTAGAAGATTAGTGACAGCAGAACGGGATTTCCCTACAGCATCCGCTACTTGCTGCTGAGTCAATTCAAACTCTTGTTGTAACCGTTGCAGGGCAAATGCTTCTTCAACAGGATTCAGATTTTCCCGTTGAATATTTTCAATTAATGCCATGGCCACGGCCGCATCATCAGGTACATCCCGAATGATAACCGGCACCTGATCCAACTCTGCTAACTGAGCCGCGCGCCAACGACGCTCCCCTGCGATAATTTCAAATTTCTCATGTTCCACAGGACGTACAACAATCGGTTGCATAATACCCTGAGCACGAATAGAACTGGCCAGATCCTCTAATGAGCCCTGATCCATATCACGACGAGGTTGATAACGACCACGACACAAAAATTCAACGGGAAGGTGTTTCATTTGACCGTCTAGATTTTCAACGGCTTCTGTCTTGATAGGGGGGACCACTTCAGATTTTTCAACAGGAGGGTTTACAGAGACAGTACGGGGTTCACTGGTTGTTGCCATACCTGAGCCTAATAATGCATCCAGTCCACGGCCTAATCCACGTTTTTTTGCTGACATTCTCTGTTGCACTCCTCTCAAGCGGCAATGGCTATCTTATCCACACCCAGTTTTTATTTTTAGTAACCCACATGCATTCCCGATAAATTATCAGTGAATCAATTCCAGAGTACACTGAACTTGATTCAGGCTTGTTGCCTATCGGGATTGATATCATCAGAGGTTAATTTGTTCTGCGTACCAGTTCACCTGCCAATGCAAGATAAGCCAAGCTACCTTTTGATTTTTCATCGTAAGACAAAACAGGTAAACCATGGCTAGGAGCTTCTGCTAAACGGACATTACGGGGAATTACCGTATTATAAACCCGATCACCAAAGTGCTCTGTTAATTGACTTGAAACATCACGGGTTAAGCTATTACGAGGATCAAACATGGTACGTAATAAGCCTTCTACCTGAAGTTCAGGGTTAATGCTTTCACTTACCTGCTGAATGGTCTGAATCAGTGATGACAGTCCTTCCAGGGCATAATACTCACACTGTACCGGAATAATCACGCCTTGTGCTGCGGTGAGTGCATTGACTGTCAACATGTTCAGAGACGGAGGGCAGTCCATCAGGACATAATCGTATTGATCGAGCACATCAGACAAAGCGGTTTTTAAACTAAACTGCCCTTTATCCTGTTGTAACAACTGAACCTCTGCCGTGGTTAACTCTGCATTGGCTGGTAACAGATCATAACCAGCAGGATCCGTGCTAACCTTCACATCAGAGAACGTGGCATCTCCCAAGAGGAGATCACAGACAGACTGTTCACAGTTGTACTTATCCACACCGCTACCCATAGTGGCGTTGCCTTGTGGATCCAGATCAATCAGAAGTACCTTACGCTTAGTGGCTACCAAAGATGCCGCTAAATTAACGCAAGTGGTGGTTTTACCCACACCACCTTTCTGATTAGTCACTGCAAATACATTCGCCATTGTTCTCTTCCTTAAAGGATTAATCCGCTCGTTTCAGTTCCACCAGATGACGCTCACCATCAGAACCCGGAACCTCCAGACTGTGCACATTTTGGCAGACAATATTATCCGGCAAGGCCGCTAATTCATCTGTGGGGTAAATGCCCTTCATTGCCAACCATTGTGTTTTTTCATCGGCGAAGTGTTTTGTCCAGTTCACCATATCTTCCATGGAACTGAAAGCCCGGCTGATAATCTGATCAAAACCTTGTTCCGGTTGATATTGCTCAACCCGCTTATTTTCTACTTGAACATTTTTTAACTTCAAAGCAGTGACGGCCTGAAACTGAAAACGACTTTTTTTGCCATTACTGTCCAGCAAAGTAATATCAAATTCAGGATGCACAATCGCCAGCGGAATACCTGGTAAACCACCACCAGACCCAACATCGATACAACGAGGTCCTTTGACATAAGGCAGAATACTCAAACTATCCAACAGATGCCGCGTGACCATTTCCGCAGGATCTCGTACAGCGGTCAAATTAAACGCCTTGTTCCACTTTTCCAGCAAACGCAGATAGTCCATCAGTTGAGCTTGTTTCTCATCACTGATATCCAAGCCCATTTGGCTAATGCCTTGGGCCAGTTTTTGCTCCAGCATCATTGTTTCTTAAACCTCAAGCGTCTTTGCTTTTTTCTCAGAACCATCTGATTGCGTATTTTGCAACATGGCACGTTTTTTTAGATGGATGAGCAACAGAGATACCGCTGCCGGTGTCACACCTGGAATACGACCAGCCACTGCCAGCGTCTCAGGTTTTGCTTCACCCAATTTCTGACGAATCTCGTTAGACATGCCTTCGATGCTGCTGTAATCCAGACCCATAGGCAGAGGTGTATTTTCATGGCGGCGCAGTTTTTCAATCTCGTCCTGCTGACGGGTAATATAACCCGCATACTTCACCTGAATCTGAACCTGTTCAGCCACTTGTGGATTATCCACAGGCTCACCACGCAAAGAAGCCACATCGCCATATTCCAATTCGGGACGTTTCAGCAGATCCAATAAATTATATTCACGGCTAATGGCTTGACCGGTTTT
Source organism: Oceanospirillum sp. (assembly GCA_047518265.1). GTDB lineage: Bacteria > Pseudomonadota > Gammaproteobacteria > Pseudomonadales > Halomonadaceae > Oceanospirillum. The sequence goes on from JAKZRG010000004.1 coordinate 65,624, forward strand.
TTCCAGTATCGCTTCGGCCTGCTCTGTCTTTGGCTGAATCCAACTATTGGCTAAACGCTCGGTTTCTTGTTCTATCTGTTCTTTTTTGGCACTGAAAGCGGCCCAGCGCAAGTCATCGACTAGCCCCAACTCACGGCCTTTTTCGGTCAGACGCAAATCCGCATTATCTTCCCGCAGGATCAAACGGTATTCCGCACGGCTGGTAAACATACGATAGGGTTCATTAGTCCCCAGCGTAATCAGGTCATCCACCATGACACCGATATAGGCTTCATCACGACGGGGATACCAGGCCTCTTTGCCCTGTGTCCGTAGACCGGCGTTTAGACCTGCCAATAAGCCCTGAGCACCCGCTTCTTCATAACCTGTGGTGCCATTGATCTGGCCGGCAAAATACAGGTTGTGGATAAACTTAGTTTCCAGAGTATGTTTTAGATCCTGTGGATTAAAGTAATCGTATTCAATGGCATAACCTGGACGCATGATATGAGCATTTTCCATGCCACGCATGGAACGCACCAGATCTAACTGAACATCAAAAGGCAGGCTAGTGGAAATACCATTAGGGTAAAGCTCATGAGTGGTTAATCCTTCAGGTTCGATAAATACCTGATGAGAATTTTTATCCGCAAAGCGATGGATCTTGTCTTCAATGGACGGACAGTAACGTGGCCCCACACCTTCAATCACCCCGGTATACATGGGGGAACGATCCAAACCCGCACGAATAATATCGTGGGTACGCTCATTCGTGTGGGTGATATAGCAACTGATCTGTTCCGGTTGATCAGCATTGGAGCCCATAAATGACATCACAGGTGTCGGGAAATCACCGGGTTGAGCTTCCATCACTGAGAAGTCTACCGATTTTGCATCAATACGTGGCGGTGTACCCGTTTTCAGACGACCCACTCGAAATGGCATCTCTCGTAAGCGATCCGCCAGAGCGATAGAGGGTGGATCACCAGCCCGACCACCGGATTGTTGTTCCATGCCTATGTGGATAATACCCCCTAGGAAAGTCCCTGCGGTCAGTACTACCGTTTCCGAATGGAAATGAATACCAGATTGGGTAACAACACCGGTTACCGTATCTCCATCCATCAGCAGATCATCGGCAGATTGCTGAAAAATCGTCAGGTTTTCCTGATTCTCCAGAATCGTACGTATGGCAGCCTTATACAGAATTCGATCCGCTTGTGCCCGTGTTGCACGAACAGCAGGGCCCTTACGACTGTTCAAGGTTCTAAATTGAATACCGCCTTTATCGGTGGCCAGTGCCATAGCACCGCCTAGGGCATCAATCTCTTTTACCAGATGACTTTTTCCGATACCACCGATGGCTGGATTACAGGACATCTGTCCCAGAGTTTCAATGTTGTGGGTTAACAACAAGGTAGAGCAGCCCATCCGTGCGGAAGCCAATGCGGCTTCAGTTCCCGCGTGACCTCCACCGATCACAATGACATCAAAGCGGGTTGGATAATCCACTGTATCACCTCTATTTCTAACTGTTCGTGCAAAAGGGACACAAGTATATACCTCACTCCCAAAATGAGAAGTAGCTGAAGCACAGACAACGTGAAGATTTTTCCAGTAACTTAATCACAATAATCAATTATCTTATTTTTAAATAAAGATAAATATTGTAATTATTGTTATGTGGATAAATTCTGTGGATAACATTCTACAAGCAAGGTTTTAGAGGGATTTGTGACTATGGATAACCAGATGCACTTGCTATCAGTAATATGCTCAAAAGCAGAGGACATATTGTGCATAAAGTAGTGACTTATACACAGGCCAATTTATCAAAGTTTTTTCCCTAGGGTTTAAGCACATTTGTACACCCAGTTATACCGAATAAAAAACTCTAATTATTTGTCATGAATTACAAAAATCTCGACGAAATAACTCAAAATATGACGTTACAGATAAGTAAAAGAGGGAAAAATAAGGATTAATGTCATGACAGAGATAAAAAATAATAGGGATAGCCTATTGAGATCCGCTTAGTTCAGATCAACAAAGGGCGATAAACCAAATAGAAAAATAGGGGCGGGGAGCATAGACTGGAGAAATCGTAGGCATAAAAAAACCGCAAACCTTTCGGCTGCGGTTTTTTCGATCAACTAAAGATTAGCTATCTTTATTGTCGCTGGCAGGTGCATCGCCACGAGGACGGTCGCCACGGGAGCGATCACCGCGAGGACGGTCACCACGAGGGCGATCACCGCGAGGACGGTCACCACGAGGACGGTCACCACGAGGACGGTCACTACGCGGACGACGTGGACGTTCTTCAGGCTCAGGACCACGATCAACACTGATCTTCATCTCAACCTGACGTACACGAGTCTTTTGCAGATGGCCCAGTACATCGCCTGGCATACCTTCTGGCAGCTCAACAGTACTAAACTGATCGTATAGACGAATATTACCGATGTAACGGCTTTCAATGCCTGCTTCATTGGCAATAGCACCTACAACATCACCGGGCTGCAGACCATCGTTACGGCCTACTTCAATACGGTAACGTGTAAAGTTCACATCTGTTGGACGCTCACGACGTGGACGACGTTCACGATCACCACCACGCTCGTTACGATCACCGCGACGACCATCACGGTCATTACGATCACGACGCTCACGTTGTGGACGTGCTTCTTCAGGAGGAAGAATCAGCGGACGCTTCTCTTGAGCCTTCCAAGCCAGAGTTGCAGCAATATCGTCTAGGCTTAGCTCATTTTCTTCAGCCAGTTCTTTGACCAGATTACGGAAGAAATCCATCTCTGCGCCAACACTGCCCGTCATCTCAACAACGCTTTCTTTAAACTGCTTAACGCGCTGCTCCGCTACCATTTCACGGGTAGGCAGATCCATACGCTCAATGCTTTGACGTGTCGCACGTTCAATAGCACGCAGTAAATTACGCTCACGAGGGGTAACAAACAGAATCGCTTCACCGGTACGACCAGCACGACCCGTACGGCCAATACGGTGTACATAAGCTTCTGTATCGTAAGGAATATCGTAGTTAATAACGTGAGTAATACGCTCAACGTCCAGACCACGTGCCGCAACATCAGTCGCAATCACGATATCCAGCTTACGATTTTTAAGCTGGTTAACAGTACGCTCACGCAGTGCCTGGTTCATATCACCGTTCAGAGCCGAAGCACTGTAACCGCGAGCTTCCAGCTTTTCAGCCAGCTCAACAGTGGCAGTTTTGGTACGTACGAAAATAATCGCCGCATCAAAATCTTCGGTTTCCATAATACGGGTCAGAGCATCCATCTTGTGAACACCACTTACCTGCCAATAGCGCTGGCTAATCGTGTCTACAGTAGATGTTTTAGCCGCGATGCTAATCTCTTGTGCGCCCTGAATATGACGACGAGCAACCTTACGGATCTCATTCGGCATCGTTGCAGAGAACAGAGCCACCTGACGGGGCTGAGGTACTTGTTCTAAAATCCAATCAACGTCGTCGATGAAGCCCATTTTCAGCATTTCATCGGCTTCATCCAGAACCACAGCATTCATAGTGCTGGTGTCCAGAGTCTTACGACGTAGGTGATCCATAACACGACCCGGCGTACCCACAACTACTTGTGGACCACGACGCAGCTGCTTCAGCTGTAGCGTCATGCTGTGACCGCCATAAATAGGCATTACGTGGAAACCACGCAGATCACGAGCATAGCGCTGGAACGCTTCTGCAACCTGGATCGCCAATTCACGGGTAGGGGTTAATACCAGTATTTGAGGACTGCGTTTGTTCACGTCAACGCGTGCTAGCAGCGGCAAGGCAAAAGCTGCCGTTTTACCAGTACCGGTCTGAGCCTGACCTAACAGACTATCACCTTTCAACAGAACTGGAATACTCGCAGCCTGAATAGGGGAAGGTGTTTCATAACCAATTTCTTTTACACTTGCGACAAGTGCTTCGGGAAGACCCAGCTCTTCAAAGCTGGATACAACAGTCTCTTCTGATGACATTCAAGGGTTACCTGAGTCGAAATACAAATAACGGAACCCTTGGCATCTCATCCAAGCATACTGTAGCGGTATTAATAGCGCTCAATATCAATTATGGGTTCCACTCGGCTTCGCTTTTAAGCATGCTCAGCACACTTAAAGCAGTCTCATAGGCAGGTGATGCGCTGTGCGCAATCGGGGCTGATACGACGATCAGATTCGGAGAAAACAGCAGTCTCACCTTAAGGGGCACGCATTGTGCCTTTAAATAACCGCAAAATCCAACTTTGTTTCGACTTTCTCCATAAATCCGCCTAAATTTGCTCAAATCCACTCTCAAGCTTAGTTGAAAGGTGGGTTTTTCGTGGCAAATTACGGGTATTTTTGTGTTTAACGCCTATTTTCAGCAATTAGATAGTCTGCTTTTTCAGTCCCGGCATCTTTGGCAGATCCAACCCTTCCATCACAGCAGTATCTGTTGGCAGTCCTTATACGCTCAAAAAAGTGACAAGATAATATCTGTCGCCTCACAAAATCAGACACTGGCCCAAGCACTGAATCAACTCAGCGATAAACAGCTGTTAGAACTGCAACAGGATGTGCATAAATTAGCAAACTGGCTAACGCCTTGGTTTCCTGAAGCGCCACTGTTGATAACTTTAAATCAACAATTGCTGCCATCTAATCCATCAACAAAGCCAAATCTTAAACAAGAAAACAAACTATCCACACCCTCCCAAACACTGCCGATCGAATCTGCAGAATTAAAACGTTTCGCTCAGGGAATCCCTGGCCGGAAATGGCAACAGATGCGCTATTTCAGTCAACAGTTTAATCAGATGATGATGCATGTTGATAACTTATCGACAGTTTCAGCCCAAGATTTTACAAAGACCCAAGATCAACCTGTGGACAAAACAACACAGGTTTTAGAATGGTGTGCCGGTAAAGGACATCTAGGCCGACTTATTGCTTTTGAGCAGCAACTTGGAGGTCAAGAATCTTGGGATAAACCGTCCCAGGATAAACCATCAGAGAATAAACAAAGCTATCAAATCACCAGCCTCGAATGGCAGCAATCACTATGTGAAAAAGGTCAACAACAGGCTGAGAAACATCAACTGCCTCAAAGCTTTATACATGGCGATGCTTTTTCAGAAGCAGCAGGGCAGCTATTAACAGAAGATACCCACGCCATCGCCCTACATGCCTGTGGTGATCTGCATTGCCAACTGATCCACCATGTCAGCCAACAAAAAGCCAAAAGCGTATTGATAGTCCCTTGCTGTTATCACTTAATTCGTAGCGAAAGTTATTACCCTTTATCGAAACAAGCACAACAATCAGATATTCAACTCAGCAAACAGGATCTCAAAATCCCCTTGCAAGAAACCGTTACCGGTGGCCAACGTATCGGAAATCTAAGAGATATCGAGCTTCACTGGCGCATGGCCTTTGATGAACTGCAAAGAGAACAGCAGCAGTGTAATCAATACCAACCATTGCCAACACTGCCAAAAAATCTACTCACCGGCGAGTTTAAATACTTTATCCACTGGGCCATAGAAAATCGCCAACTGAACATCACTGTGGATAAGTTAAACCTGGATCACTATCTGGAAAAAGGCCAACAACGGGTACAACAGATTCGTCGTATGGAGCTGGTACAACATCTGTTCCGTCGTCCCCTAGAGCTTTGGTTAATACTCGACCGCGCCATGGCCTTAGAAGAGGCGGGGTTTCACGTGGAACTTACCGAATTTTGCCAAAAAAACCTCACGCCACGAAATATCCTGATAAAAGCCTATCGCTCTTAAACTGTAGAAATTTAGGCGGGATACACAGAACCCATGGTTCACACTGAATTACGGCATAGCCAATCGATAAGCCTTACTATCAAGTCTTATCAATAAAACAACAAAAACAAAAGTGAGCCGAACATGCAGCCATTTGGTAACTTCTTACCGAAAAATACGAACTATCAACAAGAAGTGAAGCGCGTCTTAACCGCCGCGCCCTTTATCCAGTTCTTAGGTTTAACAGCGGATAAAATCGAACCCGGCCTATGTTATACCCGCCTGAAAATCCGAGAAGACCATCAACAGCAGGACGGCTTTGTTCACGCAGGAGTGCAGGCCACCATCTGTGATCATACCGCAGGCACTGCCGGAGCGACCCTAATCGCCGAAGGCAAAAAAGTGCTCACCGCAGAGTTTAAGATTAATCTGCTAAGACCCGGTGCAGGCAAGTATCTGGTTTGTAAATCCGCCGTATTAAAACCGGGTAATACTCTGATTATTGCCGAGTCTATGTTATTTGCTCTGCCTGAGGAAAATAGCGCAGAAGAAGAATGGAGCTTGGTGGCTAAGGCTACAGTGACCTTGGCCGTGGTTTAGATTATCCGTCTTTTTAAGATATTTTTGTATCGCTACTCAAATTAAGCGCAGCAGAATCACTGTGCTTAATATAAAACGAGTCAGAAAGTGAGGTTAATAATACAAACACAACACTCTCTTTTATCCACTGCCCTTTAGATAAAAATGCTTTTTAGACCTGAAATAGATCCCAGATTGAATTATCCACAAACAGCCAGGCTGCCACGAGTACTAAACAGACAAAGAAGAGCCTTCCCTGTAACTTTTGGTGCCGCTCTTCAGACATAAAACCTGTCAGTAAACTACCCACTGAAATCCAAGCTAAATGTACCGAAATATTCAATAAGGCCAGAAGAAGAACCAGCATAATTACGCCAAATTCTCCAAAACTTGATAGAGCGGGCTCAGTGAACAAGGAGAACATCAAGACCACCATCAACCAGCCCTTGCTATTAAGCAGCTGGATTATGAGACCATCCTTAAAACCGAGCGTTTTTTGCTCTGACTCCGATGTCCTTAGGCTACTGCGTAAAAAACCAACGGCTAACCAAACAATGTACAGAGCTCCTACAATTTGCAGTAGCTGCAATACTATCGGATAGCTCTGGAGAAGATTACCAAAGCCAAAACCTACCAATAAAGATTTGAGAATAAAGATCAGATCAACGCCCAACATCAAGGGTAAAGATCGTATCAATCCCACTTTAGCCCCTGATGCTGCAAAGACGATATTTGCTGGCCCAGGGCTGAAAACCAACGGAAACATAACACCCAACCATATTAAGACAAAACTCATAGAATCTTTCCTATATTTCAATTTCATATCAAGCTGGAGCTTAAGAAAACCGGCTCGTCTTTTCTTGTACGAAATTGAATATCAGGACTGGGTATTCACAGCATACTGCTTTGGCGGAACACCAAAAACACGCTTAAAATTACGTGTTAGATGGCTTTGATCAAAAAAACCACAGGCTAATGCAGCCTCAATACAGGTATCACCCTGTTGAAGCAGCTTCTTAGCACGTAGCACTTTTATCAGTAATAACAGCTGATGAGGTGAACATCCAAATTGCCTATTGAATCCTCTAATCAATTGAAAACGCGTCAATCCTGTAAGGCTTTCCAACGTATCAAGCGGTATGTTTTCTGACCAATATTCCATCAGAAAATCCCGGGCGAGATATACCTCTTGCCTAGAACCAATAACAGGCTTATGGCTACCTCGGTTACCATGACGGGAAAATAAAAGCTCAAATGCTTGAGCCAATAAGGTCTCTTTACTGATGTTCAGACTGAGCTCTTCTAACGCAGTATGTAGCTGCAACAGAAGCTGAAAAAGCTCTGGATCACTCAGTATAGGATGTTCAATAAAAGGTAATACACTGGCTTCATTCTGATCAAAGTAGTTTTGAATAATTGCTGTATCAAAATAAAACATCCGATACGTCCAACCGGTATCGGAGCCAGAGAAGCCTGTATGAACTTCTCCAGGATTTATAGCCACCATATGCTGGGCAGGAATGACTAGATTTTTTCCTCGATAATTAAGACCTTCTGCACCGGATTCAATTAACCCAATCGCCAGCTCATCGTGCCAATGCTTGGAAAACTCAAATGTCTGAAAAGAAGCCTTCAGCAACTCAACATCCGGTAATTCCGGGTTCCGCCAAAGTTTAGAAAACTCCATACTCATACCCTTCAGATATGTTTTTACTCAAATAAGATTAAGTATTTTCTCTTCATCATAATCCGTTTAGTTTTAGCAGAACAGAAGAGGCAGTCCCTTCAGCAGATTACTCTGGCTGTGGTGGCTGATTATGACTATGGTTCACTAAATTCTTATTTAAAAGCTCCAGAAAATCAATCTAGAGTGCAGTTATTAAAAGGCGATAAGCCCGTTGAGCGTAATCTCCGGATGCTGGAAAAAAACCGGATTGACGCTTATTTAGAAGATTTTAACGTCGGATTTTATATGGCAGGTATACTGGGCTTTAAAAACCTTTTTAGGCGAGCAGGGCTACTTGAAGAGCCTTTACCCATCTATTTAGGGATTTCGCCCAAGTTAGCAAACGGTCAGGAACTTTCTGATATTTATGACAAGGGTATTCAGCGGTTACGCAGAAGCGGGCAATTAGCTTCGGTTTTACATCGCTATGCTTTAACTGATTGGCAGACTTTTTAGATCCTGATTGAAAGACTTACAGGAAAAAAGGGCTCGGCTTAGTACTTTTTTTAACGTTAAAAAGACAAAACAGGTTATGGGATAACTCACCTAACCTGTGGATAAGACTATATTTTTATACAGTATCGGTTTTACTTACCAATACAGAATGAACCAAAGATCTTGCCTAATAGATCATCAGCACTCACATGCCCTGTAATCTCTCCCAGAGCCAACTGAGACATTCTTAGGTCTTCTGCCAATAATTCCCCAGCACCCATATTTAGTAGCTGATAGTGGCCATTGTTGAGGAATTCTTCCGCTTGGTTTAGGGCGTCGATATGACGTCGGCGGGCACTGAAGCCGCCTTCAGTGGTACCGGTATAGCCCATCACTTCTTTCAGATGTTGTTTTAACTTATCCACACCCTCACCGGATTTAGCACAAAGCCTGATCACTGGAGTATTTGTGGATAAATCAATACCTGCCGCTTCACCACTTTGGTCGATCTTATTACGGATGACACTCATGCGAGTGCCTTTGGGCAGGTGATCGACAAAGTCTGGCCAGATATCATGGGGCTCATTTGAGTCTGTGCTGGTGCTGTCGGCCATCAAGAGGATTTTGTCGGCTTTGTTAATCTCATCCCAGGCACGCTGGACACCGATCTGTTCTACTTCGTCCGTGGTTTCACGCAGACCTGCGGTATCGATAATATGCAGAGGCATACCATCGATGTGGATATGTTCACGCAGTACATCACGGGTTGTACCCGCAATATCGGTCACAATGGCGCTGTCACGTCCGGATAGGGCATTCAACAGGCTCGATTTACCGGCATTGGGGCGACCGGCAATCACCACTGTCATGCCTTCCTGCATCAGTGCCCCTTGGCTGGCGCTTTCCAGTACCTGCCGTAATTCTGCCTGAATCGCTTCCAGATCTCCCATAACCTTACCGTCAGCTAGGAAATCGATCTCCTCTTCTGGAAAGTCGATAGCGGCTTCCACATAGATACGCAGATTAGTTAATTTATCCACAAGGTCATGCACCTTATTGGAAAATTCACCCTGTAGAGAACGTATGGCATTTCGGGCGGCTTGTTCGGAGACACTGTCAATCAGATCAGCAATGGCTTCCGCTTGTGCCAAATCCATCTTGTCATTCAGAAAGGCTCGCTCTGAGAACTCACCGGGACGGGCTAGGCGTACACCACATTCTAAAACCCGCTTGAGTAACAGATCGATAATCACGGGGCCACCATGGCCTTGCAATTCTAGTACATCTTCACCGGTAAAAGAGTTAGGGCCGGGGAAATAGATGCCCAAGCCTTCATCCAATACCGCACCATGAGTTTGTGCATTTTGATCGTCTAAATTATCCACAGCGTCATAAAAAGGGCCGTAATAGGCATAACGGGCCTTAGGCACCGTGCCTAATACCGCTTGTGCTACCTCAGCCGCTTTTGGCCCGGAGATACGCACAATACCCACACCACCACGTCCTGGGGGAGTGGCTTGTGCGGCAATAGTATCCTGGTCGGCTGTGGACATCATAGGCTCCTTACTCGGGCTGTGCATAACTTAAACAATCAATAGAACAATGCAGTGATAAACAATGGACTTAAACAGTGAATCCGGTCAGGTTAAAAATGACCGGCTTCTATAAAACGCAAAAAGCCCCCGTAGGGGCTTTCTGTTATTGAGCTAGTTTAGCGCCATCAAGATTTTGCTTTCGCGGCGGCTGCACCATCCTCAATACGTTTGGTGATCACATACTGTTGTGCAATGGACAAGATATTGTTCACTACCCAGTACAGTACCAGACCAGCCGGGAACCACAGGAAGAAGACAGTAAATACTACTGGCAATGCCTTCATCATTTTCGCCTGCATTGGATCTGGAGGCGTTGGGTTCAACAGCTGCTGGATAAACATGGACGCACCCATGATGATCGGCAGTACAAAGAACGGATCTTTAACGGATAGATCGGTAATCCACAGCATAAATGGCGCGTGGCGCAGTTCAACCGTTTCCATCAACATCCAATACAGAGCAATAAATACCGGCATCTGTACGATGATTGGCAAACAACCACCGATTGGATTGATCTTCTCTTTTTTGTACATTTCCATCATGGCTTGAGACATTTTCTGTCTGTCATCGCCATGTTTCTCTTTCATTTTCTGCAGTTCAGGGCCGATGCGACGCATGTTAGCCATGGAACGGTAAGCAGAAGCGGAAAGATGGAAGAAGGCGCCTTTAACCATCATGGTCAGTACAATAATGGACCAACCCCAGTTACCCAGGAAGCCATGTAAGAAATTCAGCATCCAGAATAAAGGTTGTGCAATAAACCATAACCAACCGAAATCAACGGTTAATTCTAGATTAGGTGCTGCTGCACTCATGCGTTCCTGAATTTTAGGACCGACAAACAGGTTAGCACTGATTGTCGCTTGTTCACCGGGCTGAACCAGTGTTTCAGGACTGGTGAAACCAACAATATTCTGAAACTTAGAATTTGTACGGGTGCTATAAATCTGCTTCTCGTCTTGGGTCGGTATCCAGGCACTAACAAAGTAGTGCTGAATCATCGCAGCCCAACCGCCAACCGATTCACGACGGTACTGTTTCTCTTGAATATCATCAAAAGTCAGTTTTTCGTAAGGCTCTTCCGGGCTGGAAATTGCGGCACCTAGATAAGACTGCATGCCCATACCTTCACCTTGTGAAGGATCTTCGGTGTTGTCACGTTTTAGCTGAGCAAAGAAATAACCCTGCCATACGCTATCTGATGTGTTGTTGATCAGGTAGCTGACCTTTACGTTGTAGCTGTCACGCTGCAAGGTAAAACGCTTGGTGATCTCAGCGCCATTATCTTGACTTAAAATCAGATCAACATTCAGTTCAGAACTGCCATCGGCTAATTCATACAGTGTTTTTTCAACACGGTACAAAGGACGACCTGATTTAGACGCATCAGGGCCATTAGCACCGGCAAGACCACTCTGAGCCACATAAGTACGGCTATTATTCTGTTCTAGCAGAACAAAAGGCACTTCTGGCGTATCAACGCGGAACTTATGTTTGGATAACGCCGCATAAACGATGTCACCGCCTTTTGGATCAATGCGCAGATCCAGAACGTCGGTGCGAACTTCAATCAGACTTTTGCTGATTTCAGTGTTATCGGTCAGATCAGTTGACGTACTGGTCTGGGGTATATCCTCACTGCTGCTATTACCTGCTGCCGGAGCTGCGGAAGGCAGAACATTTTGAACCACAGGCGCTTGAGCCTGAGGACCATAGTCCTTATTCCACTGAACCACCATCAGATAAGACACAAGGGCCAGCGAGACGATCAATATTAAACGTTTCACGTCCATGGGTATGCTCTTACCGAATTCGTGTTAAAAAGAATCGCTATTTTGAGTGTGAGCAAGCTCTGTGGCAAGCTGTACCTTAGCAAAATAGACGAATTTAACGATTTGATTTTTTATTATGACTTAGACGGCTTCTGATTTGATCGGTTGCCAGCGTTTTTCTGTTTACGACTTAACTTCTCTAAACGCTTCCAAGCTAACGCTAATTGTTCAGCGTATTCTTCAGAACTGAGGTCACTGAGTCCTTTTTGTGTCAGCAGAACAATATCCATATGAGGCATATTTTGCTGATTCAGTCTGAAAGACTCACGGGTAAGGCGACGGATACGATTTCGATCAACAGCACGACGAAGATTCTTTTTCGCCAGAATCTGACCTAATCGAGGATGATTTAGAGAGTTAGGACGGGCAAGTAGCAGAAAACGCCGTCCAAAGACTTTAGTCTGGACGTCATCAAAAACGGAGCGGTAATCCCCAGCGGTTAGTAATCTAACCTGCCGGGGAAAGCCGTAACTGGTCATTTAGCGAATGCTAACCAGAAATTATGCACTCAGGCGAGCACGGCCTTTAGCACGACGACGCGTAATTACCTTACGGCCATTTTTAGTCGCCATACGAGCACGGAAGCCGTGATTACGCTTGCGCTTTAAAACGCTAGGTTGAAAAGTTCTTTTCATGACTGATTTCCCACACTTTCTCTTTACAGAATTGGCGCAGAAAGTGCGCCTAGTCTTTATTCAGGGCCGGAATTCTAGTGAATTACGACCAAGACTTCAAACGCTTCTTTGAAAAAAAGTGGTTGTGAATAACTTTTTTCTCTTCCAGTCCATCAAATCGACCCTGTTTATAACTCAGTTTTGGCTTTTTGCTGCTGTCAGTGATTCCAATATTTTTGAGTGTTTAGGTTTTCATTTGGATTATTCAAAAAGAGAGTTATCCAAGATAATTAATAAGTCATAAAAGGTCTAAATATATAAAGATAGATAATGTTAATTATGTTTATTGGTAAAGACTCATTCTGGGGATAACTGATTCAAGGCCACGGAATATAAGGCTTTACTTCATGTATAAGTTCTAGGCTTAATTGGTAATGAGCTGTTCTCATTATGATCGCGAGCTGTGGATAAAAGAATAGGTTATGCACAGCCCAAATTATCCCCTAAGTTATGCTATGACTGGTGCAGGGATTAGAGACCTGGTTATCCACAAGGAAAATATCGGCTTTTTTTTGATTAATACTGTTCGCGGTGTGGATAACATTTATGTGAATGGATAAAATGGTTTTTTGTTTTTTCGGGGATACGCTGTGTCACTAACGCTTTGGCAGAAATGTTTAGGTTACCTGCAAGATGAGCTGCCTTCTCAGCAATTTAATACTTGGATTCGTCCATTACAGGCTGAGATTGAAGGACAAAGCTTAAAGCTGCTGGCTCCTAATCGGTTTGTTTTGCAGTGGGTGTCAGATAAATATGTCGCGCGTATTTCTGAGCTACTGAATGAATTAAGTCAGGGGCAACCACCACAACTGATTTTGGAAATTGGTAGTAAACGTACCGTATCAAACCCTCAAGTTATGGCTCGACCAGCGGCAACGCCTCCAGGCGTCATTGTTCGCACAACACCACCGCGACCTGATTTTATTTCAGATGCCCCAATGGAAGAGCGTTCTGTTCCTCAGGAACAGCCTCGATCTCACCATATTGCTGATGCAGGAACGCCAGCACCGGCTGTGCATATGTCTAATACATCAATGTATGGCTCTGGTGGTATGCAGAGTTCAGCTAGCCCGATCAAGGCGGAACGAACGGTACAGGTCGACGGTGCGCTAAAACACCAAAGTGCTCTGAACCCTAATTTCACTTTTGAAACCTTTGTAGAAGGTAAATCGAACCAGTTGGCCCGTGCCGCTTCCCGTCAGGTTTCAGAAAACCCAGGGGGAGCCTATAACCCTCTTTTCTTATACGGTGGGGTGGGTTTAGGTAAAACGCACTTGATGCATGCGGTGGGTAATTTTCTGGTACAACAGAACCCCAATGCCAAAGTGATGTATCTGCACTCAGAGCGTTTTGTGGCGGATATGGTGAAAGCTTTACAGTTGAATGCCATTAATGACTTTAAACGCTTATACCGTAGCGTAGACGCTCTTCTAATCGATGATATTCAGTTCTTTGCCGGTAAAGAACGTTCGCAAGAAGAGTTTTTCCATACCTTTAATGCCTTATTAGAAGGCGGTCAGCAGATGATTCTGACCAGTGATCGTTATCCCAAAGAGATCAGTGGCATGGAAGAGCGCTTAAAATCTCGCTTTGGCTGGGGGTTAACCGTTGCTATTGACCCTCCGGAGCTGGAAACCCGAGTCGCTATTTTGAAGAAAAAAGCCGATCAGGCTCGTGTCCTTTTACCGGATGATGCGGCTTTCTTTATTGCACAAAAAATTCGCTCTAATGTACGAGAGCTGGAAGGGGCTTTGAAAAAGGTCATTGCAGATTCGCACTTCAGAGGTCAGCCGATCACGACTGAATTTATTCGGGAATCTTTGCGGGATTTGTTTGCAGTACAGGATAAACAAGTCGGCATTGATAATATTCAGCGTACGGTGGCGGAATATTACAGTATCAAGATGCCTGACTTGCTTTCTAAGCGCCGCAGTCGCTCTGTGGCAAGGCCTAGACAAGTGGCGATGGCTTTGGCAAAAGAACTAACCAATCACAGCCTGCCTGAGATTGGTGATGCTTTTGGTGGCCGTGACCATACAACGGTATTGCATGCTTGTCGTAAGGTAAAAGAGTTACAGGAAGAAAATGCCGAAATTCGGGAAGACTATAAAAGCTTACTGCGGGCATTAACCAGTTAATTTATACACAGCCTATGGATAAGCAATAGCCTGTCTGGCTCATCGCAATTAACCATGGCACCCTAATTAAAAAGAGAGACATACCTAAACAGAAGTATGCCGATATTCTCGATCTGTAATCTGAGAAAATAGTGACTGCTTGTAGAAGGCTTTTGTTTAGGTGCTTAACCAGTTTTTAACGGAATGATCTGCCAATGAAATTTTCTATCTCACGTGAAGCGCTATTGCGCCCTCTGCAACTGTTAAACGGTGTTGTTGAACGTCGTCAAACCTTGCCTGTGTTATCCAATGTCTTAGTGGTGGCTGATCAACAGGGATTATCTTTAACCGGTACCGATCTAGAGGTAGAGATTGTCAGTTATCTGCCGTTGGAGCCGGGTCAGGTTGAGCAAGCAGGATCCATTACCGTACCGGCAAAAAAATTATTTGATATCTGTAAGTCTCTGCCGGATCAAAGTCAGATCGATTTTTCCGTTTTGGATCAAAAGGTCAGTATTCGTGCCGGTCGCAGTCGTTTCTCTTTATCTACCCTGCCAGCGGCAGAATTCCCGAAAGTGGAAGAGAGCCAGCAAGATTTAGGTTTTGAGTTGACACAAGGTAAATTCAAACGTTTGATTGAAAGAACCTCCTTTGCTATGGCGCAACAAGATGTGCGTTATTACCTGAATGGTATGTTGTTGGAACTAACGCCAGGCATGCTGCGCAGCGTTGCTACAGATGGCCACCGCTTAGCTACCTGTTCATTAGCTTTAGAACATAATGCTGCCAGTACTATTCGTGCCATTGTGCCTCACAAGGGCATTCAAGGTTTAGCGCGTCTATTTGATGATAGCGAAACTCCGGTACAGGTTATATTAGGTAGCAATCATGTACGAGTTAAAACCGGTGACTATATCTTCACCTCAAAATTGGTGGATGGTAAGTTCCCTGATTATGAACGAGTGATTCCGCGTAATGGTAATAAAGTTATTGTGGCGGATCGTCAGGAACTGCGTGAAGTACTGCACCGAGCCTCTATTCTGTCCAATGAAAAATATCGTGGTGTTCGTTTGATTTTGACCGATGGTAACTTACAGGTTACGGCGAATAACCCTGAACAAGAAGAAGCAGAAGAAAATATTACCGTTAACTACAACGGTGATTCTTTGGAAGTAGGCTTTAACGTAACCTACCTGATGGATGTTTTAGATGTGCTGAACAATGACTTGATTCAGATAACATCTTCCGATGCCAATAGCAGTGCGCTGGTAGAAGAGCATAATGAAGAAGGTGCTGATGACTCTCTTTATGTTGTGATGCCGATGCGTCTGTAATTGTTTCCTTATAGGATTACGATTAAGAGTCTGACGCTTTGAAGCGCATTTAGAAAATATAACACCCGTTTAACCCCTGTGTTAAATGGGTGTTGTTGTTTTTATTTTGCTATTTATGACGCCTTAGCTGTGAAGAGGGGATAAGTGTTGTGCGAATTATGGCGCAAAATACTGAAGTCTTAACTGTTCTTATTTTGAAGGTTGCATGAGTTTACGACGTTTAGATATTGCCCACTTTCGTAATTTATCGGGTGTGAGTCTCGAACCTGGGGCCGGGGTTAACTTATTTATTGGTGATAATGGTGCGGGAAAAACCTCACTATTGGAAGCGATCTCGGTCTTATCCTCAGGCCGTTCTTTTCGTGCCAGTCGTACACCTGCCATTATTCAGTTTGAGCAAGCCAGCTATACCTTGTTTGCTGAGGTGTTTAATCCCTTGGCAAACTTCCAGCCTATTGTACCCATTGGTATCTCTCGTAGCCGAGACAGTGAACAGCAGATTCGAATTTCTGGCCAGCAGGCTCGTTCCGCAGCACAATTAGCGGAGCTTCTTCCCGCTCAAGTGATTAATTCAGATTCGTTTCAATTACTGGAAGGTTCGCCTAAAGTGCGTCGCCAATTTGTTGACTGGGGAGTGTTTCACGTGGAACATGGCTTTTTCCCCGCTTGGCAGGCCGCGCAAAAGGCCCTGAAACAACGCAATAAGTTATTGAAATATGGTAAAATAGAGGCTATTCAGCAACTTGATATCTGGGATCAGTCGCTGGCGCAATACGCAGAGCAGATCGATATTTATCGAGAGGCTTATATCGAAAAGTTGATTCCAGAGTTTGAGGCGACATTGGCAGAGCTTAGTTTCTCTGATCAGGTATCCCTCAGTTACTATCGGGGTTGGGATCGGCACACTGATTGTCTATCCCTATTGCAGGAAAACAGAGCAAAAGATTTAGCTCTGGGATTTACGCAATCAGGCCCTCATCGAGCGGATCTAAGAATTCGTGTGAACAAATTAATGGCCGTGGATATTTTATCTCGCGGCCAGCAAAAACTCGTTGTGTGTGCTCTATTATTGGCTCAGGGTAAATTGCTGCAGAAGTTAACGGGAAAGCAATGTGTCTATCTCGTGGACGATCTGCCAGCAGAACTGGACAATGAGCACCGCAGGTATTTATGCCGGGTACTGGAACAGATGCAGTGCCAGGTTTTTATTACCAGTGTGGAACCCGATTCCCTGGCCGAAAGTTGGTCAGAGCAGACTGACATTAGTATGTTTCACGTGAAACAAGGTCAGGTGGAACACATAGGTTGTGACGACAGGAACAGGATATGAGTGAACAGTCATACGATTCATCCAGCATTAAGGTTCTAAAAGGTCTCGATGCAGTTCGTAAGCGTCCAGGGATGTATATCGGCGATACGGATGACGGCACAGGTCTGCACCACATGGTGTTTGAGTTGGTTGATAACTCCATTGATGAGGCACTGGCTGGTTACTGTTCTGATATCAAAGTGATTATCCATCCGGACGAATCTATCACCGTATCGGATGATGGCCGTGGTATTCCGGTTGACCTGCATGAAGAAGAGGGCGTATCGGCAGCAGAAGTGATTATGACGGTACTGCATGCCGGTGGTAAGTTTGACGACAATACTTATAAGGTATCCGGTGGTTTGCACGGCGTAGGTGTTTCCGTGGTAAATGCCTTGTCGGAACAACTCACCCTGACCGTTTGGCGCAGTGGTAAAGTCCATGAACAGATCTATGTGCACGGTGTACCGCAAGAGCCTTTAAAGGTCATTGGCGAAACCACTAAGTCCGGTACCGAGACCCGTTTTTGTCCGTCGCCAGAAACCTTTTCTAATATTGAATTCCATTACGATATCTTAGCTAAGCGTTTGCGTGAGCTGTCTTTCCTGAATTCAGGCGTCAGTATTACTTTGATGGATGAGCGCTCAGGACGTACAGATAATTTCAAATATGAAGGTGGTCTAAGCGCCTTTGTTGAATACCTGAACCAAAATAAAACGGCGCTGAATAGCGTGTTCCACTTTAATGCTGAGCGTGAAGACGGTACGGGTGTTGAAGTGGCTCTGCAGTGGAACGACTCCTATCAGGAAAACATCTACTGCTTCACCAATAATATCCCTCAGCGTGACGGTGGTACCCACCTAGCAGGTTTCCGTGCTGCATTAACCCGTACCCTGAACAGTTATATTGAAACGGAAGCTAAAAATAAAAAAGAGAAGGTCAACACCACAGGTGATGATGCTCGTGAAGGTTTGACCGCTATTGTTTCCGTTAAAGTACCGGATCCTAAGTTCTCTTCTCAGACAAAAGATAAACTGGTTTCTTCTGAAGTGAAGTCTGCGGTAGAGCAGGAGATGGGGCGTTTATTTGCAGAGCATCTGCAAGAAAGCCCAGGTGAAGCCAAAGCCATTGTTAACAAGATGCTGGATGCGGCCCGTGCCCGTGAAGCAGCTCGTAAGGCCCGTGAGATGACTCGCCGTAAAGGGGCTCTGGATATAGCCGGGCTACCTGGGAAACTGGCGGATTGTCAGGAAAAAGATCCCGCTCTTTCTGAACTGTACCTGGTGGAGGGTGACTCCGCTGGCGGTTCGGCTAAGCAAGGTCGTAACCGTAAATCTCAGGCGATTCTACCGTTGAAGGGTAAGATCCTGAACGTAGAAAAAGCCCGCTTTGATAAGATGCTATCTTCTGCAGAAGTGGGCACCTTAATCACGGCCATGGGTTGTGGTATTGGCCGGGAAGAGTTTAATCCCGATAAACTGCGTTATCACTCCATTATCATCATGACCGATGCGGATGTGGATGGTTCTCACATTCGTACTCTGCTACTGACCTTCTTCTTCCGTCAGATGCCGGAGCTGATTGAACGGGGTCATATCTTTATTGCTCAACCACCCCTGTATAAAATCAAACGTGGTAAGCAGGAGCAATACCTAAAAGATGAGCCCGCACTGGAGCAGCATCTGACACAGGTGGCTTTGGATAATGCGGCTCTGTATGTGAACTCCGATGCCCCGGGTATTGTGGGTGCAGGTTTTGAGCAACTGGTTTCGGCTTATCAGGATGTAACACGTCGTGTGCACCGTTTATACCGTGCTTACCCTCAACCTGTATTGGATCTGATGCTGGATCAGCCAACATTGGATGACGCAGCGTTGGCGGATAAATCTCGTGTTGAAGCTTGGGTTGATAAACTGAAAGTGGTACTGGATGATAACGGTGGTCGTCACCCATCCATGCGTTTTGAATGGAATGTTTTCCATGATTCAGAGCGCAGTGTCTTCTTGCCGGAAGTGACGATTGTGGCTCACGGTGTGCCGACAGAGTATCGCTTTGGTCTGGACTTCTTTAAGTCTCAAGACTACAAAGCCATTAGCGAGCTAGCAGAACGTTTAGACGGCCTGTTAGAAGAGGGTGCTTATGTGCAACGTGGCGAGCGTAAGAAAGACGTCACACGTTTCTCTGAAGCGCTTGAGTGGTTATTAAATGAAGCCAATCGTGGTTTCAGTCTACAGCGTTATAAAGGTCTGGGGGAAATGAACCCAGAGCAGCTTTGGGAAACCACTATGGATCCTGAAACTCGTCGTATGCTGCGTGTCACCATTGAGGATGCCGTTGCTGCGGATCAGATCTTTACCACCCTGATGGGTGATGAAGTAGAACCGCGCCGTGACTTTATTGAAACCAATGCGTTAACGGTAGAAAACTTGGATGTCTAATCCTTAGCTATCTTGAGTAATGCGTTCGGTGTTATCACCCTCTGCATTGCTTTGAGTATGTAATAAAAAGCAGCCCTAGGGCCAAGCCATTTACCTTTCGTGTGTATGAAAGGATAAAAGAACCCAGCCAGTTGGCTGGGTTTTTCATATTTATTCGATTTGTACCCGTACAGGGCGAATATCTAATAGATGCTTTCCGCTTCCGGCATAGAGCAGAAGGTTTGGTGTGACGTTCTGAGTGCCCGCTTTGTGCCAATCGCGGTCATCACAAGCTATGATTGTAAGAGTCACCTTACGACCCAAAGCAGGTATCTGCTCCTGTTACCTAATCCGCACTACGATTACTACCACCTCTCAACTGTTATTTACATAAAACCCTATCTGATCTTGATTAACTGGCAGGTGGCGACAGATGCAAATCAGCCTATATGAATTCCAATTTGGAATTTATGGTATTCAAATGAGCTAAGTCCTATTCCTAACGGGAGTCATGTAGCCTTTCATTGTTGTCACTGCTCCGAAGCAGATGCGAATCGGTTCTTAAGATGAGGTAACGATGAATTTGAAAAACACCAAAACATCATACGGCAGCGTTGCAAAGTGGTTGCACTGGATAACAGCGTTGTTGTTTTTATTTTCATACATAACTGTTTATTACCGTCAGTGGTTTACCGAGAGTGGCTCATCGGAAAACTGGACCGCACTCCAGTTACACCTCTCCATCGGTATTTCGATCGCTGTGGTGGTATGCCTGCGAGTTTTCTGGCGTGTTCTGGATAAACAGCCGCGACCTGAGCCCGGTAATCGATTAGAGCACATGGCCGCAAAGCTGGGGCACTACACGCTATATGCGGTGATGATCTTGATGCCGATTACCGGCTATCTGGGCACTGGGGCTGCTACTGAATTCTTTTATCTGCTCGAAATACCAAAGTTTGAAGATACAGCCCTATTTCAATCCATTAGTGCTGAAAGACAGGGGCTGTCCTTTAAAGAGTTCGAGAAGCCATTCGATTTTCTGCACAAAGATATAGGTGGTCGGTGGTTAGTCTGGATTTTAATACTGGGCCATGCATCAGCGGCGATGTATCACCATTTTTTCAAGCGAGATAGAACGCTGCACAAAATGACTTTTGATAGAAAAATCGCTTGAGCCAGACGCTCTAACCTTCCTTGGAACTAATACGATTAATTTGGTGAAGAGTTCTGGTCAGGTTAAACCTGATCCATAACTCTTCTGCCTTCCCACCACATACTTTACAACCAGCAACAAGATGGAAGAAAAATGAGTTTTTTTAAACAAATAAGAAAAGCCTACCGTTCGGTATTAATAACAGCATCGCTGGTGCTGTTCTCCACCAGTCATGCCTTGGCGGGTGTTGTACCTGATGTAGAAACCCTTGCGGACAAACAAGCGATTACAGAAGTCATTAATCATCTAGGTCGCGCATTGGATCGTATGGATAGAGGATTAATGCGTTCAATCTATTGGCCAGATGCCATTGAAGAACACCAAGATCCTGAATTCCCAGTGTTTTTCACGGATGCAGAGACTAATCCTGCACCAGGCACGTACAATAATTTTCCGTGCCAGGCGATGGCTGGATTTGCGACACTCAGAGCAACCCAGCATCGTATCAGCAACTACCTGATTGATGTTCATCCAGGAGGAAAGAGTGCCAATGCTGAGTCCTACGTCTGGGCATTCCATTTGGTAGGAGACGGGAATAGAGCACCTGCACGTGAGGTGACGCTCTTCGGGCGCATGCTGTTTAATTTTGAAAAACGTATGAATGCCGATAATCAACCGGAATGGCGTATTGCTCGCAGATTGACGGTATTCGATTGGTTTACCGACGTACCTGCAACAGGACACTTTGCTGAAGGCTACATGGACAAATTCAAAGGTACCCGTGACTTGAATCAGGACGGCGTATCCGGCGCATGGCACGATGGTACCGATATCGGTCGTAACGATCCCAGCTATGAGTTCCTGAACCTACCGTCTGATCCTGATCCGCTTCCAGGTAAAGGGGCCTGTCGTTTCCCTAATTCAAAGGATTAATAATCACTGGCTCACAGAAGGCTATTATTAATCGCTCCTATCATTTCATTTGCCGAACGGCCCGCCATCAGGCGGGCCATTTTGTACAGTTTGATGTGTCATGAATTCAACGGTACCTCTTTCACTGACCTGACAAGCTGGAACGCCTCGCTAGCGACAGGTATTGTTCACTGGAAGAGTGTACTTTCAGCTAATTTGTCTTTTATAAAATCGACAAAGCAACGCACCTTCAACGGTACATACCGATTCTGCGGATAGATAGCATTAAAGGGTATCTGATCAGCCTGGTAGTCACTCAGAAGTTGAACGAGTCTGCCGGACTGGAGGTGTTCGTTGACCATCCAGATAGGGAGGGCAGTAATACCCAGCCTGGACAACGCTACTTCCAGATTTGTATCACCGCTATCACTCTGAAAAGTGCCTGTCACAGGCACTGAGGTCTCTTTACCCTGATGTGTAAAATGCCAGTAATTCCCCGTTCTTAGCAACGAATAAACGATACAATTATGCCGTTTCAGGTCGGCAGGTTCCCTGGGCTCTCCATGCAGTTTCACATACTCGGGTGATGCTACCAGCAACATAGGATTGTCAAACAGATGCCGTGCGATCAATGAGGAGTCTTCCAGCTTGCGCGCCCTGATAGCCACATCCACCCCTTCGGCGATCAAGTCGACGTGTCGATCACCCAGTGTCATATCCAGCTTTATGTCTGGATATCGCTCCAAAAACTCACCGATGATTGGCGCAAGTACTAAGCGTCCGAAGGGTGCAGGTGCCGTGACTCGTAACGTTCCCTGCGGCGTAGCCACCTGAGAACGCACCCTGGCTTCCACTTCATCCAGTTCCGCGAGCACAACCACCGTTTGCTCATAGTAGTCAGCCCCCGCCTGGGTTAATGAAATATCCCGGCTGCTACGGGTTAGCAGCTTAACACCTAGCTTGGCTTCCAGTGCTGCGACTTTCTTACTGATGGTTGCCTGGGTGGTGTTTAGTTCACGGCCAACGGCCGAAAAACTGCCAGTCTGTACGACCCTGACAAATGCTCGCATAGCGCCCAGTTGATCCACTAATCACCTCATAAATTCCAAATACGAATGCTTGGTATTCATTTTAGCTGGCTCCCATTCTAAAAACAAAATACCTATGATGATTTCAACGGTAGAGATTGATGCTTTACCAAACTACTTAATTCTGTGGCTATCCGCCTTTTAAAGGGTTTTTGAAATGTCAAAAGATCTTGTATTCACCGTTGAATTTAATGTGAAACCCGAAGCTAAAGATGAGTTTCTGACAAGCCTGAATGAGGTTATCGAGAACATGTCACAGGAAGACACATTTATTTGCAGCTACCTGCACCGTGATGCCAACGACCCCAATAGATTCGTTATTTATGAGCGCTGGTCAGAACCTTCTTTTGAGGCCTTTCTGGTAAACCAGCTCAAAGGCAAGCGCTATCGCGATAACTACGAAGCGAAAATCTCTGAGTGGTTGGTTAATCGTGAAATTAGTGTGTTGGATCCTACAGGCGAATGGTCGCGATAAACAGCGGCCCTAACTCAATCAATATCTTGGAGCAAAATCATGTCAAAGCATTTAGTTTTTTATGTTGAATTTAATGTGAAACCGGATTGCATCGAAAAGTTTTTGGAAGGTGCGACCGGTGTTTTAGAAGCCATGTCTCATGAAGATACCTTTGTCGAGACCTACTTTCATCGGGATGCCAACAACCCCAACCGGTTTACCTTGTACGAGCGTTGGAATGAACCATCGATGGAAGTGTTCATTAAAAACCAGCTGGAAGGCAAGGCCTACCGTGAAGAATACGAAACCTATCTGCCGGATCTGCTGGCCAGCGAAAGAACATTTTCAGTACTTGAACCTATCGGCGAGTGGCAGAAGTAAGCCACAATCTGAATCATTTAAGAGGATATTCTGATGGATATGCAACAAAAGCTGCAAGAGCTGTTAGACAAGCAAGAATTGACCGAACTGATGTACAAGTTTGCCCGTGCGCTGGACCGTGTGGATGGTGAACTGATGAAATCCACCTATTGGGAGGATGCTATCGAAGAGCATCAGGATCCAATCTTCCCTGATCTGTTCTTTTATAACGACAACGCACACCAGTTTGTTGAACCGGCAATGGAAGGTTTTAAGGCGCTGAAGGCAACCCAACATCGGATTAGCAACCCCCTGATTGAAATTGATGGCGATAAAGCCACTGCTGAGAGTTATGTCTGGGCATACCACGTTCACGAAGAGGAAGGCGTTGATAAGGAAGGTATTTTGGGTGGTCGCCACCACTTCCGTTTCGAACGTCGCAATGGCGAATGGAAAATCAAGCACCGTTCTACCGTCTTTGACTGGAACCAAAATCAGGAAGCCAATGCGATCTGGGCTGAGGGCTACGATGACAAGTACCGTGGTAAGCGGGACAAGAGTGATGACAGCTATAACTATCTGAAATACAGCTAAGCCCAATGGATAGAAGTGCGCAGAAGACCATTTCATACGAACAGAGGTCAACACTATGACAGTAAAAAAATTTAAAGCAGGCGATCAGTTTCCTGTAATAGAACTACCTACCCTGAGCGGTGACAAGATCACTCTGGGTACACCACAAATGGACTCAGATTGGCAAATGGTGGTGGTCTACCGTGGCAAACATTGTCCGTTGTGTACCCGCTATCTCAATGAGATTGAAAAGCTTAAAGGCGACTTTCATAAGCTTGGCGTCGATATCGCTGCCGTATCAGCTGATAGCGAATCACAAGCAGCTGAACATATGGCCGACCTGGTCGTCAGTTATCCAATTGCTTATGACCTGAGCATAGAGCAAATGCAGCAACTGGGACTTTATATCTCTCATCCTCGCTCCACGCAGGAAACCGATCATCCGTTCGCCGAGCCCGGACTGTTTGTGGTCAACGATAAAGGTCAGGTTCAGGTACTAGATATCTCCAACGGGCCCTTCGTTCGCCCTGAACTCGGAGTATTGCTTTCCGGACTGGGGTTCATCCGTAACCCGGATAACAACTACCCGATTCGCGGAACCTACGAATAGATCAGAGAGAATATTATGAAAGCCAGCAACTTAATTAAAAGCACTTTAGTGACAACACTGGTATTAAGCTCTTTGCTTGGTTGTGCTTCACAGGCAACTGACACACCAGGAAAAGCAGATATTACTTCTATTGGTACCGATGAGAATGTCAGGCAATTCATCGATCCGAGTGTAACCGCACCATTGGAACATCTACCACCGGAGCTGGCATTAATTACCCGGGACAATGTGACTGAAGCAAGAGCTATGGTGAACCAGATGCTCAAGTTTCCTGATACACCGGGAGTAAAGGTTGAGAAAAAGACGATCACGACCGCCGAGGGTGAGGTTACAGTTTATATCTACCAACCAGAGCACAGCAGCGGTAATAATCCAGGCATACTCTGGACCCATGGTGGCGGATTTATTATGGGGCGTGCTGACAGTAATGATTTTGTCGGTGCGTTCGCAAAACAGCTGAATGCCACCGTTGTATCGGTTGATTACCGACTGGCACCGGAGCATCCATTTCCTGCTGGGCACAACGATAGCTATGCCGCGTTTTTATGGATGGTCGAGCATGCTGAAGAGCTGGGGATCGACCCAAACCGGATTGCGATCGGTGGCGACAGTGCCGGAGCCGGTATGGCCGCAGGTGTTGCGTTACGCAATCGTGATGAGCAGGGACCTGCAATAGCCCTTCAACTGCTGATTTACCCGATGCTCGATAATTTACACAATACGCCATCCGGCGCGATTGAAGATTATCCGATCTGGAACCGGACAACATCATTCAATGCCTGGGAGATGTACCTGAATGGCACGCCCGGTGCGAAGGCCTCGCCTTATGCATCGCCTGCACGGGCAAGTGATGTTAGCGGGTTACCTAAGACGTTTTTGACGATTGGCACCGTCGACCTGTTCAGAGACGAGGTCATTGATTATGCCCAGCGCCTGATGGCAGCCGGTGTGCCGACCCAATTGGCCGTGTTCCCAGGTGCGTACCACGGCAGCCAGGTTTTTTTGCCGGATGCACCCATCAGCCAACAGATGATCGGCTCTTATGTGGAAGCACTTAAAGAGGCGTTGCATAACCATTAGGAGATAACTCATGAGTAGTTTAACTAAAGTGTGGCGGGTCACTCAGGGGGCTCTGGTTACCTTGATGCTGACAGCGGCTACCCAGAGCCAAGCGGCCGATGTGGTGCAATTACCGCCGGTTAATCTCGGAGATACCAATTTTCTCGACGGTATGGCCGGTCCCGGCACCCTGATACAGGTCTTTGGTAGCCATAGCCATGGCGACAGTTTCAGAGACGGCAGCGGAAACGCGCTGCCTGGCTCAAATAGCATTGATGCACAAGCGGTCGTGGCCCATTATGCTCACATCTCTGAGCATAAGATATGGGGCGGCTATTACGGGGCGGAAGCATTGTTATCCCTGGCTAATATCGACCCGGAGACCACGTTGCCGGGCCTACCGCAGAGAGGGGAAAGCGGGGTCGGTGATCTATCAGTCAGCCCGCTTTTGATTCAGTGGAGCGACAGCACCTTGTTCGGAAAGCCCTATTTCCATCGGCTGAACTTTGTTTTCGTACTGCCGACAGGTAGCTACGACGCAGACAATGATGTCAACACAGGCAGTAATCTCTTTAGTTTTAATCCCCATTACGCGGGAACACTGCACCTGAACGAAAAATGGGCTACCAGTTTTCGACTTCACTACCTCTGGAACTCGAAAAACGACGACCCTAATCCCGCTCTCGGGGCTGACGATATACAGCCTGGCAGTGCATTTCATATGAACTACGCGGCTTCCTATCGCGCCACTGAAAATCTTCGGTTGGGGGTCGCTGGGTATTACCTGAAGCAGCTGAGTGATGATCAAATTAATGGTGTATCGCAAGTCATGTCGAAGGAAGAGGTTTTCGCTGTCGGTCCAGGGCTTCAATACAAGACTAAGGGGGGAGTATTTAATTTGAACAGTTATTTTGAATCGGGTGCGGAAAACAGACCAGAGGGATACCGCCTGGTTGCCCGCTATTCATGGATATTCCCTAAGTGAATGTCATCCATCATCCAGGTCTATTGCTATCTACTGCACAATCAGGTCTCTCAAGCTGCTGGAGCGCTGTCAAATACTTATTGAAACGCATCTCAGCCTTATATTTACCTGTCTAGCGGTACCTCTTCAGCAAAACGTTCTGACTCTGTAGCCCATTGAGAGCCCATAGCTGATTTTCTATCGATTAACAGCCGCAAACATTCTGTTTTCGAATAGATGGTATTCAGTTTAATCGTCTCACATTCCAATAATCGCCACTGTATCTTATTTACATCGCTTATCAACCACAACCGTTGAGAACAATCATGAAGAAATTCACTAAACACAGCCTCGCGACCACACCGGATGCATCGCTGCCCTCACTTCAGGCTGCCTCACAGGCGTTTGGCTTTGTTCCGAACCTGCTGGGGTATATGTCTGAATCGCCTTTTCTACTTAACGGATACCTGCACTTTTTCAATCAGATTGAGCATACCGATCTGACGCCTCTGGAACAGCAAGTCGTGATGATGACCCTTAACCGTTACCACGAATGTCGTTATTGCATGGCGGGTCATACGCAGATGTCCGAAATGCAGGGGTTGGACATGAAAGTCATCAATGCTATTCGCGATGATGAACCGCTTCAAGATCCCAAGTTGGCGGCATTACGCGCGTTTACCCTGAAGATGGCTGAGCAGCGCGGTGTGGTATCACAAACCCTCGTAGACGCATTTTTCAATGCAGGCTACAGCCAACAGAACGCGCTCGAAGTGATTGCCGCCATCGCCATGAAAGTGATGAGTAACTACACCAATCACCTGGTCGGTACCGAAATTGATGGCACATCCATGTCAAAGCGATGGGTACCGATTACGGAGCGTTAACCAGTTAATCGAGCATAAACGAATCAACACAACAAGCTTGTCCACCAGCGGCGTTTGCTACGCCTGTACCTGATTACCAACCAAAAGAGAGAAACATAATGAATCTATTTAATCTCACAAAGTTACGCCTCTATGGTGCTGCGGTCATGACTACTCTTGCGATGATGCTAAGCGCAACGACAGCCCAGGCTGAGTCCGACGTATCTGTCCAGCCCCAACCTAAACTAGCCTTTTATGTGGAATTTCACCTCAAGCCAGAATTTGTTAAAGAATGGAAGCAAGGTGCGCTTGAGGTGCTCAATAAAATGTCCAAGGAAGATACATTTGTAAGTGCCTATATGCACATCAATGCGAATGATCCAACCAAGTACACCCTTTACGAAGTATGGTCGGAACCAAGCCGCGAAGCCTTTTTTGAAAACCAGCTTAATTCAAAAGAATACCGCGCGGAGTACGAGCAAAACCTGCCACAGATGCTGCAAAGCCCCCGGGTAATCACGTTTCTAGATTTGCTGGATGAATGGCATCAATAACCGAAACTGAAATACTCTCATGCCACGGATGGCTGCATGAACCTAACCCGCTGGACGGATTAATCGTGATCAAAAATTTTCGATCATTAAACCTCTTAACTATGAAGAGCATTGTATGAACAAAGATGTACTGTTTAATCAATATAAGCTGAGCGATAACCTTACCCTGAACAACCGCATTGTCATGGCCCCCATGAACCGAAGTATGGCCGACGACGAGCTGGTGCCGACTGATTCCATGGCTGAGTATTATGCACGACGTGCCGACACTGGCCTTATTATCACCGAATCACTGATGATATCGCCAAGCGCTCAGGGTTACCCAAATACACCAGCGATATTTTCCCCGACTCAGATTGAAGGTTGGAAAAAAGTAACAAGAAAAGTACATGACAATGGCGGCAAAATCTTTGCCCAGATCTGGCACACTGGTCGGGTTTCTCACCCCATCTATCTTAACGGTGAAAAGCCCTTTGCTCCTTCGGCCGTAGCCCTGCATGGCCGAGTACCACGTACTGAAGACCTCGAATACGGGATTCCCCGAGAGATGAACGAAACTGAAATCCGACAGATGATTGGAGATTTTGCACGGGCTGCTGCTAATGCCAACGAGGCCGGTTTTGATGGGGTGGAGGTTCACGCAGCCAATGGCTATCTGCTGGATCAGTTTCTGCACTGGGATACCAATCGACGAACGGATACCTGGGGTGGAAGTGTGAAAAACATGGCCCGCATGTTGTTTGAAGTACTGGATGCGGTGAAGGAGGAGATTGGTGAAGTAGGCTTGCGTATGTCACCGGTGGGCTATCTCAATCTGGAGCATGATGATCGTGATAAAGCCGTATCGGATTATGTATTAAAACAACTTAATCAGTATGATCTAGCCCATGTGCATACCGGTATGTTTGAAGACAGCTATCAAGAGCACCTTAACGGTACTGTGACCCAGTATATCCGACGTCACTACAAGGGCACGGTAATCGCCTGCGGGGGATATAATGCCGACAGTGGCCGTGAGGCAATTAGCAGCGGCGATGCAGACCTGATCGCCATCGGTCGACCGTTGATTGCGAATCCGGATTACGTTGAAAAGGTACGCAGCAATCAGACTCTTACTGTGTATAGAGAAGAGCATCTGAACGAGCTGAACTAGCTTATATTCACTAATATTGGCAGCAATAAACTGTCAGCTTGCTGCCAGTGGACGGGAGTGTATGTACCTTAACCAGGCTTGCCCCTAGATGTCTGACCATGGGGCTGGCACATGATCTAGGGCGCACTACAATGTCCGTTTTCATTCATTTGCAACGATCCACTGAATCCACAGTCGAAAGCGGGCATTTTTCGTCCAATTAAATACTGAATAGCACTGTATCGGTAACGTCTTAGTCCGTTACACCACTATAAACTGGATAGAGGATTTTTCTAATTTCCACTGGCCCTTTTGCCAAGCCTAATCTTTGCGCAGGAGTCATTCCATCGTCACGTCCTTTCAAACAGTAATTGAAGTAGACTCTCAATATCTGAAGAAGCTTGTGGACCATGTCTGGATTATATGGAGACTTGCCCGTCCAAACACATCCAACGTTGGAGGATGAGTGTATTGGCCTCTCTAATGCAGAAATTCTGCGTCTTACAATCTGAAAGAAATTATCGATTGGATGAAGGGATGCATCCACTAGCATCGATACCAACTGCTCATGATCCAGCTTTCCACAGTCAGTCAGAACAGATACGTATTTTTCTGCTTCAAAAATTCGATGAATTGGAATATAGAACCAGGCATCTTTGGTCTTGGGAAAGTAACAGGGGGATCTAAAGAGCTTGCAGCGATAATGCGGTGGGCTCCGTATTCATCTTGTGCCAAGCCCTCTTTTAGGATTTTGTCCTCCATTTTGGTTGTAATGCTGACACGACTTCGGCGTTCATCAACTGTAAGCTGTTTGTCGATTTTCACATATGCAACATGGCAAGAGCCTTGGTGGATTTGGTTGGCAAATGCCAAACAACATGCTCGATTAATTTCTGGCTCTTGATCCAGATAAAATCACAATCCAGTAGTTTGGCCAAGCAGAGAGTGTAATTTCTGAAAGTGAGCGTACATTGTGTACTCAGATCGTATCAGAATACCAACCCTTGGAAGGTGAGTTGTGGATGTTATTTCACTTAGCAACATACCAAACTCTTCTTCTACTTGGGCTTTAATATACTCCAATCCAGCTTCACTGAGGGGAAGGGTATTTCCGGCAAGATAACCATCCCACGCAGTTTTAGTGCGTTTGCGAAATACGTTGCTGGACCTCACCGCATTCATATAATCCCTGGGCGTCCATATTCGGGCGTAGGTTCGGTTGTAATCCTTAAGAATCTAGGCATCAGACTCAGCAATATTTTTGAGGTTTACCGATTCGTCGAAATTGACGTCCATTCCGAATACATAGCGGCTGTTCTTATCAGTTGTTCCAATAGCCGAAATTTTCACACTCTACGTTATGACAAGAGTAGCCATCTTGCCTATACACATTTGAAAGTTACGGTTTAGCTCCAAAGCGAGCAAGCTCATCGACTATCGCTTGGTTGCTCTTAATCGTGTAATTGCGGCCGCAGCCTAAGCATCTGAGGGCAGAGCTGTTCTTCCCCGTGCCGGAGATTTTGTAGTTTGGATCGTCGCGGCTTTCAGTTGCTGGGACGTTGAAATTCGGGCACGTGGGGGGTAGCACATCGGTTGATGTTAATGCTGATTTCTTGAGGTGGAACTCGATGTTGTGAAGCTTGGCCAGATATTTGTCCCACAAATACACCTAGAATACTGTCTAAATAAACAGTATTCTAGGCGGTTTGTGGGTAATTAGCCACTTACATCATGCACACGAAAGGTAAATGGCTTGCCCTAGGGCTGCTTTTTCAGTTAACACTATCCTATATTGCTTATTTCCGATTGCTGCCAAGTTCAACGGACTTATTGACGTCAAGCTAGGCTTGTTTCCAGCTGGAGGCTTTATCCATATAACTGATACAGTATATGGAGCAGCGATTACCGCAGCAGCCTTCCTGGGTAATACCTGTCAGCCTGCCTTCTTTCCACAGCGCTGCAGCTTGATCTAAAAGTGCTATTTCGTTTAAGCCAGATTGTTGCAAGAGTGCCTTATATGGAATGCCCTCTGGGTATTGGCACAATACAGCAAGTAGCTTTTCAGTCTTCCGCAGACTGGGCATTTGAGCTCTCCTCGATCAATCGTTGTAAAGCTGATGGATACTGCCTCTATTAAGCTAGAGTTTTCTGTATTAATTCACTCAGTTTTTGATGGGATGCTTCATCTAATTCCAGCAGCGGTTTACGGGCACTTCCTGCATTTACTCCCTGCATTGCCAAACCGGATTTAACAGAGGCGGCGAGACCTTTATCAACGATAAACTTTAAAAATTCACGTTGGCGATAAAATATATCCCGTGCTTTTAATGCTTCCCCTTGCTGTACCGCATCAAATAATTGCTTAGGCTGTTTGCCAATCAGGCAGGG
This sequence comes from Oceanospirillum sp., assembly GCA_047518265.1. Lineage (GTDB taxonomy): Bacteria > Pseudomonadota > Gammaproteobacteria > Pseudomonadales > Halomonadaceae > Oceanospirillum. The sequence goes on from JAKZRG010000004.1 coordinate 97,532, forward strand.
CGCGACGGTACACCAGCCGGTTGCACCGGCATTAAGTGCCTCCAGAGCGATATAGTTACAGCCGTTATAAAAGGGAACTTCGCCGCCTGATAGGGTGTAGATTTGATGCATGCGCTGGATATCACCCGTGCTCTCCTTGATGCTCTGGACATTTTTGATGCCGCTGATCATTGAGAGCATAAACTCAGGTGACATATCGATACCGCTAGTGGCGGGGTTGTTATACAGCATGATGGGCAGATCAACAGCATTGGAGACCGTTTCGTAATGTTGGTAAATCTCGCGTTCAGTCAATGGGTAATAGGATAGCGGTGATATCATTAAAACATCGGCGCCAATTGTTTGGGCGAATTGTGCCCGTTGTACAACCTTCCCTGTTGTTAATTCTGAGATACCTATGATCACAGGTACCCGGTCTGCAACGTATGTCACCGTGTGTTCTGCAACCTGTTGCCATTCTTTTTCATCGAGGTAAGCGCCTTCCCCTGCGCTACCTAATGCTGCAATAGCACCAATACCTGTATCAATGAGGTTATCAATAATTAGGTTGAGGGTAGTCAGGTCAATTTGGTCGCTTTCAGCAAGAAAGGGCGTAATAGGGTAGGCGATAATGCCATTTAAGGTTTTAATGTTCATTAGGCTTCCTCTCTTATCGCCAATTGACCGAGATTTTGCAGCATAGGTGCATTCTCACAAGCTAAATATTTTGCTGGATTTTCCGGGTCTGTATTGACATGGTGATGCCAGGCCCAATTAGGGATATAAATGGCATCACCTTTCTTCCACTCTATCTTTTGATCTTCGATCATCGAATAGCCCGTCCCCTCTAAGATATAAGCGACGGTTTCGTAAGTATGACGATGGCGGTTTGAGCGGTCACCGGGCAGTAGGCCTCCGATTGTCATGCTAATGCTATTGCTCGGTAGATCAACGATGTGCACTGGATGTTTACGCTCTTGGGAAAACTTTGCATCGACATCACCAGTTTCTATATCAATATGAGCTAGACGCTCAGGTAAATGGGCCTTGAGTTTTGCCTCAGTTTTACCAAAATCAGCGGAAGAATATTGTGTTTTATTCATAAAGCTATCCCCTAAACGGTATTTTTATAGCTGATAACAACGGTGCTGTGTTATCGCTTGGGGCTAGTATGGCAAAAGAGACTTATATAAAATAAGTTATTATTTTTATCATTTTGATCATTAAAAATGATCATAAGGTGCGGGTTTTGGAATTACGTCATCTGCGATATTTTAAGGTCGTAGCCGAATTACAGCATTTTCATAAAGCATCTCAGGCACTTTTTATTACCCAGCCAGCTCTGTCCAATCAGATAAAGCAGTTAGAGGAAGAGTTAGGTAGTAAACTTTTTGAGCGGATTGGACGTGGGGTAAAGCTATCTGAAAGTGGTGAACGGGTATTGGAGTCTGCCTGCCGAGTACTGTCTGAGATTGAAAACATGCGTGATGCGGTAGAGGATTTGGAGTCCGGCAGTCGAGGCACCTTGAGGATTGGGGTTTTACAGTCCGTTAACGTACTTTATTTACGGAAAATCGTATTGGAATTTGACCGTCACTATCCGAATATTTCGCTTTGTATTGAGGAATTGGCCAATGATCAAATTGCCAGTAAAGTGGCTGATGGCGAAATTGATTTAGGCATAGGTTTTATTTTACCTCAGGCCTACAAAAATATTGATACTGAAATGCTGTTCCAGGAAAAATGGAATGTGGTGGTGGCGCCACAGCATGTGAGTAAAGCTAGGGATATTGCCGAAGGGAGAGAACAAGATCTCAAGGCTGTCTTACTGCCTGAGCGTTTTGAAACGCGTAAGATCATTGATAACTATTTTCAGACACACAATATCAGTATTGGAAAGATCACCGAAGTTAACTCGATCAGCTGTATCTTAGACTTAGTGGAAAATGGCAATTCATTCACCATTTTACCTGAGGCCTTTTCAGTCTTTAAGTCACAGCATCGTTTAGTCTCCTACTGTATCGATAACTTAGCTGCCCGAGAAGTGGGTATTCTTACGGCGAGTGACCGATCAATGAAGCGCTCCGTGGGAAATTTTCGCCAACTAGTAGTCAAACATCTGAGTTCTGCAGGTACTCATAGCTTAGGCTGAGGGAGTTTGTATCTTCTGCGATGAGTTTTATCTTTTGGCAATCCACTCATTGTGCATTGGAGGGTACTGTAAGCTGAGAATAACCTTAGGCAAGTGTTCATGGCAGAGAATAAGTAACTTAACCTCTGCCATAAAGGCGTTTGATATTGGATAAACTTAGGCAGCTTCTTGTTTTAATAACCAATCCACAAACTCAGCTAGCTCAGAAACGATCATTGCATTTTCTAAGCCTTCATTTGTGGCTAGGGTTTTTTCCCCTTTACCGGTGCGTACCAGTACAGCTTTGCAACCTCTGGCTTCACCGGCCTGCAGATCTCGTAAACTATCGCCGACCATGTAGGCACCGGATAGATCGTCTAAGTCGAGTTCCTGCTTAATCTGGTCAATGAGTCCGGGGAGAGGCTTACGGCATTCACAGCCTGCATCTGGCTTATGTGGACACCATTTAATGGTGGCAAAGTGTCCACCTTCAGCCTCTACCAATCGCACCATTTTATGGTGCATATCATCCAGATCTTGCTGATTAAAATGACCTCGGCCTAAACCGGATTGATTGGTGGCGACAGCAATTTGATAGCCTGCTTTATAGAGGCGGGCAATGGCTTTGATGCTGTTAGTGATCGGAATCCATTCGTCGGCATTTTTAACAAAGGCGTCAGAATCCAGGTTGATAACGCCATCACGATCTAAAATGACCAGTTTGTTCATTGGGCTGCTGCTAGGATTTAAGGGGTAAATGAATAGGGTTTGGTTTTTTTATGACTATATTTTTGGGTGTCTTGTTTTAATAGGCACATCTTTTTTATAGATATAAAAAAAGAGCCGTAAAAATACGGCTCTTTTTTCGATTCAGCAAGCACTAATTTGTCGCAAGTTGACCTTTACGACAATTAACACCATTCCCGATAAGTAATGAGTTAATCAACCTCTGAATACACTGAGGTGACTTCAAACCTTTCCTTATTTTTGTCTATAAGGAATTATCGGGATTGGTATAGTGAATTACTGCTGCAATAAAGCGATATCAGCGACTTCCATAAATAGATTGCTCAGGGAAGCTAATAGTGAAAGACGGTTATTTTTCACCGCTTCATCATCTGCCATTACCATCACATCATCAAAGAAGTTATCGACTGCTTCACGCAGGCTCGCCAGGCTATTCAGTGCTGCTTGATAATCTGCGGCTGCAAAAAGAGGGGCCAGTTCAGCTTGCTTAGCGGCAACCTGTTCTGCCAATACTTTTTCTGCTGCTTCTGTTAGCAGTGCGGCATCAACCTGAGCATTACCCTGATAGCTTTGTTTCGCTAGGATGTTATTCACACGCTTATTAGCCGCTGCCAGCGCTTCCGCTTCTGGTAGCTTGCTAAAGGTGGATACAGCCTGTACACGACGATCAAAGTCATAGGCATTGCTTACGGGACGAGCACGAACGGCTAGGAATATCTCTGCTGCGATACCTTCGGTCTGATACCAAGCACGGAAACGATCCAGCATATAGTTCAGCACATCATCTGCTAAGCCTTCGGCTTTTGGCAGATCACCATGCTGGGCAATGCTCAGTTCGATCAGGGCTTTCAGATCGATATCCAGCTTGTTATTTACCAGAATGCTCAGGATGCCGATAGTGGCACGACGCAGAGCAAAGGGATCTTTATCACCGGTAGGACGTTGACCGATACCAAAGATACCCACAAGGGTATCCATACGATCTGCAACAGCCAGAGCCATACCTGTCTTAGAAGCGGGCAGTTCATCACCGGCAAAACGAGGCATATACTGCTCGTTGAGGGATTGAGCCACTTCTAAATCTTCGCCATCATTTTGTGCGTAGTGTGCACCCATGATGCCTTGCAGGTCGGTGAACTCCAGTACCATTTCGGTGACTAGATCACATTTACTCAGGTCTGCAGCGCGAGCTGCTTTGGTTTTATCGCCATCAATCTGTTCGGCAATAAACTGAGCGATTTGGCTCACACGCTGGGACTTGTCGTAAATACTGCCCAGTTGTTTCTGGAAGGTCACTGTTTTCAGCGCATCAATACGATCCGCTAAAGTTTTCTTCTTATCGGTTTCAAAGAAGAAAGCAGCATCAGCTAGGCGTGGACGAATCACCTTTTCATTACCGTAGATAACCTGAGACGGATCTTTACTGACGATATTGGATACCGTAATAAAGTTAGGTTTCAGATTACCGTCAGCATCCACCAGATGGAAATATTTCTGGTGTTCTTTCATGGAAGAGACTAAGCAAGCCGAAGGGACTTCTAAGAATTTCTCATCAAAGGAACCGGTCAAAGCGACAGGCCACTCGACTAAGCCATTTACTTCATCCAGTAAGTCTTCATCGATTACAGCTGTTGCAGATAGTTTTTCTGCTTCTGCTTTAACCTGGGCACGAATAGTTTCGCGGCGCTGCTCCATATCGACCAGAACAAAGGCTTTTTCCAGAATTTCCACATAGTTGTCCGTTGAGGCTAGCTCAATGGATTCATTATGGTGGAAACGGTGACCCATGGTAGTACGACCGGATTTCAGACCCAGCACTTCACAATCGACTACGTCACTACCGAATAACATCACCAGCCAATGTACCGGACGGGAGAATTCGATACGACTGGCGCCCCAGCGCATGCGCTTAGGTACAGGCAGTTGATTGACTGATTTGTTGACCAGTTCAGGCAACAGTTCGGTCGTTAGAGTGCCTTTTTGTACACTGTTAAAAACCAGCCAGGTACCTTTAGATGTTTCCATCTTTTCTAGCTGATCAAACTCAATACCACAAGAGCGGGCAAAACCCTGAGCCGCTTTTGTTGGATTACCCTCGGCATCCAAAGCGGCTTTTAGTGCTGGACCACGACGTTGCACTTCACGATCCGGCTGAGCAACGGCAAGATCCTTTACCAGTACAGATAAACGGCGGGGAGAAGCTAATGCTTTTACTTCCGTAAAAGGCACGTCAGCTTTCTCAAGACCTGCACGAATGCCTTCGGCAAAAGCATCAGACAAGCGTTTAAGAGCCGTTGGTGGCAGTTCTTCAGCACCTAGCTCAACTAAGAAATCACGTACTTCAGCCATCTTATGCCTCTTCCTCTTTGAACTGAGCCAGTACTTCTTCACGTATGGCATCTGTCGCCAATGGGAAGCCTAAAGCCTTACGTGCATCAAAATAAGCGTGTGCAACATCACGGGCCATCGTACGTACACGCAAAATATAACGCTGTCGTTCGGTGACCGAAATGGCGTGACGGGCATCCAACAGGTTAAAGGTGTGAGACGCTTTCAGTACTTGCTCATAGGCAGGCAGCGGTAGAGGAGTCTCTAGAGCCAATAACTTTTGACACTCTGACTCATAATGGTCAAAGTTTTTGAACAGCATAGGGACATCGGCGTGCTCAAAGTTATAGGTGGATTGTTCCACTTCATTCTGATGGAACACATCGCGATAGGTCACCTTGTTGCCGTCGGGATCAATTGTCCAGACCAGATCGTAAACGCTGTCTACGCCCTGAATATACATGGCAATACGTTCCAGACCATAAGTGATCTCACCGGTCACTGGGTAACATTCAATGCCACCGGCTTGTTGGAAGTAGGTGAACTGAGTCACTTCCATGCCGTTTAGCCATACTTCCCAGCCTAGACCCCAGGCGCCCAGAGTAGGGGATTCCCAATTATCTTCTACAAAGCGTACATCATGAACATTGGTATCTATGCCCATCATGCGCAAAGAACCCAAGTAGAGTTCTTGCAGGTTTGCAGGGGAAGGCTTCATGACTACCTGGAATTGGTAGTAATGTTGCAGACGGTTAGGGTTTTCACCATAACGGCCATCTGTTGGACGACGGGAAGGCTGCACGTAGGCTGCATTCCAAGTCTCAGGGCCAATAGAGCGAAGAAAGGTGGCTGGGTGGAACGTACCAGCGCCTACTTCCATATCCAGAGGCTGTAATACTACACACCCCTGATCGGCCCAGTATTGTTGTAGGCCAAGAATTAGGCCTTGAAAAGTTTTTACATCAGGTATCGATTGGTTCATCAGTTAGCCACCATCATGAGCTAATGAATAATGCCATTTCCGATAACTCCTGATGTGAAGAAACAGCAGGAGATTGAGCTAAGTGCTCTATGATTGAGGCTACTTTGCTCACAACCTATCGGAATGGGTAAAAATAAACGAATAAGTATACATTTTGCCTGTGGCAGTATGTAGTGGGGAGTCGAGAGAATTGAGCTTTTTTACGGCAAAATTGCAGAAATTCAGCCACTTATTATAGAAATAGCTGCCAGAACCTTATTGCCCGGCAGCTTATTAACACGTTGAGATCAAATATAAATAAACTCAAAACGTTGGTCGAGGAATTAGAAATTGGTCATTATCGTGAGGGAAACACTTTTATCGTCGGCATAAGGCAGAATAACCAGTTCACCGGGAGCTGCATTGGTATGTATAACGTCGGTCACCTTAGCGGCATATAACCAGCCCATTAGGGCTTGAGAGAAGTAATGCTTCTGATCATTAACACGAGACCAAGCTGTGAGAGTGGATAGAGCATAAAATAACCCTTTAGCGGCATTATTATCGGTCATTTGAGCTGCTGTTAGAAAAGGCACTGCACCTACAAAGGCATGACCGCTGACCGCATGCTGGCGATCAAACTCAAATACTGTCCAGTCAGACTTTCCCCGATAAGGGCGATCTCCCCCCAAAATAGCCTGTGAGGCCCATACAGCAGGCAAGCCAACCAATAAAGCCTGTAAGGATCTATCTCCCCATTCAGGAACACTGCCACAGTCCCGATTACAGGCCAAACGGTTATAGGCAGCTAACCCGGCATAAAGGAAAGCAACTTCTGGGTCTCCCAGTGTTTTAACCTTACGGGAAAAACTATCGGTACTGTCAGAAAGAATATGTTTGTTATAGCTCTCTTGAATCTCCCTATCCAAATCAGTATTGGCCAAAACGCCCCCCACTAACCAGGTGGTCCCTAGCCAGGGTAAGTTATCTGAGTGATAGAGCTTGCTATAGCCATCGCCAACATCGTTGAAGAAACCCTTATTGTCTGCTGCTGCCATGCTGGAAAAAAGACCAACAATAATAGTGAGGCATAAATTGTTTAAGTTAGACATGATTTTATTAGCTGCGTAGTGATTAATCGTTATTATTTGAATACTCGCCCTCTATGGAGCTGAGTTAAACGCTAGAACATCATTTTTGTTGCAGAATATTCTGCTATTCCCTAATCAAATACAGGAATATTATTTTTGTGATGCGTATTTAACGCTATTTCTGACCATAATACTGGTGGCCATGTTCCGAAATTGTGAAATTATTATTATTTTTTGAGTTGGATCAGATAGTTGTCATATAAGTATGACCAAGCTTCTGGTAATTCTGTTTGTCTTGTTAGTTTTAAGATAGAACGTTGTAAACGTTGGATATTAGCCTCCTGCCATTTGGTCTCAGATGGGTTGGAAAAGTGGCAACGATCAAAATCGATTAGCCAGACCTGCCCGCTATTATCCAATAAAATATTATTGGCGTTGAGATCAAAGTGATTTAACCCTGCTTGATGGAAGCGAGCAATCGTTTCTCCTACGTTTTGCCATAGCTGATCTGAATTTTTCTGCTGATGATTAGAATCTAAATATTCCGCAAAAGGTTTTGCGTTAGGTAAACGCTCAGTTAGAAGGTCTGCCCGATAGAATAAACCCTGGCGTTCAATATGAGCCGCTAAGGGGCGAGGGACGGGTAAACCCTGTTGAAATAAGGTCTTGGTTAATTCAAATTCCTGCCAGGGGCGGGATTGGGTCAGTGATGTGTAGATATACTGATCCTGAATCAATTTTGCGATTAATCCGCCACGGCGATAGTGACGTAATACAAACTCCAGAGGTTGCTGGTTTTGAGATGTCACAGGTGTATTTTTTGTCTGTACTGAAGCCTGCTGGTTTGTTGATTGAGAAGGTGAATCATAAGGGTGAATAAAAAATGCTTGGCCTCGACCTCCTGTCGGTTCGGTAATATTGGCCTTGTTCTGCCACCATTCTGGTTGAAACCAATGCTCACTGATTTGTGGGATCTGCTGTGCATCATATAGAATATGGTGCTTATTTTTGGAGTAAAGCTGAATTTCCATGACTCTGCCTCTGACTGTCCCGCCAAAACATATTTGTCTGTTACGTTTATCTGCTCTGGGTGACGTCAGTAATGTCGTGCCTGTTGTGCTCGCTATTCAGAAAGCCTGGCCTGAAACACGGATTACCTGGATCACGGGTAAAGCGGAGCATAGTCTACTCAAGGGGTTAGCCGGGGTCGAGTTTGTTGTTTATGACAAAAAAACTGGCCTGAAAGGGATGCGACAGATCTGGCAACAACTCCGTAGGATTGAATTTGATGTTCTGCTACATATGCAGGCTGCTTTAAGGGCATCTTTGTTATCCGTAGGGATTAATGCCAAGGTGAAACTGGGTTTTGATCGAGCTAGGGCTAAAGATTGGCAGTGGTTATTTACCAACCATAAGATTCCAAGTCGGGCTAATAGCCACGTTGTGGAAGGCTTTTATGATTTTTTGCAGGCTTTGGGTATCGCACCTGATTATCCTCAGGAGATGCAATGGCAGTTACCGATTTCAACGGATGCTGAGCAAGAAGCCCTGAGTAAGTGTGACTTTGAACGCTATGTTTTGATCTCTCCCTGTTCCAGTCAGAGAGCCCGAAACTTTCGCAATTGGACCATTGAGGGTTATGTGGCGGTGGTGCAACATCTGTATCAGGAATACGGTATTAAAGCCGTGATTACTGGTGGTAACCGGGATATTGAGCACCAATATGCCCGTGAGATATGCGACCAGGCAGGTACTCCGGTGCTGAACCTTGTGGCTAATACCTCATTGCAGGGCTTAGTGGCTTTGATTAAAAATGCTGAACTGGTAATTGCACCTGATTCTGGCCCGGTACATTTTTCTAATGCGGTAGGCACGCCTGTTGTCGGATTATTTGCCACGTCAAATGTACAGCGAACAGGTCCTTACCTATGGCAGGATTGGGTCGTCGATCGTTACCCTCAAGCGGTTGAGCAGTTTATGCAAAAACAGGTGTCAGATCTAAGCTGGGGCCAGAGAGTTAGACACCCCCAGGCTATGGAAGTCATCACAACAGAGGATGTGATCAATAAAATTGATCGACTAGTTAAATATTTACGAGAGTCTGAAAGTTAATAACTAACCCCGATAACGTCTTATAGGTAAAATCTGAATCAATTTCAGTGTATCCCAAGATTGATATCACGGATAACTTATTGGGAATGGTATAACTATCAATATCAGACTATTTAACAGAATATTAATCTCTGTTTTTAACTTTTACGGGACGCTAATGAAATTGACCCGAGGTCTATACAGTACATTGCTAACTCTGTTTTCACCGATTTTCTTGTGGAAAGTCAGTAAAGAAACAACAGAGCAGAACTCGTTTTCTGAGCGTTTGGGTTATACCCCTAATTTACCGATTAAACCCGTTATCTGGTTACATGCTGCTTCAGTAGGAGAGGTGATCGCGGCGACGCCTTTGATTCGTAAACTACAGGCGGAGTACGATGGGCATTTATTACTTATAACAACGATGACTGCTACAGGGGCTCGGCAGGCTCGTAAGGCGCTTAAAGGCAATGGAACTCATCTGTTATTACCTTTAGATCTTCCTTGGGTCGCATCACGCTTTTTGGATCGTATTAAGCCTGAAATTGCGGTTTTTATGGAAACAGAGATTTGGCCGAACCTTATCCATGGTTGTCATAAGCGGAATATCCCTTTTGTGATAGCTAATGGTCGTTTATCAGATAAGTCCCTGAAAAGTTACCGTAAATTAAAAAATGTCACGGAAGAGGTCCTACAGGAGGTTTCGGTCGTTGCTGCCAAATCTATAGAAGATGCCAGTGCCTTTATTGAGCTCGGTGCCCCGGCAGATAGAGTGACAGTCACCGGGAGTATTAAATTTGATGTTGTTCCTGAGCCTGGTTTAAGAGCTAGAGCTGAGCTTTTAAATGAAGAGATGTTTAAGGATCGTCCTGTTTGGGTTGTCGGTAGCACCCATGCCGGTGAGGATGAACATTTCTTAGCCGCCCATCAGTTAATTTTGGAAGAATGGCCGGATGCGGTGCTTATTATAGTGCCACGTCATCCTCAACGCTTCGATCAGGTCGCTCATCTTATTGAAGAACAGGGTCTGAATTTTATTCGTCGGTCCAGTAATGATGAATTCTCCCATGAGCACAGTGTTTATCTTGCCGATACCATGGGTGAGTTGATGATGATGTATGCCTGTGCCGATGTCGCCTTTGTTGCTGGTAGCATTAAACCGATTGGTGGCCATAACTTATTAGAACCCGCTTGTTTATCAAAGCCTGTTTTATCCGGTGGCTACTTATTTAATTTTGCAGATGTGGCAGAGATGTTTGATGAGCAGCAAGCATTGACCCGTTGTACAGAGGTATCTGAGATTGCCAATCAGGTTATTAAGCTCTTTTCTGAGCCTGAATATTTGGAGCAAATGGGTGAAAAGGCATTTCAAGTGGTCGCCAAAAATCGAGGTGCATTAGAGCGTCAATTCCAGTTGATCGATAAAAGCCTGAAGGACGCCAAACAAAGCGAAGAAGAGTCTAAGCAAGAGCCCAAAAATGACTAGTTCACCAGCACCCGATTCTCCAAAGAAGGATTCTTTAATGACCCGAATGAAAAATTGGGCATTAATGCGCTTTCTTACTTTTTGTAGTCAGCAGCCCTTACCGCGTTTGCACCGTTGGGGAGGATGGTTAGGGCACGTTGTTTATCGTTTGAATGGCCGAAGTGTTCATATTACCCGAACCAATATTGCGCTATGTTATCCCGATCTTTCTAAGGCTGAGCAGGAAGAGAGTGTTAAAGCGAGTATCACGCAGACAGCGACAATGGCATTAGAGCTGGGTTGGAGTTGGATGATTCCTTTTGAAGATCTTATTGCTTCCACTTGTCAGGTACATGGTCAAGAGCACTTGGAAGCGGCTAAAGCGGAAGGTAATGGAGTCATTATCCTTGGTCCTCACCTAGGGAATTGGGAAGTATTTGGTTTGTTTCTAAGCCATCACTACGAAATGACCGCCATGTATGCGGTACCTAAAATGGAGGTACTGGATAAGGTCATTACTGATGGGCGCAGTCGTTCAGGTATGTTGATGGTACCGGCTAATATGAAGGGAGTGGCGAAACTCTTGCGCCAGTTGCAAAAAGGCGAATTGGTGGGGAATTTACCCGATCAAGAACCGGATGATATTTCAGGGGGCGTTTTTGCACCTTTTATGGGGATTGATGCGTTTTCTCCGAAGTTAGTCACACGCTTGATTGGCAAAACGGGAGCGAGAATTGTCGCCGGTTTTGCCAGACGTCTGCCGGATGGAAAAGGCTTCGATATCCACTTCATTCCGGCTGATGAAGCGGTTTACGATACCGATGATCAGACTGCTGTTGCGGGCATTAACCGTATAGTGGAGACCTTGGTTGAGATTGCTCCAGATCAGTACCAGTGGGAATATAAACGCTTTAAACGCCGTCCTGAAGGACAACCAAGGTTATATAAGAAGCGTGGTTAATCTCAGTTTTATTTGTCACAGTAAAACGATGTGAATTTTCGGGTATAAAAAAGAGAGTCCTATAAGGACTCTCTTTTTACTGGAGCGAAGTAATAGAAAGAATTAACGGGTGACGGTATCTATTGGATAACAGCAGTTCCGGCCATTCTTTTTCGCTTGATAAAGAGCATCGTCAGCGATCTGAATAACATCATTTAGGGTGCTATTGGGCATAGCCTCTGCAATACCAGCTGAAATTGTAATTGCTGAAAGCTTTTCATTGGTTCTTTTGTTTGTCCAACGAACGTTACCAATAGCCAAGCGAATCTTTTCGGCAACCTGTCGTGCACCCTGAAGATCGGTTTCTGGCAAGATAACAATAAATTCTTCTCCACCAAAACGAACGGCTAAATCACCGCCTCGAATATGTTTTAGGATTAAAGAGCCTGTATTGCCCAGCACTCGATCACCAAAAGGGTGGCCATAGGTATCGTTAATATTTTTGAATTTATCTAGATCAAAAACCACTACTGAATAGTGACTGGCTTCGAATGGACTACCCAATTCAATGGAAAGATCTTCCAGCTTTTTTCTTAACCCTGCTCGATTGAGCAAACCGGTTAGATCATCCAGCATGGCTGCTTGTGAAACCGAATTGAGACGTGCCTGTAAATTTTCTGATTCTTGCTCAGCTTGTTGCAGCTTTAAATACAACTTTTCCTGTGATTCCACCATGGAATCCGTTGAAGCTTTTAATAGTTGGACTAAGGTTGCGATATTCGCTTTAGTTTGGGTTTCATCCAACTGATCTGATGTGGAGTGTAGGGTTTGCAAGAAAGAGGAACTACTGTCCTGAGAGGTTTCCACAACAGAATAAACATCGCTTAGTAGAGCTTGTAACGCTGGATAAATTTCGTCAGCGTTAAAATCAGGGTGTTGAATAAATTCACTGAAGGCTTGCTGAATAAAGGTTTCGTTCAGTCGGGAGTGCTTTTTCAGGTGTTGATCAATCACCTCATTAAGCTTTACCGAATGCTGCTGCAGATAAGTATAGGCAACGGTATAGTTCGTCGGAATCGGCGATAAGCTGTTTCCCGTAAGGAAGGATTCGATTTTTCTGTAAATATCTTTTTTTTGTTCAGACATAGATCTATGTGGATATTCCAGCTATTTATTATCCGACATGCTTGAATCGAGCAAGATGCCACCCTACGGATTTCTCTCAGGTTACTTCCAGAGTATTCGTCATTCCTTCGAATATTATTCCAAGCTATTGCTTTAGAGAGTATTGCTTCAAGCTAATATTTAAAGCGTAGCTTCTTTTCATCACCGTATCCGAGAATGATACAACTAGTATATAGAGTAATGAAGAGAGTACCTAGTTGGACATAGGATAATGGCGGTAAATTTAACCTGTAGCAATTTAAGGCTGTTGGGCATAATCGCTGAAATAGACTGGAAGCAGACTCATCAATAGCTGAAAACAATCTTTCTTGCTAAGGAGAAGGAAGATATAGCTGTAATAAAAAAGCCTTCTGTTGGCTGGAAGCTGAGTAGAAGGCTATTGAAAACTCAATCCGGTTTCTGAAATAGAGACCGGACCATAGGGGATAATCTATCGACGCCAGAACATAGGTGTAAATAATACTAATAAGGTAAAGATTTCCAGCCGGCCCAATAGCATCGCAATAATCAAAATCCATTTAGCAAGATCTGGAATATTGCCATAGTGGGAAGCCACTTCACCTAAACCTGGACCCAGATTGTTTAAGGCGGAGCCGACAGCTGACCAGGCCGTCACCTGATCAAGACCTGTGGCAAGCAATATGATTAACATGATGACAAATAGCATTAGATAAACGGAGAAGAATCCCCAAACAGCCTCAATGACTCGATCTGGTACACTGCGTCCTGCGAGTTTCACGGGGATAATGGCACTGGGGTGAATTAGGCGTTTAATCTCCCGGATACCCTGCTTTAGAATCAGTAGAATCCGTACTACCTTCATACCGCCACCGGTTGAGCCAGCACAGCCCCCCACAAAAGCCGCTAGAAACAGGGTAAAAGGCAATACCCCTGGCCATTGGGAGAAATCAGCGACACCAAAGCCTGTAGTCGTGGCAACAGAAACAACCTCAAAGATACCATGGCGAATGGATGTACCAAGAGAATAAGTATCCGTGGCCCACAGTACGGCAATAGCACTGGTAATCGTTAGGCCTAATAGGAGAAAGAAGAAACGGAATTCAGGGTCAAACAGATAATGTCTTAGGGATCGCTCTCGCCAAGCCACAAAGTGTAGTGAAAAGTTTAATGCTGAGATAAGCATAAAAACGACACAGATGGCTTCAATTGCAGGGCTATCAAAATAACCAATACTGGCATCGTGAGTCGAGAAGCCACCAATAGCCACAGTAGAAAAACTATGGCTGACAGCATCAAACAGGCTCATACCGGCAAGCCAATAGGCCCCAGCACAAAGAATCGTTAGGGTTAGATAGATATACCAAAGAGCCTTGGCCGTTTCAGTAATCCGTGGTGTCAGTTTATTGTCTTTCACCGGCCCAGGTGTTTCTGCGCGATATAGCTGCATACCACCAATACCGAGCATAGGCAGAATGGCCACGGCCAATACAATGATCCCCATACCGCCAAGCCATTGTAAGAGCTGCCGGTAAAACAGCAGAGACTCTGGTAGGAAATCCAGTCCGGTGATTACCGTTGCCCCTGTCGTACTGAGGGCGGATACGGATTCAAAGACAGAGTCTGTAAAGCTCAGGCCTGGATGCTCTGCTAAGTAAATAGGCAGAGATCCAAAGAGACTCAGTACCGTCCAGAATAAAACCACCACTAAGAAGCCATCTCGGGTTCTCAGTTCTTTACGGACGTTGCGTACCGGTAACCAAGCAAAGAATCCGGTGAAAAAGCTAATGGCCATAGCGGTAACAAAGGCCAGATCGGCACCATCCTTGTACAGAACTGAGATGAGAATCGAGGGCATCATGGTGATGCTGAACAGCATCAACAAAATACCCAGAATCCGCATAGTCGTGACTATATTCATAGAGACCTAGTACTTAAGCTAATCGATTATTAGAAGAAGGTCAGACCGACCTGGAATAGACGTTCAACTTCCCGGATCTTGCGTTTATCCACCAGGAACATAATGACGTGATCATCCTGCTGTACCACAACATCGTCGTGGGCGATGATCACCTCACCGTTACGCACGATGGCACCGATAGTCGTGCCATCCGGCAGATCAATCTCCTCGATAGCTTTACCCACTACCTTTGAACTGCGTTCGTCACCATGAGCGATGGCTTCAATGGCCTCCGCAGCACCGCGACGTAGAGAGTGAACATTAACAATATCACCGCGACGTACATGGGTCAGCAGACTACCGATAGTTGCCATCTGTGGTGATACGGCAATATCGATCTCACCGCCTTGTACCAGATCCACATAAGCGGCGTTGTTAATCAAGGTCAGTACCTTGCTGGCGCCTAAACGCTTAGCCAGCATGGAAGACATGATATTCACTTCATCATCGTTGGTTAGGGCACAGAAAATATCCACTTCGTCGATATTTTCTTCCACCAAGAGATCTTTATTGGTGGCGCTACCATGGAGAACAATAGTGCGATCCAATTGTTCTGATAATTCTTGGCAACGGGGTAGACCGTATTCGATGATCTTAACTTGGTATTCGTGTTCTAAGGCTTCGGCCAGACGTTCACCGATATTACCGCCACCGGCAATCATAATACGTTTGTATTGATGATCGACCTTACGCAGTTCACTCATCACCGCTTTAATATTGTGCCGGGCGGCGATAAAGAAAACCTCATCATCGGCCTCAATAACGGTATCACCTTGAGGAATAATCGGGCGATTACGACGGTAGATCGCAGCAACACGAGTATCCACATTGGGCATATGTTGACGTAAATAACCCAGTTCTTGTCCCACTAATGGTCCGCCATAATAGGCACGTACCGCAACCAACTGAGCGACACCACCGGCAAAGTCCATCACCTGCAAAGCGCCAGGGTATTGAATTAGGCGTTTGATATGATTGGTGACCACCTGCTCTGGGCTGATCAATACATCAATAGGAATGGCTTCAGCCCCAAACAGGCCTTTACGGCCGGAATAGGCATTCGAGCGAACCCGTGCAATTTTAGTCGGGGTACGGAACAGGGTAAAAGCGATCTGACAGGCGATCATATTTACTTCATCACTGTTGGTCACAGCAATCAGCATATCGCAATCTTCACCGCCTGCACGTCGCAATACGGAAGGGTAAGAACCTTTACCTTGTACGGTTCTGATATCAAAGCGGTTTTGTAGCTCTCTTAATCGAGCGCCATCTGTATCAACCACCGTAATATCATTTTCTTCAATGGCTAGGTTTTCGGCCAGAGTGCCGCCCACTTGGCCCGCACCCAGAATAATAATTTTCATCGTTCAGTCTCTGTTCGCTACTCTGGCTGCTCTGTCTTCGCTGTTTCCGATAAACTGCCATCTTCAGGTTTTTGCAAAACGGCGTAAAAGAAACCGTCGTGTCCTTGAGGTTGAGGCAGTAACTGTTGGCCAAAGCTAGTATTGATGCCGAAATTTGCCTCAACAGGGCCGATTAAGCGAGCATCTGACAGAGTCAGAAACTGTTGAATATTCCTTGCATTTTCTATGGCTAAAACCGAGCAGGTAGCATAAACCATGATTCCGCCTGGTTTAAGTGTTTTCCAAAGCAGTTGCAGCATAGATTGCTGTAACTCAGCTAATGCGGGGATATCGGTTTTACGTCTTAGCCACTTAATATCGGGATGACGTCGAATAACGCCAGTGGCAGAACAAGGGGCATCTAGCAGAATACGGTCAAAGGGTTTGCCGTCCCACCAATTATCCAGCTGAGTAATATCTGAGCAATGCAGTTCAGCACTCAATTGCAGACGCTGGAAATTTTCTTCTACACGTTTCAGACGGTTGGCTTCGCTATCCACCGCGACCACGGATAGACTCGGTTCACGCTCTAGCATATGAGCGGTTTTACCACCGGGGGCCGCACAGGCATCGAGGACTCTTTGGTCCGGTGCCAGTTGTAGTAGGTCGGCCGCCAGCTGAGCCGCTTCATCCTGTACACTCACCATACCCTGATCAAAGCCCGGTAAACGAGTGACATCCGTGGCTTTTTCCAAGCGAATACCATCAGAAGCAAAGTCACAGGCAAAGGCTTCGATCCCCTTATCCTGTAACCGTTGCAGATAATCATCACGGCTACTTTGGCTATGATTCACTCGGAGAATCATCGGCGGGTGTTGATTATTGGCATCCACGGCAGCGGACCATTGATCCGGCCAGTCCTGTTTTAGCTGCTGTAGAAACCAGTTGGGATGAGCCAACCGAGCGGCATCGGAGCGTTGCAGTTGCTCGGTTAATTCAGCCTCTTCTCGCTGGAAACGGCGCAAACAGCCGTTTAGCACTCCCTTTGCCCAACCTTTTTTCAGATCTTCGGCACCAGAAACTGTTTCGTTAATGGCGGCATGGGCGGGAATACGAGTATAAATGAGCTGATACAAACCCAATAACAACAGCAGATCGATATCTCGATCCTTGCTCTTAAAGGGTTTAGTGACCAATTGGGCACGAATACCTTCCAGTCGGGTTAACCAACGCAGGGTACCAAAACAAAGTTCCTGCAATAGGCCTCGATCCTGTTCGGGCACCAGCTCCAATTGATTGGGCAAACTGCCAGACAGGGATTCTTGTTGATTAACCACAGGTAATAGGGCTTTAACTGCCGCTACCCGAATATTAGGTCGTGCCATAATGGTTTCTTCAGCTCCGCTTGCGCTTATTCGCCCAGTTGGGTTTCGCTAGGGGTAAACAGGTTCTTACCTGAATTCAGGATATCGGCTACCGATAGGGCTTTTTTACCCGGTAGCTGTAAAGTGGTAATGCGCAGGGCTCCCTCACCGCAGGCGATCAGCAGACCTTTTTTATCTGCTGCGATAACGGTTCCTGGAGATACTTGTTGGCCACCTTCTGCTGTTTGTTCCGTATCAATCGATTCTCCATGAGCTTGCCAGATGCGTAGGGTTTTACCGTTTAATAATGTCCAAGCCACAGGCCAAGGGTTAAAGGCTCGTATTGTTTGATCCAGTACACTGGCAGGCTGTGACCAGTCCAATTCGCCTTCGGCTTTGCTCATCTTTTCTGCATAAGTGGCCAGGCTATCATCCTGAACCTCTGCGGTTAATGTACCGGCAGATAGGGCATCAACTGCTTCTTGTAACGCTTCGCCGCCCTGTAAAGCCAGCTTATCGTGTAGGCTTTGAGCGGTATCATCCGCTGCAATCGTTAGCTGAGTTTTTAGCAGCATAGGACCGGTATCAAGGCCTGCTTCCATCTGCATAATGGTGACACCGGTTTCAGCATCACCCTTATGAATGGCCCGTTGAATAGGAGCGGCTCCACGCCAGCGAGGCAGTAAAGAACCGTGCACATTGATGCAACCTAAGCGCGGCATATCCAGTACCACCTGAGGCAGGATTAAGCCGTAGGCCACCACGACCATCAAGTCAGCATTCAGTGCTGCCAATTCCTGTTGAGCCGCTTCGTCTTTTAGCGTTAAAGGCTGAGAAACCGGAATATTGTGTTCCAAGGCCAGAGACTTTACTGGACTAGGGGTCAATTTTTGACCGCGGCCTGCAGGCCGATCCGGTTGAGTATAGACGGCAATAATCTCATGGGACGTGCCCAATAGAGACTGCAGGGATTGAACTGCAAAATCAGGTGTACCAGCGAATACGATACGTAGCGGACGAACGGACATAACGGCTCCAAAAACAGCTCAGGCCAGCGAAAGCTGGCCTGAAATAACAGATATAAGAAAAATTAAGCCTGACGAGCCATCTCTTTATGGCGTTTATCCATCAGCTTGCGCACCCGATTACGTTTCATCGTGGATAAATAATCCACAAACAGTTTGCCTTCAAGGTGGTCACACTCATGTTGGATACAGTGCGCTAATAATTCGTCAGCTTCCAACTCATAGGTGTTGCCATCACGATCCAGAGCGGTCAGTTTTACCCGTAATGAACGTTTAACATCGGCATAATACTCAGGTATGGATAAACATCCTTCCTGCATCATCTCGTGTTCGTCGTCCATAGGGGTGTATTCTGGGTTGATCATAACCAGGGGTTGATCATTATCCTCAGAAACATCCATAACAATAATGCGTTGATGGATATTCACTTGAGTTGCAGCCAGGCCGATCCCTTTGGCGTGGTACATGGTTTCAAACATATCATCAACAATTTTACGTACAGCGTCATCAACGACGGCTACCGGTTTAGCTGGTGTACGCAGACGTGTATCGGGAAATTCCAGGATCTCAAGAAGTGCCATGCTGCTGCCTTCACAATAAATAAGTCATTTCAGTTCAAAACACTGGGTTCTGAAAATTTTGACTGGTATTGTAGGGGGCGGGTTCCGTAGGGGCAAACATATTAGCCCTTCTAGGCGTCTTAGGGCCTGTTTTACTGCTAAAAGGGATTAAAACGGAAGGGTGTTGCGTATGTTTTTGCGACAGATACAAGGTTTGATGTCCGGGCTACTTTTACTCGGCTCATCTCTTACTGTTCAACCTCTTATGGCTGATACGTTAGAAAATCAAGCACAAGCCGAAAAACTAGAGCTCAGGGAGACCGCTCCGAATTACTACACCGTACAGCCCGGAGATACTCTCTGGGGGATCGCTCAAACCTTTTTACACAATCCCTGGATGTGGCCTCAGCTTTGGCATGAAAACCCTGCGATCAGCAATCCCGATCTAATCTACCCCGGTGATCAATTGGTGCTGATTTACGACGAACAAGGACAAGTCCGGTTGCAACTACAGGAACAGCCGTTACAAGGGCAGTCTCCAGTAATCAAGTTGTCTCCCGGTGTCCGAATCGCAAATTATCACCAAGCCATACCGGCTATTCCACTGCAGAAAATCGCCCCTTTTATTGAACGCCACCAGGTCTTTAGCTCAGAACAGTTGGATAACAATGGTTATGTCTTAGGTACTGAAGATGATCGAATTGCCACGGGGTTGGGCGATAGAGTCTATGTGCGCGGGGCGGGTTACTCCACGCCGGGTAGCCGTTATCTCGTTTACCGGCAGCAGCAAGCCTATTTATCCGATACTCAAATAAGGAAAGAGCCTGAAGTACTGGGTTATGAGATGAAATATATCGGTACTGTTGAGCTGGAAGAGCAGCAGGCTGATATTGCGGTAATGCGTATTGTGCAATCGAAAGAAGAGATACGCTTAAATGATTTAGTAACCTTACTGGATAGAGGGAATACTCCCGCTGCGTTTTATCCTAATGCTCCAACCCGACAAGTGGAAGGTAGCATTATCTCTATATTGGGCGGCGTGCGTTACGGTGGGCAGTATACCGTGGTGGCGATTGATTTAGGTTCGATCCATCGTTTAGTACCAGGGAATGTACTGAATATTTCCACCGCTAGGGAGAAAGCTAGGGATAGTCGTACAGGAGAAGAGGTCTCTTTGCCAACCGAAGCAACAGGAAACTTGATGGTCTTTAGAACCTTTAAACGTGTGAGTTATGGTTTAGTTATGAAGGCTAATAAACCGGTGAAGGTTGGGGACTTACTGAGTTCACCGGAGAGTGAGTGATCCTATTCTGTAGAGGAATCATAAAGGATAGATAAAAGGAGATAGGGATGTCTGAAACGGAACTTATACAAGCCTTAAGGTTTTATGCATTATCAGAATTAAAGGGCTTTGGTCCCGTTCGATTACGGCAATTGCTGGAACAATTGCCTCTTGATTCGTTTCAATTGGATAGGGAGGCCTTTTGGCAAAACTGTCAGATGTGGTTGCAACAAGCCTCAAGTCTGACTACAGATGCTGTGGCTCTTTGTTGTCAAAGGATTGCTCAACCTCTTGCAGTATCTTGGCCCGAAAGGGATCGACTGTTGGCGTGGTTGCAGCATGATCAACATCATCTGAGAATACTAGGCCAACCCAATTATCCCGAGTTATTACAACAGATCTCAGATCCTCCTCTTATTCTTTATCTTGCCGGTGATGCGGAGCTACTGCATCAGCCCCAATTAGCCATTGTCGGTGCTAGAAAACCGAATATGGATGGTTTTAATGATGCCCGACGTTTTGCTGGCGCTTTAGCGGAGTTGGGTTGGGTGATTACCAGTGGTTTGGCGCAAGGCATTGATGCCGCCGCTCATCAGGGATGCCTGCAGGCCGGAGGCAAAACCATTGCTGTTTTAGGTACAGGAATCGATAAAGTCTATCCGGCAGCTAATCGAGCGCTCTATGAACAGATTCTGCAACAGGGTTTGTTAATCAGTGAGTTTCCACTGGGTACACCACCTAGGGGGCCTAATTTTCCAAAACGAAACCGTATCGTCAGTGGTTTAAGTCTTGGTCTGTTAGTGGTTGAAGCGGCGTTAAAAAGTGGTTCATTAATCAGTGCCCGTTTGGCTAACGAACAAGGGCGAGAGGTGTTTGCTATACCAGGCTCTATTCATCAAGCTCAGAGTAAGGGCTGTCATCAGTTAATTAAACAAGGGGCTAAGTTAACTGAGACGATAGAAGATATTCATGAAGAACTGCAACATTGGTTACATCCTGAGTTTAGTCATAACGGTGTAAATGATTTTTTACATGATGATAGATCAGATCAGAAATCATCGGAGTATGATCAGATTGATTTACTGGCTCAAAATGTACCGTCACAGGTTTTACAAAGTAGCAAAACAGACTTGTTTGCCTCGTCCTCAGAGAGCTTGTCAAAATCTGAGGTCCTATCAAAAGCTAAGACAAAAATAACGTCTGAATCTTTTAGCAACCCTGATGAATACAGGCTTTGGCAGGCTATTGCCAAGGGTGCCGGCAGTGTGGATGCCATGGTATTTAGCACAGGTTTGGCCACAGGAGTGATCCATCAACTGCTTCTAACCATGGAGCTTGCAGGGCAAATTAATCAACAGGCAGGGGTTTATATTGTTCACGCCTAGAGAACTGACTATGGTGTAATAATAGCCAGCGACCTTATGAAAAAAAATTTAATCAAGTAATGAACTTTTCAACATAACTTGCATCTTAGAGGTCGCTTAGGTAACTTCCTCCATCCATTTTTTTAACCTTTGAGGCCTGAAACCATGTCTAAGCCTTTTGTTGCGATTCTAATGGGGTCTGATTCAGACCTGCCTGTAATGCAGAGCACTATGGATGTGCTGAAAAGTCTGGAGATTCCTTTCGAAGCGAAAGTATCTTCTGCACACCGTACGCCTGTACAGACTCATGATTACGTGAAAGATGCTGAAGCACGTGGTTGTGCCGTATTCATCGCAGCGGCTGGTATGGCGGCTCACCTTGCAGGTGCGGTTTCTGCTAATACTCTACGCCCAGTGATTGGTGTACCGATCAACTCTTCTCTGGACGGTTTGGACGCTCTGCTGTCTACCGTACAGATGCCTGGTGGTATTCCGGTTGCAACCGTTGCTATCGGTAAAGCTGGCGCTAAAAACGCGGCATACCTGGCTGCACAGATCTTAGCCACTAGCGATGATGCTATGTTTGAGAAGATCAAAGCAGAACGTCTGGCCAATACCGATCAGGTTCTGGCAAAAGACGCTGCACTGCAGAAGCAGTTGAACGAGCAGTAAGATCAAATTGAATAGTGGTGTCTTCTAGGTCTATGTCTTCAAATGTTTCTTCTAAGCAGGCTTTTGAAACCATGACGGCTCAGCAAGATTCCGCTGTTCAACGCGCTGCCCTGTGTTTACAGCAGGGCGGTGTGATCGCTTATCCCACTGAGGCGGTTTGGGGAGTGGGTTGTGATCCTCGCAACGGCCAAGCGTTAAATCGATTATTAGATCTGAAAGCCAGAGATCCCAATAAAGGGGTTATTCTGATAGCGGCTAATATCGGGCAGGTTCAGCCGTTAATGGCAGAACTCTCTTCTGAGCAAAAAGCCTCACTCGCCGATACTTGGCCTGGGCCAAATACTTGGTTAGTACCTCCTTCTGATCAGGTTCATGATTTGGTGAAAGGTCAACATCCTTTGGTGGCGGTACGTGTTACGGATCATCCTTTAGTTCAGGCACTTTGTCTGGCATTTGGTGGCCCTATTGTCTCGACCTCGGCTAATCCGGCCGGAGAAGCGCCAGCCCTAACGGAAGAGCAGATAGACAACTACTTTAGCGATCAACTGGATTGTATTTTATCTGGTGATTTAGGTGGCTCCAGCCAGCCCAGCACCATTCGTAATCTGCTCACGGGCGAAACCTTAAGACCCTAGTTTTCTCTTCGCTTAAAATCTGTACTTAGAGTTTGTACTTAAAACCCTCATATTGCTCTCTTACTCTTGTTCTATTTTTTACTCTTGTCTTATTCGATTGCTTATATCTGACCTTAGGTCACATTTATCTTATGGCTTCTACCAGTTAGGCATTGTTTCCCTTAGGGATAAAACCTAGTATTTGCAGCAATTTCTTACGTGCTTGGCCTTGGCTCATTTTTTGGGCTGTTTTTTGATTAGATAAGCGTCATAGTTTAACGGCCTTTATCTGGCCAAGTGACTGCATAGATACCGAATTCCTGATCAGGAGAGAGATAATGAGTGCTGTGGATTTTGATACCGTAAAAGCCTATCTGTTAGGACTACAGGATCGAATTTGTCAGGGATTGGCGGAAGAAGATGGTCAAACTGAGTTTGTTGAAGATAGCTGGCAACGGGAACAAGGTGGCGGTGGCCGTACTCGTTTAATCACCAATGGCGGTGTCTTCGAAAAAGGTGGCGTGAATTTCTCCCATGTTTTTGGTGGCCAGTTACCGGCCAGTGCGTCTGCAGTACGTCCTGAACTTGCCGGGCGCAGCTTCCAAGCGGCAGGTGTTTCTTTAGTGATGCACCCAACTAACCCCTATGTGCCAACGTCACATATGAATGTGCGTATTTTTGTTGCCGAGAAAGAGGGCGAAGAACCGGTTTGGTGGTTTGGTGGTGGTTATGATCTGACCCCGTATTATGGTTTTGAAGACGACTGTGTTCAATGGCATGAAACCGCCAAACGCACCTGTGAGCCATTTGGTGAAAATGTTTATGCCGATTATAAAAAATGGTGTGATGAATACTTCTATCT
The DNA here is from genome assembly GCA_047518265.1 of Oceanospirillum sp. GTDB lineage: Bacteria > Pseudomonadota > Gammaproteobacteria > Pseudomonadales > Halomonadaceae > Oceanospirillum. The sequence continues at coordinate 121,454 of JAKZRG010000004.1, forward strand.
AAAACACCGTGATGAAGCGCGTGGTGTCGGTGGTCTGTTTTTTGATGACCTGAACGAATGGGGCTTTGAGCGCAGCTTTGATTTTATTAAAGCCGTGGGTGATAGCTACCTAGAGGCTTATCGTCCTATCGTGGCTCGTCGTAAGGCTATGGAATACAGTGAGCGTGAGCGTAAATTCCAGTGTTACCGTCGTGGTCGTTACGTAGAATTTAATCTGGTCTTTGACCGTGGCACTCTGTTTGGTTTGCAATCTGGTGGTCGTACCGAATCTATTCTGATGTCTCTGCCACCAGAAGTGCATTGGGATTATGGTTACGAACCAGAAGCGGGTAGTGCAGAAGCAGAGCTGTATGAAAAATTTCTGCCAGAGCGTGATTGGGTTTAGTCGAAGTTGATGACGGTTTTTGTTCGGTTTGAGTTTTGACTTTAAACCGAACATGCAGAACGAATAAACCAGAAAAATTTAAGGCTAAAATTCGAAAATAGCCAATTCTAGTGAGAGTGTGAATAAGATGGCCAAAGTACAAATCGCTTATATTATGGACCCACTATGTGGCTGGTGTTATGCCGCAGCGCCTATCGTTGACCAGTTACGAGCCGAGTATGGTGATCAGTTACAATGGCAGGTCTATCTGGGCGGTTTAATGCCAGAAAGCCGTGTATTGGGCCCTCGCTTTCGAGAGCATATCCTATCGGCCTGTCAGCGTATCGAGCAGTTGACCGGTCAGCCTATTGGTGCCGGTTTTAAGGCATTGATTCAGCAACCGGATAGCGCTTTGGATTCTCGTCCTGCCAGCATCGCCATCCGTGAATTGATCCTACAGGGCGATATGGAAAAGACGCTGGATTTTATTAAACGTCTGCAATATCACCATTATCGTGACGGTTATGCTCTGGTTGAAAGCGATATTTTACTGGAGGCGGCAGAAGGTTTGCTGGAGGATACGACTAATCTGAAATTCCTGTTAGAAACCCCGGCTTGTTGGGAAAAAGAAACAGAAGCCTTGTTTCTGCAAGGACGTAATATGCTGACTGCTGCTGAAGGTCGAGGATTTCCCACTCTGGCGGTTAAATACCGTGGCCGTTATCAGAAACTGGAGCACGAAAGCCATTTTGATCATCCAGAGCGGATGGTGGCGGATATAGCAGATCTAGTGGCTGAAATTAGCCGTCAGCCAGAGCCGGAAGAGACCTCTAATACTAATAACTAAGGCTTCAGGGCTATTAGCACATTAGGTTATTAAGACTTAAAGCGGATATCTAAAAAGAATAAATATCGGTTTTTAACCGTAACAGGACAAACCCCCTATGACAGACCGTTATGCTGTATTTGGTAATCCCATTGGCCACAGCAAGTCACCACAGATTCATCAGGCCTTTGCGGCTCAAACGCAACAGGATCTGAGCTACGAGGCTTTACTCGCCCCTGTGGATGCTTTTGCTGAGAGTTTTCAACAGTTTCTTCAAGAGAAGGGACGGGGTTGTAATATCACCGTGCCTTTTAAGCAGGATGCTTTTGAGTTGGCGGGTCAGCTAACAGACAGAGCTCAACGAGCAGGAGCGGTCAATACTCTCTGGCAAGATGCAGAAGGTGTGGTACATGGTGATACAACCGACGGTATCGGTCTGGTACGAGATCTGACGGATAATCAGCAATTGAATCTAGACGGTAAACGTATTCTAGTCCTGGGGGCGGGCGGTGCTGTACGAGGTGTCATTGAGCCTATCCTGGCTAAAAAGCCTTCACAGCTTGTGATTGCTAATCGTACGGTCAGTAAAGCAGAGCAACTGGCTGAGCTGTTTGCTGAGTTTGGTGCTATTTCAGGCTGTGGCTTTACGGACTTAGTTGGACAAGAGTTTGATCTGGTGATCAATGGTACGGCAGCGAGTTTAGCCGGTGAGTTACCTCCATTGCCTGATGACTTACTGGCAGAAGGTGCTGCTTGTTATGACATGATGTACAGCAAGGAAACCACAGTATTTAATACTTGGGCTCTGGAGCATGGCGCAGTAAAGGCCATTGATGGTCTGGGCATGCTGGTAGAGCAAGCGGCCGAATCGTTTAAGATCTGGCGGGGTGTGCAACCTGAGACTCAGGCGGTGATGGATCAGTTAAGAGAGCAATTGAATCAGGGGTAATTATATTAATCCTGATACTGTCTTATATAAAAAGCCGGAAATATACACTGATATTTCCGGCTTTTTTATTTATCTAAAACTTTCACTCTGACGAGAAAGGTTATTTTCGATACAGCCCCACCATGCAGGCCAGCAAACCTATCATGGATAAAATCATACCTGAATTCACCATCAAGGGATGGCGTTCCGAGAAGGCCACAAAGATGGTATTACCCTGAATACATTCTCCGGTACGGTAATCAAAGCCTTGTTCTAGGGCCATGCAAGCTTGTACGTCACTGAGCTCCGACCAATAAGCCGACATCATCATAATCGAGGGAATGACCATTAAGGCCAGCCCCACTAAGATCCAGGGGTTACGGAGTGAAAAATTCAACGTTTAAACCTCATTCATCTCTAATACACTGTCTCTAAGTACTCAAACAAAATCATTCCAGTACTTGCAGCTATTCTTGTTCCCCCGCTTTGCGTGGGAATAAATAGCGGTAGGCTACCACGCAGGAGCGTGGGAGCCAGTTCTATTTATAAGAAAGTATTTGTGCTGCTTCGTCAGGAACTAAACTTAAGCCTTACAGCTAGGTTTACGACCTTCTGATAGAGCCTGTTCATACATAGGCATTACTTTAGCAAAACGTTTGGTCAGATCTTTAATGCGGCGTTTGTTTGATGGGTGAGTAGACATAAACTCAGGTTGTGCCTTACCGCTGGCCTTAGCCATATTTTGCCAAAGAGTCACAGACTCCTGTGGATCAAAGCCAGCTTTGGCCATTAAATCCAAGCCCATAATATCGGCTTCACTTTCTTGAATACGACCGAAAGGCAGGACAATACCGTACTGAGCACCGGCACCTAACAGGGCGAATATCTGGTCTTTTTCAGCACTTTGTTCACCGGCTATTTTATAAGCTAGGGAGAGGCCGGTCTGAGTCGCATAAGAGGTGGAAACCCGCTCGTTACCGTGTTCCGCTAAAACATGGGCTAATTCATGACCAATAACAGCAGCCAGTTGATGTTGGTTTTCTGCCACTTTCAGCAAACCGGTATAAACACCCACTTTACCACCGGGCAGTGCAAAGGCGTTGACCTGATCAGAATCAAAGATCACTACTTCCCACTCTGCAATACTGTATTTTTCAGGCACCTGGGCAATCACCTTATCAGCAACACAATTAACATAGTTACTGGTGATTTTATTGCCACGGGCAGGGGTTTCTTCTTTCATCTGAGCGAAAGACTGTACACCCATTTGGTTAATTTCAGCACTGGGGAAGAGCTTCAATTGATTACGGCCGGTAGGGGAGGTGCTACAACCGGCAATTAATAGAGCCGATAGTCCCACAAGCAGAGATTTTTTAATCCGTTTATTCTGTAAACCCGCCAGCATAATAAATAACCTGAATGAACTGAGATGAAAGATTCGATGGTTCTATTATCGCCAATCAGGCAGTAAAGTTCAGCTATTTGCCAGTGATTCTGTGGATTATTCGGCAGAAAAAAGCACCTATCGGGAAATAGGTGCTTTTCAGGAGATGGTCGGTGTAATTTTGATAGACTATTTCTAGGTGTAGCCCCAAAGGTCATCCCTAGAGCTGGCCAAAGTATTGTTTCGAAATGCCATCTTTAAAGAGCTACTGTAAACGTTGGCTGAGTTTTGCTTTCTGTTCATCAGTTAAGACCTGCACCATTTCCTGCATCATAGGCAGCTTATTCTTAAACGTCTGTTGCATCAGGTTGGCATTTTTATCCATTAGGCTGTTCAGCTTGTTCGTTTCTGCTCCATCCAATAATGCCAACATAAACTCGGCTTTATTATCGGCCATCTGTTCACGATGATCCTGTTTATTATCGTCGCGGTATTTTTCCATAATACTGCGGATCTCTTTGCGTTGGCTGCGGCTAAGATCCAGATCCTTGAACATTTTTTTGTTCATCATCATGCCATTGTGATGACCTTTACCGTGATGACGACCACCTTGTTCCATACTGGTATGCAGTTGTTTCCAACCACCATTTTCATTATCACCACAAGCCATTGCAGCGATAGGGCCTGCTAGTAGCAGAGCGGCAATACTGCCGGTTAATAGCTTTTTCTTCAGTGTCATGGCGCTGTACTCCCGCTGTTTATTTGATGAAATCAGTATAGGGAGTACCGTGCAAAGTGTGTGTCAGCGGTAAGTAAAGAGAGTGTAAATTAGGAAGGGCTATATGCTTAAGGCTGGAAAGCTTGACGATAATAGTATGCCTCCAGCCTCCAGCGATTAATAGTTCTCAGCAATATGCTGATCTTTTAGCTTCACATAGTTACCTGCGGTATAGGTAAAAAAGCCCATCTCTTTTTCACTCAACTTGCGCTTTTGTTCTACGGGGCGGCCCACATAGAGATAACCGGATTCCAGCTTTTTCCCTGGCGGTACTAGGCTACCGGCGCCGATAATCACATCATCTCCCACTTCAGCGCCATCCATCACCATAGCGCCCATACCTACTAAGACTCGGCTACCTATGGTGCAACCATGCAGCATCGCCTGATGGCCAATAGTGACGTCATCACCGATGATTAAAGGAAAGCCATCGGGATTAAAAGGGCCTGCGTGGGTGATATGCAGAACCGAACCATCCTGCACGCTGGTACGTGCGCCAATACGGATGCGATGCATATCGCCGCGAATAACGGTAAGGGGCCAAACTGAGCAATCATCACCCAGTACCACATCACCTAAAACCACGGCAGAGGGATCAACAAATACCTTTTCCCCTAGTGTTGGTTGCATACCCTGAAAGCTACGTATCGATAATTGTTGTGTCATATAAGGCTCTCTGATAGTTAATCCGCTAGTGATATTTAATGGCTGAGATAAAAGATTATAACCCGTCTGATACTGGAAATTCTGTGCATAAGCCCCATATTGAATGCTAATAGGTTAATAAAATGATCGGGAAAGCCTGATCGAACAGAATCAAAATAAGGGCCGTTAAATGAGTAACCTGCTACTGGAAAGCCATACTTTGCCACCTTTCAGTCAGATCAACCCGGAGATGGTTGAACCGGCTCTGGATCAGCTGTTGGCTGATGGCCGTGCTGCTATTGCTGATCTGCAACAACAGGATAAACCCACTTGGGATTCTCTGGTTCAGGCCTTAAGTGAGCATGAGGATCGTTTATCCCAGATGTGGTCACCGGTGAGCCATATGAACTCTGTGGTTAACAGTGATGCACTGCGTGAAGCTTATAACGCCTGTCTGCCAAAGCTGTCTCAATACAGTACCGAGATGGGACAAAATGAAGCCCTATGCAATAGCTTTAAAGCCTTAAAAGACAGTGATGATTTTGCTCAGTTAAATACTGCCCAGCAAAAAGCCATTACCAATACGCTACGTGATTTCCACCTATCGGGTATCGATCTTCCGGCAGAGAAAAAGCAACGTTACGGTGAGCTAAAACAGAAGTTATCTGAGCTGACCAATAAGTTTGCCGAAAATGTCATGGATGCCACTCAAGGTTGGCATAAACAGATTACCGATGAAGCGGAATTAGTCGGTTTACCGGACTCTGCCAAGGATCTATTGAAGCAGCTAGCGGCCCAAAAAGAGCTGGACGGTTGGGTGATTACTCTTGATTTCCCCTCTTTCCAACCGGTGATGACTTATGCCGATAACCGTGAACTGCGTGAAGAGGTGTATACCGCTTTTGTGACTCGTGCTTCGGATCAGGGGCCAAAAGCCGGTGAATGGGATAACTCACCAATTATGGATGAGATCCTGGAACTGCGCTATGAACTGGCTCAGCTGTTAGGTTTTAACAGTTATGCCGAGTATTCCATCGAAACCAAGATGGCGACGAGCACCGATGAAGTACTGGGTTTCCTAAATGATCTGGCGGATCGTTCCGTCAGTCAGGCCCGTACCGAATTTGCTGAGCTACAAGCTTATGCTAAAGATGAATTTGGCGCCGAAGATCTAAAAGCTTGGGATGCTGGTTACTACAGCGAAAAACTGCGTCAGCAGCGTTATGCCATCTCTCAGGAAGAACTACGTCCTTATTTCCCCGCACCTAAGGTGATCTCGGGCATGTTTGATGTGGTGAACCGTTTGTACGGCATCACATTGGAAGAAACCACGGATCAGATTGATCGCTGGCACGATGATGTGAAGTACTACATCATCAAACGGGACGGTCAGGAAATCGCTGGTTTCTATCTGGATCTTTACGCCCGTGAAAATAAACGCGGTGGAGCCTGGATGGATGATTGCCGGGTACGTCGTCGTAAGGCGGGTGGTGAGCTACAGCTACCGGTCGCTTATCTGGTCTGTAACTTCTCTGCCCCAGTAGGCGATAAACCTGCCTTGCTAACTCATGATGAAGTGACCACTCTGTTCCATGAATTTGGCCATGGTCTGCATCATATGCTGACCAAGGTAGAGGTGGCCGATGTTGCTGGTATCAATGGCGTTGCCTGGGATGCGGTAGAGCTACCTAGCCAGTTTATGGAAAACTTCTGCTATGAAAAAGAAGGTCTGGATCTGATCGCTTCCCATGTGGAAACCGGTGAGGGCCTACCTCAAGAGATGTTGGATAAACTGCAAGCTGCGAAGAACTTCCAATCGGCCATGGTGATGGTGCGTCAGTTAGAATTTGCCCTGTTTGATTTCCGTATGCACCACGAATATAAAACCGACTGGGATTCCAGTATTCAAGGCGTATTAAACCAAGTCCGTGAACAGGTAGCTGTCTTACCGCCAACAGACTTTAACCGCTTCCAGCATGGTTTTAGCCATATCTTTGCCGGTGGTTATGCGGCGGGCTACTACAGCTATAAATGGGCAGAAGTACTGTCGGCCGATGCCTTCTCACGTTTTGAAGATGAAGGTATCTTTAACGCCGAAACTGGCCGCTCCTTCCTAGAAAATGTTCTAGAAATGGGTGGCTCAAAAGAACCGGCAGAACTGTTTAAAGCCTTCCGTGGTCGTGAGCCCCAGGTTGATGCTTTACTGCGTCATAGTGGTATTAAAGGCTAGGTTCTTCATATCTAATCAGACTTATACGTAACAGCCTAGCGGACAGGTAACATGATAGTATCCGGTTTTTGCCGGATACTTCTGTTTAAGCCTATGAGTTTAAGCTGGTAGCCCCTAAGCTGCTGTTGTTATTCGTTGTCTCTGAGATAACTAAATGATGTTTAGCTTGTAGTTAAACATCAATAATCGTATCCCTTATCAAGCGCAGTGAGGCTTGTGTAGGTTGGGCTGAGCGGAGCGAACCCCAACATTGCCTACCGATTACTTCATGGGCCATTGATATCTATATCGAGATTAAAGATGAGCATTATTAAACGTTTTATCGCCGGAGCTGTATGCCCCCGCTGTGGTGAAATGGACAAACTAAAAGCATGGACCGATAACGACATTCAACACCGTGAGTGTGTTGCCTGTGACTTTACCGATGAGATGTCTCTGGTGGCACCACCGGAAGAGTTGATGACGCGGGTGAATCAAGCGGAGTCTGATCCAAAAGATGAGATTCAGGTGGTTAAGCTGATGGACCCTAAGGCTTAATTCTTTGTGATTGTTAAGCCTAAGGCCAAACGGTACAGGTGCCGAACGTAGCCCGTACCGTTTCGGTTTTTAATCCTTTCTTCTATCCCAAGCCAATTTATCAACCGGTTTGCTTAATTCTTGCCAGCAAAATCAGCTTATATTGCTCAGGATCTTTCACCAGATTATCTTGTTGTTCATGACCCTCTTCAGGTTCCACCAGATATTTAGCGATCAAACGAGAAATCCAGTAACGTAGGGCACAGGCTCGAAGAAAACCCGGTAGAGCGTGTTGTTCCTGATCCGTTAGGGGGCGAACACTGCTATAACCTGCCAGTACCGCTTGTTGTAGATCGACATTAGGCTCAGATCCATCCTGACAACTCCAGTCATTAATCACAATGGCGAGATCATATAGCCAATGTCCGGTGCAACCGTTATAAAAGTCGATCACGCCCGTTAGGTTATCACCGTCAAAAAAGCTGTTATCCCGAAACAGGTCGCCATGAATAATGCCTTTCGGCAGGTCTGGGCACTCCTCCAATAGATCGCCAAAGTGGCTGATCTCCAACTGCATCAGTTGCTGATCCATCTCATCCAATAGAGGCAATAAATCCGGTGCGCTGGCTTTCATCCAATCCAAAGAGCGTTGATTGGTTTTCTGTTGAGAAAAGTCTTTACCTGCCAAGTGCAAACGGGCCAAGCATTGTCCGATGGCTTTTGCCTGTAGGGCATTAATCTGTTCGGGATGCTGACCGGCTAAAAAAGGAAATAGCAGGGCCGGTTTATCAGAAATATGGTGCAGGCATTGGCCTGTTTGATCCGGTAACGGAGGGGCAATTTCTAAGCCTTTGTCTGCCAGAAAGGGCAAGAGGTGCACAAAAAAGTCCAGATCACTGTGATCGCCTTGTTCAAACAGCGTCAGAATAAAGTTCTGATCGGCACAGCTAACCTTATAGGTGGTATTTTCCGTGCCGCCGGTCATGCCTTTGCTAATAATGGGGCCGTTTAATCCATAAGCTTGCATCAGTTGCTGGAGGGCTTGATCGGATACGCTGGTATAAACGGCCATAAATCACCTAAGGTACTGTCAGATAATATAAAAAATTAAGGAATAGGCAGGATATCTCACTTTTTAATGCTTCGAAAGATTTACAGTCCTATGACCCTGACAATGGGATTACCAGCGTAGCAGCACCCACTCTGGAATCAGAAAAGACTTACGCTCGCTATCCTGACGGATATAGTTACCATCACCATTGGCATCAATCAGATAATATTCAGGGCCCATTTTAGGTTTGACCTTGATGGCGTATAACACACCGTTGGCCCGGTATTCATACAAAGTGCGGTCACCGCCATCACGAATGGTAATTTCTGGTTCGAGCTGTTGGTCTTCGGCCTGTGCCTGAACAAAGGGCAATACTAATAACAGACTGAAAAAAATGGCACGTAACATATTTTAAATCCTTGTCAGACCTTTGGTCTGAATCCCGTGTGCTTTATTATGATGCTAATTGTTTCGCAGCCTTTATCGTTTCTTCTTGCTGCGACCACATACCTATTATAACCGAATTGAGTTGATATCCTGCTATGAATGACACTGCCCAATTACCACTGGTTTTAGTGGATGGTTCCTCTTATCTGTATCGGGCATTTCATGCCATGCCGCCTTTAATGACCTCAAAAGGCCAGCCCAGTGGCGCGATTAAGGGGGTAGTGAATATGCTGAAAAGTCTGCTGAGGCAATATCCCCAATCTCCGGTAGTGGTGATCTTTGATGCCAAGGGTAAAACCTTTCGGGATGATATGTATGTGGAATATAAGGCCAATCGTCCTTCTATGCCCGATGACTTACGTTCCCAGATTGAGCCCTTACATCAAACCATTAAAGCCATGGGCATGCCTTTACTGTGTGTGCCCGGTGTTGAGGCGGATGATGTTATTGGTACCCTAGCTTATCAGGGAGAGGCGGAAGGGCGTTCCGTGGTGATCTCTACCGGTGATAAGGATATGGCCCAGCTGGTGACTGAAAAGGTGACTCTGGTAAACACCATGACAGATACCGTAATGGATATCCCCGGTGTACATACTAAGTTTGGTATCGGCCCTGAGCTGATTATCGACTTTCTCGCTTTGATGGGCGATAAGGTGGATAACATTCCCGGTGTACCCGGTGTGGGTGAAAAAACCGCCGTAGCACTATTGCAGGGTATTGGTGGCTTAGATGCTATTTATGCGGATCTGGATAAGATTGCGCCTCTGGGTTTTCGCGGTTCCAAGACTCTAGCGAAAAAAATGGCGGATAATCAGGAAATGGCTTATCTGTCCTATCAACTGGCCACGATTAAGCTGGACGTTGAGTTGGAAGCCCGTATCGATGATCTGGTGATGACACCTCAAGATATCGATCAGCTAACAGAGCTGTATACCGAGCTGGAATTTAAGAGCTGGGTTAATGAGCTAAACCGTCAAGGTGGTGGTACGGCCAAGAAAACATCTGCTGCAACGGCTGTCAAAACAGAGGCTTCTGCTGATGCTCCTGTTGACAAAAGCTCTGTTGAAGAGAGCTCTGATGATAAAGCAGAAGGGGCTGGTGAGAATGATTCGGTACTGGACTACGGCATTATCGAAAGTGCTGATATCTCCATGGCCGATATTGAGTATGAAACGATACTGGAAAAAGAAAGCTTTAATGCCTGGTTAGAGAAGCTCAAAGCGGCTGAGTCATTTGCTTTTGATACCGAAACCACCAGTCTGGAATATATGCAGGCAGAGATTGTCGGCGTTTCCTTTGCCGTAGAGGCTGGCAAGGCCGCTTATGTGCCTGTGGCTCATGATTACTTTAATGCACCGAAGCAGCTGGATCGGGATTGGGTGTTGGCTCAGTTAAAACCTCTGCTAGAAGATCCTGCCAAGGGAAAAATTGGTCAACATCTGAAATACGATATTAATGTACTGGCCAATTACGGCATTGAGTTACAAGGTGTGGCCAGCGATACCATGCTGGCGTCTTACGTGCTGAACTCCACCGCTACTCGTCACGATATGGATAGCCTATCCAAAAAATATCTGGGCCATAGCACCATTAGCTTTTCCGAAGTAGCGATTAATGACGGTAAAAATAGCCGGGATGAGCAGATGGAGATGCTACTGGATGAGCCTGAAGCACCCGTAGAAAAGGATGCGCAAACTTTGGCCATGGAAGCTCTAGAAGAGAAGATCTATCAGGTCGCGGGAGAGAAATTTGCTATTAACTCACCTAAGCAAATTGGTCGGGTACTGTTTGAAGTACACCAGTTACCGGTACTGCAAGCGACTGCCAAGGGTGTGCCTTCTACCTCGGAAACCGTGTTAAAACGTTTGGCCCGTGATCATGAATTACCACGCTTGATCGTAGAGTACCGTGCTTTAGAGAAAAGTAAAAAAGATGATAGCGGTCAAAGCAATAAGCTACTGACTTTTAATAAAATCTTACTGGAAAGAGCTGCGCCTTACGCGGCAGAAGATGCGGATGTTACCTTGCGTTTGCATCAACATCTGTGGCCTAAGGTGGAAGAAAAAGAATCTATTCTGAGCTTATTGAAAGATATCGAGCTGCCCCTTGTCACCGTGTTATCCCGTATTGAGCGTAACGGTGCCAAGGTAGATGTACAAAAGCTGGCTGAGCAAAGCAAAGAGATTACCGCTCGTTTAGTTCAGTTGGAAGCTGAAGCCTTTGAACTGGCCGGTAAGGAGTTCAACCTGGGTTCACCGAAACAGTTGGGTGAGATCCTTTATGAACAGATGGAACTGCCGGTTCGGAAGAAAACCCCTAAGGGCAAACCGTCTACCTCAGAAGAAGCTCTGCAAGAGCTGGCGCTGGATTACCCTCTGCCTAAGCTGATTATGGAGCACCGTAGTCTGAGTAAGCTGAAGTCTACCTATACGGACAAGCTGCCACAGATGATCAGTGAAAAAACAGGCCGTATTCATACCTCCTATCATCAGGCGGTAACGGCCACAGGTCGTTTATCTTCCAGTGATCCTAACCTGCAAAATATTCCGATTCGTACGGAAGAGGGCCGTCGTATCCGTCAGGCTTTTGTGGCGGAAGAGGGTTTTAGCATAGTGGCAGCGGATTATTCGCAAATTGAGCTACGCATTATGGCCCATCTGTCCGGTGATAAGGGTTTGGTAGAAGCCTTCCAAAATAATCAGGATGTGCACAGAGCCACCGCAGCCGAGGTTTTTGGTTGCACACCAGAGGATGTGACTGTGGATCAGCGTCGCAGCGCCAAGGCCATTAACTTTGGTTTGATCTATGGTATGTCCGCCTTTGGTTTAGCCAAGCAGCTGCATATTGAACGGAGTCAGGCGCAAATCTATATCGAGCGCTATTTTGATCGTTATCCCGGTGTTGCTCGTTATATGGATGATATTCGGGATAGCGCTAAAGAGAAGGGGTATGTGGAGACGCTATTTGGTCGTCGACTATATTTGCCTGAACTGAATGCCGGCAATGGTGCCATGCGTAAAGGAGCGGAACGTACGGCTATTAATGCGCCGATGCAGGGAACGGCAGCAGATATTATTAAACTGGCCATGATAGCGGTGGATCAGTGGTTAGAAGCTGGTGAAGATGATGCCTGCAAGGGTGTTCGTATGATTATGCAGGTACACGATGAACTGGTCTTTGAAGTACCGACCGCTCAGGTAGAAGCTTTTAAAGTGGCACTGAAACCCTTTATGGAAAATGCGGCTGAATTGGATGTCCCCTTGTTGGTAGAAGCGGATTCAGGTGAGAGCTGGGATCAGGCTCACTAAGCGTGATACGAACACACGTAGATTGATCAGTCTTTTCCTTATTTTTCATCTATAAGGAGTTATCGGGATTGGTATAACAAGGCGTTTTATCGACAAAGAGTTTTAGTCATCTAATCAATCGGGCTATTCTTCTTATTAAGGCCATGGTGTTCATCCATTATTAATGGATAAGCCCATGGCTTTTTTATTTTGAGAAATTGATTCTTAAGGAATGTTGATCAATAAAGCTACAAAAGAAAACAGAGAAGCCAGAAACTTTGCAGGGCTATTTCGATAGAATCAAGGTAATGTATTGGCTCTTTAGAGAGTAAAAAATAATAAAAATAGGCGCTTACCTCTGAATCTGCCGTGCATCGCAGATGTTAAGGGCCAAGGGATTGTTATGCTAAAACGACTTTCGTTACGTAAAAAACTACTGGTAGTTCCAGTTCTGGGTTTTGTGGTAACTGCTTTGGTTACCGTATTAATGTTAACCCTGCTTAATCGACAGCATCACCTTACCCAGCATGTGGTCGAACATGATCTGGGCAGTATCTATCGTTATTCCTCGCTTCTATCCGATTTCTCCCGCAATCATGTGGCATTGCACGAACTGTTATCTCGTTATAAAGGGCAGTTAAATAGCAAGGACATGCAGGAATTAGGGCAGGCCAGAATCTCTGTTGTGCAACAGATAAGCCTCAGTCTAACCGATCAATTTGACCGTCATCGACAATATTCCCAAGGATCAACCTATGAGGAATTACAAGAACTCAAAGCCAGCCTGAATGATTATGTTTATGCTCTGGAGGGTGCTATACGTTTGGTGGTTGCAGGCAAGAGTGAGCTGGAACAACTACAAACGGCCAACCAATACTTTGCCCTGAGTCATAAGCGTTTTATCGGTTTGCTGGAAGAGATGGGGCGTGGTGCTCAGGATGAAACGGATCAGCAGCAAGCCCAGTTTAAAGAACAAATATTATTAGCCTCGTTGTTTGTCGTGATTATCTTGGTCTTACTGGTGGTTTACGGTTTTCGACAATCCGGTGAATTATCCCGCCGCTTACATCATATGATTGATGATATGAATCAGCTAGCAGCGGGAGATCTTAAGCTAAAGCGGGTGCGAGAAAACTATGAAAGCCTCGAATTTCAGCAGATGTCAGAGGCGATCGATTGTTTTCATAGTAGCCTGCGCTCTCTGGATCAAACCCAACAAAAGATAGAAGAGAAAAACCAGCAGCTGCATAAAGAAATGCAGCAAAAAGAAGCGGCAGAAGCAGAGCTCACTCATGCTCTGGATGCGCTGCAAATGGCCAATGATGAGCTGGAACATAGGGTTGATGAACGTACGGCAGAGCTTGAGCGCATTAACACAGATCTTGTACAGGAGATTGATCAGCGCAAACATGCGGAACAGCAACTGCAGCTATTTAAGATGGCCATGCACAATACCAGTGAAGCGGTGATTATTACGGACTCCAAAGCCCGGATTCTGGAAGTTAACCCTGCATACTGTCAAATCACCGGTTTTAGTCGCGCGGATGTATTAGGCAAAAACCCTAATATGACCCGTTCTGATCGTCACCCAGACAGCTTTTATCAGGATATGTGGCACTCCCTTTCAACGAAGGGGCAATGGAGCGGGGAGATCTGGGATCGTCGTAAGAATGGTGAAGTCTTCCCTAAATGGTTAACCATTAATGCGGTCACTGATCATCAGGATGAGTATACCTATTACGTCGGTGTCTTTATGGACATCAGCGATATGAAAGAAGCTGAACATCAACTGGAAAAGTTGGCTTATTATGATCCTCTGACACAGCTACCGAATCGAATATTATTCCAGGATCGTTTGGAACAGGAAGTTAAAACCTGTGCCAGTGAGAGCGGCCACTTTGGTGTGCTCTATATTGACCTGGATCGTTTTAAATATGTGAACGATACCCTGGGTCATTCCGTGGGTGATCAGCTTCTAATCGAAGTGGGACAAAGAATAAAAAGCTGTTTGCGTGGCCCAGATACCGTGGCTCGTATGAGTGGCGATGAATTTACCTCGATTATTCGCAGTGTGCATGAGGCTCATGATTTAGAGATTGTGGCAGGCAAGATTATCCAATCTATCGAGCAACCTGTACTGATTGACGAAAGGGAAGTCTATGTGGGGGCCAGTGTGGGTATCAGCCTTTACCCGGAGCATGGCACCAGCAGTGAAACCCTGAAAAAACATGCGGATATGGCGATGTATAAAGCCAAGGAAGCTGGCCGGGGTCGGTATCAAGTATTTGATTATCTGATGAGTGCTGTGAACGTTGATCGTATGGCGCTGACTGGCCAGTTAAAACAAGCCATTGCACAGCAAGAGTTTCTTTTACATTACCAACCCATTGTGAATATCAATACCCATGAAATTGCCGCGGTGGAAGCCCTGATTCGTTGGCAGCCTGCTGAAGGTGATTTGATTTACCCCGGTGATTTTATAGAACATGCGGAAGAGACTGGTCTAATTCACGCCATGGGAGATTGGGTGTTGGAATCAGCCTGTGCCCAAGGTGCTGAATGGAATCGACAGCTGGAGCATCCAGTGGCTATTGCGGTGAACTTGTCGGCTATTCAATTTGAAAATCCAGAACTGGCACACCATATCGCTGAGGTTTTACAGAGTACAGGTCTAGACCCTAAATTACTGCACGTAGAAATTACCGAAACAACCGTGATGAAACATCCTGAGCTGACAGAGCAGCTATTAAGAGATATCTCGGATTTAGGTGTAGGTATCTCTATTGATGACTTTGGTGCGGGTTATTCTTCTTTAAGTTACCTGATGCGCTTTACCGCGAATAAGCTGAAGATTGATCGAGCCTTTACCCAGCAATTAACGGAACGACGTAATGATCAAATTATCCCTACTGCCATTATTAATTTGGGCCGTAGTCTTAATCTGCAAACTGTAGCGGAAGGCGTTGAGACCGAGTTCCAGCTGAATATGTTACACAATAAGGGGTGTCACTTCGCACAGGGTTATCTGTTTAGTCGACCGGTACCCGTGCCAGAAGCCTTTGATCTACTACAGCAACACGTCTTGCTGGAAGAGTTAAAAGGAGAGGAGGCTTTGAGAGGGTAGCGGCGCAATATTCTTGTTTGGATATAGAGCCGAACTGAATATTTGTGACAGGGATGCCGTATCTATCTGGGATTTTTTGTTAGCATTTGTGGTCTTAGTAAAACAGATAAGATTGACACTCTTGCCAGATAGGCAAAGAGATAAGACAGGTAGTGCTATGCTTAAGAAGACCATGTTAATGCTTTGTATCGGTTTGCTGAGTTTACAGCCACATGCTAATGCGGCAGATACCGTAGGGGAAGCGGCCAGCGAACTGTTTGATAAATCAAAGGAAGCGGTATCTGATGCTGCAGGCCAATTAGGCGAAAATGCCTCAGAAGCGGGCGAAAACGTTGGCGAAGGTTTAAAGCAGTTTGGCAGTAAGCTTTGGACGCTGGGATCGGATGCGGCCAAGGATGCCAGTGAGCTGGCCAAAGACGAGCTCAAAAGTGCTCAAGAATATGTTGAGAAGAAGTATCAGGAACAGCAGGATAAACAAAACCAAGGCGAAGAAAATAAACAGCAGGAAGAAAAAATAAGCGGAGCTGTGGCCATTTAATTGGCCGAGTGTGATTGACCCATATAGGGGTATAGATGAACGATCATCTATACCCCTTTTTAATGCTTGTCGACCTTGCGTGGTATGAATTGAACGGTCATATGAGGCAAGGTTTATTGTTCATGGTTATTCCAGATAGGTATAACCGGCCAAACCTTCTTCTAGTTCATGCATAAAGGCTGCTTGTTCTTCCTTTGAGAGGCTGCTGGCGCTGAGCTGTTTCTGATAACCAGCCAGGAGTTTATCCTGTTCAAAGTTAACGTATTCCAGTACTTTTCCGACAGTATCACCTTTGATAATTTGGTTGATCTGCACCTGACCTTGTTCGTCCAGAGTGATATCAACAGAGTCCGTATCGCCAAACAGATTATGCATATCCCCCAGAATCTCCTGATAGGCACCGACTAAGAAAACACCTAATAAGCGCTGCTCACCTTCAGGCCATGCAGGTAAGGGTAAAGTGGTTTCTAGACCCTGACCGTCCACATACAGATCGATGCGACCGTCGGAATCACAGGTAATATCCTGAATCACCCCTCGACGCAACGGTGGTTGGTGCAGTTGTGATAGGGGCAGAATAGGAAATATCTGATCGATACCCCAGACATCTGGTAGGGATTGGAAGAGTGAGAAGTTGGCAAAGAGTTTGTCTGCCAGCTTTTCATTCAATTCATCCAGAATCTCTCGGTGCGCTCGATTACGGGTATTAAGCTGACTGCGTAACTGACTGCACGTAGAGGTATATAAACGCTCTGCTAAGGCTCTTTGGCTTAGATTTAGAATGCTCAGAGTATACATATCCTGAGCTTCGGACATGGCTTGCACCACGTCGTGATAACACTCTACTAGGGAGCGCTCATCGGCGCCCTGTTTCACTAACTGGTGGACACGCCAAAGCTCCTGAATCACGGCCGCTTCATCATCGGCAATCTGCTCTGGCGCAGAAGTATCTGGTGATTCAATATCGATCACATCGGTAATCAATACCGCATGGTGAGCGGTAATGGCTCGACCAGACTCGGTAATCAGATGAGGGTGGGGTAGTTGGTGTTTGCTACAGACCTCATTGATGGCTTGCACCACATTATTGGCATACTCTTCCATGCTGTAATTGATGGAGCAAATACTGCGAGAACGGGTGCCTTCATAGTCAACACCCAAGCCGCCGCCCACATCCACAAAGCGGATATTGGCACCCAGTTGGCAGAGTTCGTGATAGAAGCGACCACACTCTTTCAGGCCTCGCTGAATATCACGAATATTGGCGATCTGAGAACCCAGATGGAAATGCAGCAGTTGTAAACTATCCAGAGCATTGGCTTGCTGCAGTTGACTGACAACCGCTAGGATCTGGGAGGCGGATAAACCAAACTTAGATTTCTCCCCACCGGTATTCTGCCAGTTACCCTTGCCGATAGAGGCCAAGCGAGCCCGTAAACCTAAGCGAGGTTTTACGCCGATCTTTTGGCTTTCTTCCAATACTAGGCTTAACTCGTTCATCTTTTCGATGACGATAAAGACGCGATGGCCCAGTTTTTCACCCATTAGGGCCAGTCGGATATATTCCCGGTCTTTATAACCGTTACAGATAATGACCGAGTCTCGTTGGCCGGTTTGCGCCAATACTGCTAATAGCTCAGGTTTACTGCCTGCTTCCAGACCGACACGGTTTTCGGAGCGTGCCGAAGTATTTAGAATCTCTTCGACCACCCGACGCTGTTGATTGACCTTAATAGGATAAACAGCGGTATAGCCGCCTTGGTAATTCTGCTCCTGCATAGCGCTATCGAAGGCAGCGCATAGGCGATTAACCCTGTGGTGCAGAATATCGCTAAAACGAACCAGCACGGGCAAAGATAAGCCTTGTTGTTGCAAGGTATCGCACAGTTCCGTCAAGTCGATAGACGCTGCAGGTTGCTTAGGACTGGGTTTTACCGTTACCCGGCCACGGGGGTTCACACCAAAATATTCACTGCCCCAGTGATCAATATTATAGGTACGGAACGCATCATCAAGGCTCCAATCGGTCATCTCTTTACCATCCCCAGTCCGGCATTTTACGAAGGGCGCATTATCTATCCATCTTGTGGAGATGAAAAGCATTCTGCACAAACTGATCTTATTTCAAAAAAACTTCATGTTTAGCTGGATATAGCTTAGCCATACTTAAACGGTCTAGAGCCACTATTTTTCCGATGATAACGGAATAGGGGAGGACGATTATGCGTCTATTGATCACTCTGTGGGCAGTTTTGGTTTTGAGCGCTTGTGCCAGCTATGACAAGCAGCAAGTTCAACAAGCCCCTATATCTACTGAAATTGAGAAGGCTGAGGTACGCTCCAGCCAAAGTATGCAGGATTTAATTGCACTGGCGGAATCCGGTAACCGACAGGCCATGATGAGCTTGGTGCAATATTATGAGCATCGATTGGCCAATAAAGGCGGTGATGCGCTTTCTCTGATGTGGCTGCGTAAAGCGGCGGATTCCGGTTTATCTGATGCCATGTACGAAATCGCCAAGTTATACGATTTTGGCAGCATAATTCCAGAGGATAATACCCAAGCAATCTTTTGGTATCAGAAAGCGGCTGATTTAGGTCATGTATCAGCCATGGTTAACCTTGGGGTTATTTATGATACAGGGGAAGGGGTCGAAGAAGATAATCAACTGGCACATCGTTATTATTTAAAAGCCGCACAACAGAAGGATTCTGATGCCCAGTACAACCTAGGGTTAATGTATGAAAATGGTGAAGGCATTGATCAGGATTATCAGAAAGCCGTCGGTTGGTATCGTTTAGCTGCAGAACAGGGTGATCTGAATGCCATGGTCAATTTGGGACGTTTGTATCATATCGGTGAAGGCGTATCACAAGATGAGCAGCAAGCGCGTCATTGGTTTCAGAGAGCGGCCAAGGCGGGAGAACCCAGTGCCCAATTTAATCTGGCGGGTATCTATATGAGCCCGGAAGCTGCGGCACCAGACTTTAAAAAAGCCGCTCGCTGGTATAAACAAGCGGCCCATGGTGGTATTCGTCCTGCTATGTGGCAATTAGCCAATATGTATCGTTTGGGTTATGGCGTGAGCAAGGATGCCCGTAAAGCTTTTCGCTGGACACATAAGGCAGCCTATTCAGGTGTTATTCCTGCTCAGTTTCAACTGGGTTTGATGTTTATACAGGGAGAAGGGACACCTGTGAGTCACAAACTGGGTTTACATTGGATCGCCAGTGCTGCTCGACAAGGCTATCCTCAGGCACAAACCTATGTGCGTAGTTTGATGGATAATAGTCGTCCGGTACATATACAGATGTAGTGCTGATAGTGTCCGTGCAGACCGCATCCTTTCTTTTAATGGATAGGGTTGTTAACTTTTTGATCGTCAGGCCTTGATCATGTTGCTTTGAGATTTCAGTGCTTACAGAAAGTTAACGACTTTTTCCAACCTTCCTGTTAAAAATGCTTTGTTTCGGGCATAACATTCAGTATCGTTGCGCCCCTTCAATTATCCTTCACTTTTCTTATTTCTATCGGACTTTTTTGAGGTCATCATGAGCGAGCAACTGGATCAAAGCTGGTTTACTGAGGTTTTTTCTTCCTGTGGTTCTGCCTTTTCTATGAAGGTAAAAGCCAAACTGCATGAAGAACAAAGTCCTTATCAGAAGCTGGAAATTTATGAGACGGAAACCTATGGCAACCTGATGGTAATTGACGGTTGTGTCATGCTGACTGACCGCGATAACTTTCTTTATCATGAGATGATGTCCCACCCAGCGCTATTCTCCCACCCAGATCCAAAACGTGTGGTGATTATTGGTGGCGGTGATTGCGGTACGCTGCGTGAAGTACTGAAGCACCCTGGTGTAGAGAAGGTGACTCAGATCGATATTGATGAGTTAGTGACACGTTTATCTGAAAAGCACTTCCCGGCACTGTGTGATAGCAACGATGATCCCCGTGCTGAGTTGCTATTTGAAGATGGCGTAAAGTGGGTTGATGATTGCCCAGAAGAAAGCATAGATCTGATCATTGTGGACTCTACGGATCCTGTTGGTCCGGCAGAAGGTCTATTTGAAGTGGACTTCTTTAAGCGTTGTTTCCGTATTCTGAAGCAAGGCGGCATCATGGTGCAGCAGTCAGAATCACCTCTGTATCATACCGATAGCATTATCCGTAATCTGCATACCGATATGAAAGCAGCGGGCTTCTCCTCAACGGCGACTCTGCCTTTTCCTCAGCCGGTTTATCCATCAGGTTGGTGGAGCTGCACAATGGCAGGTAAGGGTTCCGAGGTAACTGAATTCCGTACGGAAGCGTCAGAAGGTAAGGGATTTGAAACGGACTACTACACGGCTGATATTCACCGTGGTGCTCTGAGCTTACCGCCATTTATGAAAAAAGTGCTGGATCAAGCTTAAATCAGTTGATTTTATATCCACTAATACCGGTCTTTATTAGACCGGGTTAGTGGAATGCTTAAGGCCTTAACTGTTTAACCATCGCCATAACTGCGGTGAGTTGCTGATTTTCACGGGAATAGAAGCGTTCTTTTTCATAACCCCACCAATCCCAACAGCCCTGTGGATTGGGCAAACTTTTCTTGGCCTGTGGATAGAGTAAAACAATATTGTTGCTATCTGCCCAACGAGTGAAACCGCTTAAGCTGAAAAAACTGTTACCAATGGCCTCTGCACTTTGCCCACAGCCGTGCAAAACAATATTCAGCTGACAGCTGGCCCCTTTTGCTTGGCAGCTGGGAGGAACATAGAGATAACCCCGGTCTAACATCCCCTTACCCTGATAGAAGGGTCTCTGACTAAATTCAGTAAACTGCCCTTGGTTTTGTTTACTGGGTGGATTTAACCGTCCGTATAAAACGGTTAGGGCTTCTCTTGCACCATCAAAGTGACAGTTCTGTAGATGATTTCCATCGACGACCCCACAAGGGGTATCCGTTTCCAGTGTTGGGAAGGCATGACCGGCATTAGGTAAAGCCGTGATACGGATATTGTAAGAGGCGACCAGAGTTTGATAAAAACCGATCAGGCTTTCGGTCACCGCAGGCTTTAATACTTGGTCACGTTGTCCATAGAAAATATAGACGGGGTCATCCACTAACAGAGCAGGATCCCCAATGATCTTTTTACGACTGGCCTTATGCAACATGGCCATGCGTTCATCCAAGCTAGCAATGGGAAATTGGGTCTGCATACAGGACAGCATGGCATGGCTGAGGCCTTTCATGGCACAACCCCAAGGACCAGCCGAAAAGATAGCCGCTCCTTCGATTTTTTCGGGATAGGCTAGATGCAGTTGGTTAGCTAAATACCCCCCGGAAGAGAAACCGGATACCGTGACTCTGGCATGTCGTAGGCTATCGATTGTTGGAAGATCTGAATATTGAGTATCGGGTTCAGGGTCGCTACAAGCAGAGGTTAAAACCAAAGATATCAGAAGGAAGACATAGGCAAAAAAGTTAAAAACTTGCTGACGGGGCATGGTTGAACCTGAGCTGAAAATCATATCTAAAGAGTCGTGCAGGACTCAACATAACGGATACAGGATTAAATGCCTATTAAGCCTTATGCTAATAGGCAGGAGGTATGAGGTTTATGATCAATTTGGAGATAGATCTCGTGTTAAAAATAGACTGAAATAAGTTATCCACAATCTTTATCCACTAAGAATAACGCCTTAACCACAACCTTATCCACAGATACGGTTTTCCTTAGGTACCCGGTTCTTTATGATCGTCACGGATAATTAAAATTTCATCCAGATTATCCATAAAGGCATCTACCAATGCAGGATCGAAGTGTTTGCCCTTATTCTCTTGAATCAGTTGCAAGGCATCATCGACAGCCCAAGCTTTTTTGTAAGGGCGTACTGAGGTTAAGGCATCAAATACATCGGCAATGGCGCAGATACGACCCACTAAAGGGATATCTTCCCCTTTAAGTTTATTGGGATAACCGCTGCCATCCCACTTTTCATGATGGGTCAGCGCAATTTCACGAGCCATTCTTAAGAGTTCTGATTTATCACCCTCTAAAATATCTGCACCGATCTGGGAGTGTCGTTGCATGGTTTCCCATTCATCGGGTTCAAATTTTCCGGGTTTCAGAAGGATATGATCTGGAATACCGATTTTTCCAATATCATGCATAGGACTGGCATTAAGCAGTAAGTCACAATCCTCTTCACTCATGCCCATTGCCGCGCCTAACAAGCGAGATATTTTACTCATACGTACGATATGCAGACCGGTTTCATTGTCTCGGTATTCTGCGGCACGACCTAAGCGACGCACGACTTGTAATCGGGTTTCATTTAACTCGGCGGTACGGGCGCTCACCTTTTGTTCAAGGGATTCATTCAGACGCTCAAGACCTTCCCGATAAAGCTTACTTTCCAGTAAGTTTCTAACACGGTGTAGAAGCTCATTACGCTCAAAAGGCTTAGTGACATAATCTCTGGCACCTAATTCCAGTGCTTGCGTGCGGAACTCTTGTGCACTTTGTGCGGTAAGTACCAAAACCTGAGGACTTGTACCAAAACGTTCGGCTAACGCACGCATTACAGCAAAGCCGTCCATATAGGGCATATTCAGATCAAGTAATATCAAGTCATAGTTATGCAGGGAAAATAGATCACAAACTAAACGAGGGTCCATTGTCGACTGGGTATTGGTATACCCAGCTTTGGCCAGCGTACGCTCCAATAATTTGACGTTTACGGGTTCGTCGTCAACGATCAAAAGTTTTGCGTCAAAAATATTAATCATTGAAGCCGTCATTGATTCTGTCCTGTTTCAGATCTATGTGTATCCGCTAACCAAGTGTTCAGGCGGGCTAGAAGTGCCTGTCCTTCAATCGGTTTAATAATACAGTCGGTAAAACCTGCTTTTATGCTCTGTTGTATATCGTTAGATGAGCCATCTGCAAG
This sequence comes from Oceanospirillum sp., assembly GCA_047518265.1. GTDB lineage: Bacteria > Pseudomonadota > Gammaproteobacteria > Pseudomonadales > Halomonadaceae > Oceanospirillum. The sequence continues at coordinate 144,518 of JAKZRG010000004.1, forward strand.
TAAAGTTAGAACCGGCTGTTGTTGTGCCATTTGTTGTTTTAACTCAGATAATAGATCAAAACGATCCATATCTGGTATGTCTAAGCCCAGTATCACCAGATCCGGTTGCTGGCTTTTAGCTATTGTAATACCTTCGCGAGCTGAAACCGAATGGATAAGCTGAATTTCAGTCTGGCTCTGAGTAATTTCTTCCAGAAACTTTAACTCACTCACATTTTTTTCAATATATAGAATACGGCCGTAAACCGTCGAGCTGGCTGTATCTAGTGGGGTGATCTGTGTCGGAGCTGTTTGATTGTCTTTTGGAATATCGAGCCAGAAATTACTGCCCTGACCCTCTTCGCTAATAAAATCTAAGCTGCCTCGCATGTTTTTTGCCAGTTTTCGGCTGATCACTAAGCCAATACCTGTTCCTTCAATATTAGATGATTCCGCTCCTAAGCGATGGAAGGGCTGAAAAATCTCTTTACGTTTACTCTCGGCAATACCCAAACCATTATCCTGCACAGAAATACGCAGAGTTGTATCGTTTTGCTCAGAGACTTGTAATCGGATTTTTCCACCATCGCGATTATATTTCACGGCATTTGACAGCAGGTTTAGCAGTATCTGTTTAAAACGAATACGATCAACCCGTGCAGATAACATATCGGCCGCTTGGGAATTATATTCAATATTGATTTGACGTTTATCGGCCAAAGGTTGCGTTAGAGTAAGGCATTCACTGATCACATCATTTACTTGAATATTTTCCAGTGTTAGATCGATGCGACCGGCTTCGATTTTAGCCAGATCTAAAACTTCATTAATTAATTCAAGTAGATGGCGTCCGGCATTAATAATCTCATTAACGTTTTCCAGCTGGGTTTCATCCAACTCTTCTAGCTCTAAAAGCTGAGCAAACCCTAAAATAGCGTTAAGTGGAGTTCTTAGTTCGTGGCTCATGCTGGATAGAAATTGAGACTTAGCAACATTCGCTCGCTCAGCATCATCTTTAGCCGCAATTAGGGCGTGCTCTGTTTGGCGACGGTTGATGCCCAAAGCAATCACATTACATAAGCGATGCAGTAACTTTTCATCCTGCGTGTTTTGGCTATCAAAGGCTCTAATGCTAAGAGTCATCGCGCCTATCAATTCATGATCCAATTTAAGTGGAATCATTAAATGACTGTGGGCAGGTACAGACTGACAATGCTGACAGCTGAGTAGAGTCTGGCTGGTTTTTTCTTCTTGTAGCTTAAGAAGAGCGGCTTGAATATCAGGATGATCCGTTAAATTATAATGATTGGATACGCTTAATTGGGCTTGCAGTTGCCAGATATCATCGTTGGATTTAGGCAGAAGGTGGACGGAGGCCGTAGACATTAGCCAAGGTTGAGACTCCAGAACCAATTCCAACGCCCGCTGCAAGTAATGACGAATCGAGCTGGCTTGTAATGTCAGTTGGAAAAGCTGGCCTATCAGCTGCTCTTGGGCTGCAGCCCGCCGTATTTCAGCCTGTTGTGCTTTGATTTCACTCAGGTCAACAAAAGCACCCACGTAATGAGTAGTTTCACCCAGATCATTCTTAACGGCTGTAATGGTTAACCATTCGGGATAGATTTCACCATTCTTGCGTTTATTCCAGACTTCACCTTCCCAGCGGCCTCTATCGTAAATAGATTGCCACATGGTTTGGTAAAACTGTTGATTTTGGCGGCCCGAGTGTAAAACTTGAAAAGTCTTACCGGCAATTTCTTCAGAGCTATAGCCTGTAATTTCACAGAATGCGGCGTTAATTTCTAGAATAATACCGTTGTGATCGGCAATGACGATGCCTTCATGGGATTCAAATGCGGTCGCTAGTAAGCGAAGCTTTTCTTCATCCTTTTTACGAGCGGTAATATCGTGATAGGTGCCCAGTATGCCGGAGACATTACCCGCTTCATCGTGAATAACTTGTTTATGGCCCTGTATCCATTGAGTGGTACCTTCAATTTCTAAGGCTTCTTCAAAATCAATGGCATCCTGTTGGCCGGAAAGTAAACGTTCATCCTGTTGAATAAACTTATTACGACTGTTCTCTGACCAGGGGAGTTGACTAACCTTACTTCCCTGAAGCTGTTGATGGCTATCGAGCCTTGCATCTACTAAAAATGCCTGATTAGCACCGACATATTCCTGTTGGGTGTTTTTCCAAAAGACTCGGGTTGGGATATTGTCCATCACCAGCTGCATGACTTTATGGCTGGATAGCGCTAATTCATCGGAAGATACATTGGATGCGTGAGACTCTTCCGACGTATTGGAAACCTTTTTTACTAAAAGCTGCTTGGCAAAACAGCTGGCCCAAGTATTGCTGAACTCAGGTTCGGGTTTCTGATCACTAAAGAGAAAAAAGTCAGGACTCAGGGCAATAATGTATTGCTGCTGATGTTTAAGGACTTCACCTGATTTGGGCAATACTTGGCTTTGAAATTCAAATTCGGAATCTGGGCCTATGCCATTTAATAATCTACCCTGATTATCACTAAGGTATAGCCTAGCCGCGCCCCACTGATCGGCGATAGTAGCGATGGTTTTGGTAATCAGCTGGTCTGTTCCAGAGTGGGCATAACCCAGAGCAAACAGCTGTTCTGTAAATTCCTGCGAGGTTATTGCTACCATAAGGGGTTGTTATTCCACCTATTTATGACACATCCATTATAGCGACTGTATATTTCCCAATGACCCGAAAAATATTTATATAGTAAGAACTATAGCGTTTCTATGAAAAGAGAAAATCAGAAATTGGTCGCTTTGCTGAGATTAAGCAAGAAAAATCAATAATATTCGCAGGACAAGAAGAGATATAAGGGGAGAGATGTAAAGAATGGCCCGCTCGGCGCGATTCGAACGCGCGACCACCGCCTTCGGAGAAGCATGGCATCCTGTTTTATCTAGTCTTACCTTTTTCCATTAATCCCTTTTATATCAACGCTTTCAGCCCAATTTCTGTTTTATCTTGTCTCGGTTAATCTTATCCAATACTATCAGTTTGTTGGGGATAGTGTTGGGGATGAAGTCAAATGGTGAAACGTAAACCCGTGACCACGGATCGGAGTCTAAAGGCTTTAAAGCCAGAAGAGAAGAAATACACCTGTGCCATTAAAGCTCCCAGTATGGCTAAGGGCGGCTTGTTGGTACAGGTCACACCTAAAGGCGCAAAAACCTTTTACAGCCGTCTGAGGCTTTCAGGCAAGCAAATTGACGTTAGGCTAGGGGTAGCAAACGAATTATCCCTTGCTGGCGCTGTACAAGCCCACAATGAGGCTGTGGGTATGGTATCGCAGGGAATCGACCCACGAATAGCCAAAGCAGAGAACAAAGCTAAGCGTGAAGCAGAAAGCACAATGGAGGCTCTGGTTAACCGCTGGCTTGATCATTTGGAAAGCGTGGGAGATTTAAAGCCCCGTACCATTCAGGATCACCGCTGGCGCTGGAATAGCTATCTTAAAAAGCATCTGGGCAAGCTGAAAGCCAATGATATTGAGCGGGGACAGATTGCCTTAGCTCTGGATAAAATCAGAAAGCAGACCAAAGAGCAGGCCCGTAAATGCCTGACAACTGTCAGCCTTGCGTTAGATTACGGTCTGACCCGCCAGATTGTTACCGAGAACCCCGCCCGATTACTTAGGCCGAAAGACTTCGGAGCCACACCAAACGCCCCCCGTGATCGCTGGCTTTCAATTGCTGAGCTGCGCCAGCTCTGGCGCTATCTTGACAGTGATCAGCATAATATTAGTTTCTCTATGGTCACGGCTATCAAGCTACTAATATTCACAGGGGCTAGGCGTTCAGAAGTAATCGAAGCTCACTGGTCAGAATTCGACTTGGATAAGGGTATCTGGTTGTTACCTGCTGAGCGTTCTAAAAACAAACAGGCCCATACGTTCTATCTGGCTGCTGAAGCAATAGAGCTAATTCGAGATCTACAACCTGAAACCGGCCATTCTCAGCATGTTTTTGAATCCCCTAGCCTGAAAGGCCAACCAATAACTCCCGCAGCGGTTAGCCGCTCTATAAATCGTATCTGGAAGGCCTTGGATTGTGACCCGTTCACCGTTCACGACCTACGCCGCACCTGCGCCAGCCATTGGGTAGACACACTAGGAGCCGATAGCCGGTTAGCCGAGTTGATGCTAAACCACCTGCCAGCCGACAAACTGGTCAGAACCTACCAGCAAGGAAAACAGCCAGAGCGCCAGAGTGATACATGGAATAGATGGGCAGAGATTATTGCCACAAGGGTTATGCGCGATACGGATAATATTGTGACTCTAGTTTTAGCAGGTGTTTAAGATGGATGAATTTGGAAAGCATAGGATCAATACTAAAACGAATATTCCTTTATCACTGGGAGTGAATTGTTCGAAAGAGGCGTATCTAAATAGTAATTGGATTGCTGCTATAGATTCTTGGGATTTTAATGATGCTAAGCCTCTTGAGGAAATGCTTACGAACCATCCGATTCCTTTTGAACTTCAGCCTATATTAGTGGATATAATTTCTGGCAAACGAAAACAAAATATAAAATCTTCTGTTAAACAGAAAGTTCCGGCCGCACATAGAATTGTTGTTGCGGGAATTTATAAGAGTTTCAGGCAGATATCCGAGACAGTAATAAGCAAGCAGGTAGGGTTTGATTACCATAACTTGGCAGATGATATTGGTATTGAACCCATAGAACTTTTAAATCAGTACAGGGATTGTCAGAGGGAATACGATATACAGTTTGCTAAATCATTAGGTATTAGCTTGGTGACGTTGCGCGGGTTAGTGAAAAATCTTAATAAAAAACTAAACAATTACCCGAAAATATAATGGAAAAAATTACCTATGATAATACAAAGCGACTTTGTTCTATCTGACCTATTTTTTCAAACGTGGCTCTATGTGGACAATGGGGTACTTGTCTTAATCAATAGAGAGCAAGTGCTTTATGACCCATACAGATCAATTCCTTTCCGATAAAAAAGTAGCAGATCGCTATGAAATTGGCCGCTCAACTGTTTGGAGGTGGCTAAAGACGAATCCTGACTTTCCGCCGCCAATCAAGCTGGCTGGCTCTACTAGATGGAAACTTTCTGACCTCCTAGCGTGGGAGGAACTTCAGGCATGAAGATTGATGTTGAGCGTTGCTTAGAACTTGGATTGCCAGTCCCGAAAGGGTGCTTTTCCCAGAAAGCCTATGTGCTGCTTTGTCTCAGTGAAGGGCACACGATTACAACACGGAAGTGTCAGTATATTGGTATCAATAACCTACACTCGGTTATGCCCAAGATACGAGATATGGGAATAGATCTAACCGAGCAGAATAAGCCGGTTTACTGTTATCGGGCCAAAGAAATAGACCCCGATCCAGTGATTTATGCCTACATGACACCAGAGCAAATCAAAGCCTATCTGGAGTGGAAAAAAGGGGGCTGTAATGAGTGAGACAAAACAGCCGCTTTTCTACCCCTGTTTTTTAATTGGGTTGTTATTCGCAGCTCTTACCGGGCCTATGCTGAGGGCTGGCTACCCGGTCTTATTCAACTCGGTCATTCATAATATCTATAAAAGTAGATGTTCAGTAGACGTTATGGGTAGCACTAAGGACTGTGCTTTCTCTAACGTAATCTATGAAGCTATCTACTAAATCGCAGTATCTGGAATTAGGCGGTATGGCCTACAGGGTAAACGCAAGCAAGGGAAAGCTTATTTACCCTGAGATTATGTATCAGACCTATAGCCAGATTGAAGCGATGTTAAGCCACCATGAGAAGGTACTTCTGTTTCGGTTAGAGATTCACTATCACAGCTTTGAATCCACTAACCAGATCATATCGAAGTTGGTCAGTAAGTTGAAAAGAAGACTGAACACCAAGGCTTACAAGTTTATTAAACGTCTGGGCTATGTGTGGGCTAGAGAACAGAAAACAAGTGAGGCTCCACACTATCATGCTGTCTTTTTTCTGGATGGTGATAAGTATCAGTATCCGGGCAAGATCATCGATCTGATAGAAGATGTCTGTGACCGATTGGACTTCCCTAAACCCTATACACCAAAAAACTGTTACTACCGGCTGAGGCGTTCACAGCTTGGTAATAGGGTTATGCGTTCTGCGATATACAGAATCAGCTATCTGGCAAAGGTAAACACGAAAGGCAACAGGCCAGAGAAAACCCACGACTACGGCACCAGCCGGATAAAGCCCAGACAGAATACCGGAGTCACGCAATGAGTAGTTTAGAGCTGTACCAAAGAGCCGCACTGGCTGAGCGTATTAATAGCGCAGAAGATCCGGCGGATGAATTGATTAATGCCGCTTTTGATCCTGAAACACCGGATTATCTAAGAGCAGAATTACAGGCATTACTTCAGGAAGGCTTCGATGAATGTTTTCCTGATCTAAAGCCTTCTGGCTGTGATGAGAGCGGCGTACTGTTTTACCATGTTGACGATATAGCTAGGGCTTTAGATATCCCTGCTGAAGAGGTGAGAGAGACAGCCGAAAACCTAACAAAACCTAATGTTCAAAACCAAAGTGATCAAATTCACCGGCTACAGTGATCAAAACCTAGGCCATCCTAAGCACTCTTGGTTGTTGAAGAATGTTGACATTGAAACACTACAGACCGGCCTTTGTGCCGGTTTTTTCGTTCTATCGGCAATGCGTGGCTGAAAAATGCTAACTTTTGCTAAGGTTTTTCTTTAAACCCGCCCTGAAAGCACCTGCCTGAACATCTTACCCATAACGCCTGATGAATTTTGAGAGTCCCTAAAGACTGAGGTTTCTGAGCGCTATAAAAAAGAATTTGCGTGTTGGGGGTGTCTGCGAATTTCGCAATTTGTTGGGGATAGTGTTGGGGATAGAACTGGATTTTAGGATTGTTCTCTTAGCTGGTGTTCGCTAAGTCATTGAAAAGGTTGGCCCGCTCGGCGCGATTCGAACGCGCGACCACCGCCTTCGGAGGGCGGTACTCTATCCAGCTGAGCTACGAGCGGCCAGTGGAGGGCATTTTATGGAGTAATGAGCCTGATGTCTACTGGAAAACCTACACAAATTTCGATAACTGCGTGTAAATGCAGCCTTTTTTATGGGGGAAATCCCAAAAAATGGAAATAATTTAATCCTGAGTGTTTGGGATTATCCCGGTAAAATATAGGCTTTAATTGATCTATTCAGGGTTCTACAGCCCGTGACTAGCCTTGTTGGCTATTTCCGCTAAGACTAATTGCCGCTATACTTCCGCTTTTTAGGGTTAATAGAATACACATCCAAAAGAAAAGCGGAGTTCGCTTTTTACAGGATCAGTGATTAGAGGTGGTGAGAGTGAAACGCAGCGGTATGATCGCAGGTGTAATGGGCGTGCTGGTAGGCGCGGCTCTGAGTACATCAGTTCAGGCGGCAAATATGTCGAAAGAGGCTATTGCTGAACGTCTGAAGCCAGTAGGTGACGTTTGTCTGCAAGGACAAGATTGTGGTGGTGCAGCTCCAGCTCCAGCTGGTGGCGGTGCTAAGTCTCCAGCAGACCTATATGCCGTGTCTTGTGGCGCATGTCACAACACAGGTGCAGCAGGTGCTCCTAAGAAGGGTGATGCTGCGGCTTGGGCTCCTCGTATCTCTAAAGGTGTTGATACACTGTATAACAGTGCTTTGAACGGCTTTAATGCTATGCCTCCTCGTGGTGGTAGCCAGTTAAGTGATGACGAGATTAAAGCGGTTGTGGATTACATGGTTGAAAACAGCAAGTAAGCGCTGTTTTACCCTAGTGTCCAATAGAAAAAACCGGCGGACCTGACCACCGGTTTTTTTTATGCCTGCTATTTAATTGGGTTTGATGATCTACAATCCCAGGCTCTTTTTCAGGCTATCTAAGGCTGCATGGCCTCGATCCCGTTTGGCTTTATCCGGCTCTTTTTCCTTCCCTTCCCAAGCCAGATCATCATCCGGTAGCTCATCTAAAAAGCGACTGGGCGTACAGTTCAGCATTTCACCAAATTGTTTTCGTTGGGCGGCAAAGGTTAGGGCCAGAGTTTGTTTGGCTCGGGTAATGCCCACGTAAGCTAAACGTCGTTCCTCTTCGATATTACCCTCATCCACACTGTTTCTGTGGGGCAATAGATCCTCTTCCATACCGATAATATAGACATGGGGGTATTCCAGCCCCTTGGCTGAGTGCAGGGTCATTAACTGAACACGGTCGGAATCATCCTCTTGCTCCTGTTGTTCCAGCATGTCCCTGAGTACCAAGCGGGCGATTGCATCTTCAATACCTGCTTCGTCATTATCTTCCTGCATACGGTTTAAGGTATCTTGCAGGGAATCCATCAGAATCCAGACATTGGCCATACGGCGCTCGGCCACCTGAGGGGAACTGGAGTTCTGATGCAACCAGGCTTCGTAGTCGATATCGTGGATCATCTCGCGAATGGCTGAGATGGAATCATCCTGATAACAGCGCTGGCGGGTTTTCTCTAACCAATGGTTAAAACGCCCCAGTTTTTCGACCTGTTTCTCTGATAGGGTTTGCTCCAAACCCATCTCAGAGCAAGCATTAAACATACTGATATGACGCTGATTGGCGTAGGTGCCCAGTTTTTCCAGTGTGGATGGCCCTATCTCCCGGCGAGGCATATTGATCACTCGTAGGAAGGCGTTATCGTCATCGGGGTTTACCAGAAGTTTCAGGTAACCCATGATGTCTTTAATCTCATGGCGGGCAAAAAATGAGGTGCCACCACTGATTTTGTAAGGCACCTGAAAGGCTTGAAGCTTGATCTCTAACAAGCGGGCCTGATGGTTACCTCGATAGAGGACGGCAAAATCTTTGTACTGGGCGTCTTTTTTAATGCGATGAGTGAGAATCTCTGTTACCACACGTTCGGATTCAGCATCTTCATTACGGCAACTAATCACTCGAATAGGGTCGCCGTCGCCCATATTACTCCACAGTGTCTTTTCATAAACGTGGGGATTATTGGCGATCAGGGTATTGGCGCAGCGCAGAATCAGTGATGTGGAGCGATAGTTTTGCTCCAGTTTAACAATACGCAGACTCGGGAAGTCATCTCCCAGTTTTACCAAGTTTTCCGGTCGAGCGCCCCGCCAGGCATAAATAGACTGATCATCATCTCCTACAACCGTTAGCGAACCCCGGAAACCGATCAAAAGCTTTACCAGTAGGTACTGACTGACGTTCGTATCCTGATACTCATCCACTAACATATAGTGAATCTTATTCTGCCATCGCTCTAAAACCTCACGGTTATCACGCAGTAGGCGAACGGGTAAGCGGATCAGATCATCAAAATCCACGGCATTATAAGCCTGTAGGTGACGGTCATATTCCCGGTAAACAGCAGCCGCTAGGGTTTCTCTATCATCCTCAGCCAGACCCATGGCCTGTTCGGGTTCAATCAGATCACTTTTCCAACCAGAGATCATGTTTTGCACCAAGCCAATGATTTCTGCATCGGTCTGGAAATCTTTGTGCATCAGATCTTTGATCAGAGATTTAGTGTCCTGATCATCAAACAGAGAAAAACCGGCTTTATAACCCAGAACCTTATGTTCCTTACGGATAATGGTTAAACCCAGATTATGGAAGGTGGATACCGTTAACCCCCGCGCTTCCTTACCCTGAACCAGTTTACCCACCCGCTCCTTCATCTCACGAGACGCTTTATTGGTAAAGGTCACCGCGGCAATCCGGTTAGCCTTAATGCCACATGCTTTAATCAGATGGGCAATTTTGGTGGTAATTACACTGGTTTTACCACTACCGGCACCGGCCAATACCAGTAAAGGGCCACTGACATATTCCACGGCTTCGCGTTGACGATCATTTAGGCGGGAGAGCATAGAAGGGTATCCAGCGTTAACAGGTTGATCTCAGATAAGGATAATTTTATCAGTGTCACAGGGAAATTTAACGGAATCTTTTGTCTTAACAATCTAATTTATTATTTTAGGTTTTGGATATTTAGTTATTTCAGAGAGTTAGACCGTAGGAAAATTATTTTTTAGGCATAAAAAAACCGGGCAGCAGCGCCCGGTAAAAATCAAACCTGACATCCCGCAGCTATACTGGATATCGGTTCACGATTGAGTAGAAATTTGGAACAGGATATTAATTCGTAGGCGTTCTCCTATGGTTACTCTGTATCTGGTAAGGCTTCTATATAGAATGAGTGCTATATAGAGTGTCACTCGTTGCTTTATTTGATCGCTTAGCAAGAGTAACCGGGCCTAAACCCGGTTATTTTTTGAGTGGCTTATACGGTATTAGAATTGAAGACGCATACCGGTCAGGAAGCCCATATCAACGTTATCTTCGTCGGTATCGGCAATCTCAGCAAATAGGCTAACCTTGTTCTGTTCTGGAAATTTATAGGTGACGTTGGCATACCACTCCGTCACATCATCACCGACTTCAGGTTCGATATTATTGGCACCGACAGCGACCTTAGTGGATTTATTGACTGCCAGTTTTGCCACTAGGTTCAGTTGATCTGAAACATCATCAATAGAACTAAAGTCAGCGCCGACAACCGCTATACCGGCATCATAAGATGCACTGATACCCCAGGTATCAACAGAATCGGCATCTGGCGTTGCTTTCATGGTTTGGAAAGCCGCAGATAGTTGGATATCTTCGATTGAGGTGGTGGCAAACAGGTCAAAAGATTCACCGTTTTCGCTTGCTTCACCTTCTGATTCCAACTCTGTAGAAGCAATAACGTTGACGGCCCCTAGGTTGGCATCTAGGCGAATAACATCATCACCAGAAGTTCCTTGGGAATCAAAACCGTCTTCCGCAAGAGTATTTTCATAGGCGGCTTCAACACCAAACTCATCGGTGGCAAAATCACGTTTACCGATGGATAGCGCGATGCCTTCATAGGCTAAACCGACATAAGCCTCTTCTAGCTTACTGCCGTCTTTAGTACCTTCTGCATTATCTTTAAAGCCAAAATCCAGCTGACCAAAAGCGGTTAGGCCGTTATCAAGGTCATAGGTAATGGCATTTTTCAGTTCCAGATCATCAAATTCGATATCCAGATTTTGATCATCGCCAGCATCCTGACGCAGTTGAATCTGCCAGTCACCTTTTAACGTATAGGTAAGACCGTTGTTGTCATAGATGGTGGCTGCTTGGGCTGTACCAGCCATTGCAGCGATGATAGCGGTGCTCAGAATCAATTTTTTCATTATTTAAGTTTCTCCTGCTAAATAGAGGCGATCAATAAAATAACTTTGCTATAAGCGTTGTCAGAGTAGCTTTATTTTTAAATATATTTATATGGAAACCTTGTATTTAAAAATAAAGACACTATTGAATAATTAATGTTTTTTAATTTGGTTATAAACAAATTACATAAATAGAGGTAAATGCCCGGAACAAAAAATTGAGAATACGTTCAAAAGGCATTTATTCTATTATTTGTTAATATTTTCATAACTTTTGCTTATATCTATATGGGTGTTTTTATTTTTGTCGTTGATATAAAAATCTCTATATCAAACCCGTAGGACTGGCAAACGTTAGAAGTTTAAGTTACAGCAGTGCTTCAGCTGATCCAGAGGTAGGCTCAAGAATAAACAGAGCAACATCTGAAGATGATGAATTTAAGTCAGAAGAATCAGATAGTTGTGCTTCTGTTGAGTTTGTAGCAGGCTCTAAAACATCAAACGAAACAGTGCTAACTTGACTATAATTAGTCATATTGCTGTCCATGATAGATTCTTGTGAGCTAGCAGTTGGTTCTAAGCTTGCAAATGGGTTGTTAGTATTACTAGTGACAGAGCCTGCCATAGCTTGACCAGAAAGAGTAACAGCAGAAAGAAGTACGATTTTTGCTAAAGTGTTCATATTAATTACCTTAAAGATTAATGTGTTTTGACAAGATGGGGCCATTTTAATGAGTTGGTTTTTTTACGGTAGTAGCTGAAATGTTATTATTGTATTAACCAAGAGTTAAAGGTCGTAGGCCTTGTTTTTTTATTGTTGTATATTTGGAGCTCTACATGATTCCAAGCCAGCTTCCGATTTTTATTGCGGTTGTGCGTAACGGTAACTTCTCTGCAGCGGCTCGACAGCTGGGGGTTTCCTCTGCTGCGGTGAGTAAGGCCATGTCTCAGTTAGAGAAAAATCTAAGCCTAAGATTATTTCACCGCACAACCCATTCGTTAACACTGACGGAGGATGGGCAGGATCTTCTTCGACGGACAGGGCCTTTATTGGAGCAGCTGGAAGATCAAATCCGTTTAAGTACCGATAAACAACAAGCGCCCCAAGGTCGATTGAGAGTTAACCTCCCCGATAGTTTTGGCCGTATGGTGGTATTGCCGTTATTGCCGGGCTTTTTGGAAAAATATCCGGATATTGAATTTGACCTGCACTTTGATGATGGTGTTCGAGATTTGGTGAAAGAGGGCGCTGATATCGGTATTGGCACCAAGGTCAATCAGGACAGTCGTTTAATCGCCCGTAGTTTTTACAATGTTCAGTTGGTTACGGTTGCCACCAAGGAATATATCGCCAAGCACGGTAGACCAGAATCACCGGATGATTTAATCAATCATAACTGCATTGGTTATCGTTCCTCCTCAACAGGTCGGCGTATGCCCTGGACCTATATGGTGGATGGTGAACAACGTCATTATCTGCCGGAAGGCAATATGATGGTGAACAATCTCTCGGCTGCCATGAAGGCGGTTGAGATGAATATGGGTATCGCCATGATGGGCGTGTGGTATGCCAGAGAGTGTATCGAAAGAGGCTGTTTGGAGCGGTTATTACCAGAATATGCCACAGATCCTATTCATGTTTGGATCTATTACTCATCTCGCAGTTATCTACCGGCAAAAACCAGGGTGTTTATCGATTACTTATTAGAGCATGCTCACGATGAGATGCTACAAGGTCTAGTCGGTTAAAGCGGTTCATGGTGTTGCTAGTGGTAGGCGGTTAATAGTGCTTGATAAGGTCGAGTAGGTTATAACAATTCGATAAAAGCATATCGGGGAGCTAACCCCGATATGCTTAATCAATATAGAGCGAAAAGAAACGTTCAAGCACTCTCGTGTGCCATCTGTTTAAGAGTGTTCTGTCAAAACAGCCTTGTCCATTGCCCTTTTTTGATCGGTCTTTTTGCGCTCAAAAGCCGTCATTGCCATATAAAATACTGGCGTAAATAATAGGCCAAAGAAGGTTACTCCCAACATGCCAGAGAATACGGCAATACCCATGGCTTGACGCATTTCAGCACCGGCACCCGTAGCTAAAACCAAAGGCACTACACCTGCGGTAAAGGCAATAGAGGTCATCAGAATGGGGCGCAAGCGTAGACGACAAGCTTCCAAAATGGCCTCCAGACGACTTTGACCACTGAAGCGACGCTCTCTGGCAAACTCCACCATCAGAATGGCGTTTTTACAGGCCAGAGCCACCAGTACAATCAGTGCGATCCGGGTAAAGATATTGTTATCCCCCTGCATTAACCAGACCCCGGCCAAAGCTGAGAGAATTGTCATAGGGATAATCAATACAATGGCCAGTGGTAAGGTCAGGCTTTCGTATTGTGCGGCCAGCACCATAAAGACCAAAAGTACGACTAAGGGGAAAATATAGATCATGGTATTACCGGCCAGGATCTGTTGATAGGTTACCTCTGTCCACTCGAAGGCCATGCCGTCTTGTAGCGTATTGTTCAGAATCTTTTCGATGGCTGCTTGCGCCTGATCCGAACTGTATCCGGGAGCCGGGCTACCATTCAATTCAGCACTGGGATAACCGTTATAGTGCATCACCCGATCTGGCCCGGTTGTGGCTTCTACTGTCAGAACGGAGCCAAGAGGTACCATCTCACCGGAGGCATTACGGACTTTCAAACGCAGAATCTGCTCTGGGTCGAGACGATAATCTGCATCAGCCTGGGCATTCACCTGATAGGTTTTACCAAATAGATTGAAGTCATTGACATACAGAGAGCCCAGATAGATCTGTAAGGCATCAAAAACTTCCGATAAGGGGATGCCTTGCAAGAGCGCTTGCTCACGGTCGATATTGATATCCATCTGTGGCACTTGAATACGGAAACTGGAGTACAGACCCACTAACATAGGATCTTTACGTGCCTCAGCGATTACCGCCTGTAGATTGTTGAATAAGGCATCAAAACCTTGATTTGTTCTATCCTCAATCTGCAGTTTAAAGCCTCCCGTCGTACCTAAACCCAGAATAGGTGGTGGTGGGAATACCGCCACAAAGGCTTCATCAATCGCCGCAAACTGAGCGTTCAGCTGACCGGCAATCGCCCCTGCGGATAACATAATGTCTTTACGCTCGGTAAAGTCATCCAAGGTGACAAAGACAATGCCGCTATTAGAACTATTGGTAAAACCGTTGACCGATAAACCGGGGAAGGCAACGGTCTGTTTTACGCCCGGTGCTTGTAGTGCGATCTGTTCCATCTCACGGATCACGGCTTCGGTACGATCCAGGCTAGCTGCATCCGGTAGCTGAGCAATGGCCACTAAATACTGTTTATCCTGTGATGGGATAAAACCACCGGGTACTGTATCAAATAGTTTTACCGCACCTGTGACCAGACCCAGATATATCACACCTACCACAAGGCCCAAACGAATTAGGCGACGCACACCTTTTTCATACAGATCACCGCTGCGATCAAATACCTTGTTAAAGGGTTTAAATAACCAAGCGCCAAACAAGGTGTTCATCAAACGTGTTAAAAGATCAGGCTTGGCATCATGGCCTTTCAATAACAGGGCTGATAATGCTGGCGAAAGTGTCAGGGAGTTAAAGGCCGAGATCAGCGTCGAGATGGTAATGGTCAGGGCAAACTGCTTATAAAACTGACCGCTTAAACCTTGAATAAAAGCTGTGGGGATAAATACCGCACAGAGCACTAAGGCGATAGCGATAATCGGCCCGGTGACCTCTGTCATAGCTTGCTTGGTCGCGGCCACAGGATCTAAACCAAGGCTGATATTACGCTCAACATTTTCTACCACCACAATGGCATCATCCACCACGATACCGATGGCCAAAACTAGGCCAAATAGCGATAAGGTATTGATGGAAACCCCGAGCCACTGCATCACTGCAAAGGTTCCAATCAAGGAAACGGGCACGGCGATTAGAGGAATGATGGACGCACGCCAGGTTTGCAGGAATAAAATCACCACAATTACCACCAGAATGATGGCTTCTAGCAGGGTATCGATGACCGCATCAATGGAGCCGCGCACAAAGACCGTGGGATCATAAGCGATCTCATATTCAACCCCCTGTGGGAAGCGTTGAGACAGCTCCTCCATGGTCTCCCGTACTTGATTGGATAGCTCAATGGCATTGGAACCGGGCCGTTGGAAGACCGGAATAGCCACTGCTGTCTGACCATTCAATAACGCACGGAGGGAATAGGTATCTTCACCCAGCTCAATACGAGCCACATCTTTTAAGCGAGTAATGGCGCCAGAGGGATCAACCTGAACCACCACTTGGCCAAATTCTTCCGGGCTCTGTAAACGTCCTTTCACATTCAGCAGGATCTGAAACTGTTTATCGTTGCTGACCGGTTGTGCCCCCAGAGTACCTGCCGCAACCTGGCGGTTTTGCTCACGAACCGCCTGTACAACATCACCGGGTGTTAGATTACGTGCGGCGAGTTCATCCGGTTGTAACCAGAGACGCATGGCGTATTTACCACCACCAAACATCTGCACATTACCCACGCCGGGTAATCGGGCCAATTGATCCTTAACATTCAGATCGGCGTAGTTGGAGAGATAGCTGATCTCTCGCTCACCGGTGGGTGAGTACAGGTGCACCACCATGGTCAGGTTGGGAGAGGCTTTTTCTGCCACCACCCCTAAGCGTTGCACTTCTTGAGGCAAACGAGGCAGAGCAGAACTGACCCGGTTCTGTACCTGTACCTGAGCCCGATCCAGATCCGTACCCAGAGCAAAGGTGACCGTTAGAGTCATACGACCATCTGTGGTGGCTTGGGAAAACATATACAACATGTTTTCCACGCCATTCAGTTCCTGCTCCAGTGGTGATGCCACGGTTTCGGCGATCACCTTGGGATTAGCGCCGGGATAATTAGCGGTAACCACAACGGTCGGTGGTACAACTTCTGGGTATTCACTGACTGGAAGTTGAAACAGAGAGATAGCCCCGCCCAGTAGAATCAATAATGATAAAACCGCAGCAAAGATAGGGCGCTGGATAAAAAAGTGACTGAACTTCATAGGAGTTATCCCGCCTTCGCCAGTGATTGGCTTGGTTGGACGTTCTTTGAGGAAGCACCTGAAGACGCTCCTAAAGAAGAGCCTAAAACATCACCCGAGGCGTCGGTCAAAGCCTTTTCCTGTTGGTCATTTTTAGGCATCAGTAACATCTGACTGAGATCCTGAGCATTAATCTCAACGGCTCTAGGCTGAACCGGCATACCAGGGCCCACACGGGCCGGGCCATTGACGGCGATACGATCTCCCGGTACTAAACCGGTTTCGATCACACGTAACTCTCCAATACGAATGCCTGCCGTGACTTGACGATAACCCAGGGTATTATCGGCATTGATCACCAGAACAAACTGGTTTTTCAGATCGGTACCTATGGCTCTATCGGGTACTACGACGCTTAACTTGGCTTGATCCGCAGCGATACGGACACGGGCAAAAGCACCGGGGCGCAGTGACGCTTGTGTCGCCGTAAAGGTGGCCCGTACACGCAAAGTACCGGTATTGGGATTGACTCGGTTATCGATAAAATCCAGAGCGCCTAGGTAAGGAAATCCCTGATCACCGCTTAACTGCAAAGCGGCCATCACACCCGAGTTCGCATCCACCTGCTGGAACTGACGATTCCAAGTGCGCTCATCCACATCAAAATAAGCGTGTAGCTTTTGTGTTGAGACCAAAGAGGTCAATACGCTACTACCGGCCTGAACATTATTACCCGCCGTGATAAACGCATTAGAGACCCGACCTGAGATAGGCGCACGAATCTCGGTAAATTCCAGATTTAACTCAGCCGCCTGTAATGCCGCAGCAACAGAAGCCAGCTCAGCTCGGCGCTGACTGACTAAGAAGGTGCGAGCTTCTGCCTGTTCAGTGGACATAGCGCTACGGGACTGCAAACTTTTCGCTCGTTTTGCCTCAGCTTGCGCCTGACGCAGAGCGGCATTGGCTCGTACCTGCTCTGCTTTTAAACGGGTGACTTCGGTCTGGAAGGGGCGAGGGTCAATACGTACCAGCAGATCACCTTTTTGCACATAACTGCCTTCCGTAAACTCAACCGCATCAATCACACCACTGATACGAGGCCGTAATTCCACCTGCTCTGGAGACTCCAGCCGAGTGGTAAAGGTATGCCATTCAGTGACCTCGGTATGTAACACCGTCGCCACATCAACTGGTTGTAACGGACGTGCTTGAGGGGCTTTTTCTTGCGCAGCATCAGCAATGCAACCGCTTAAAGCAACAACGGCTAGCGTCACGGCTAGATAGGAACGAAATCCCATAACCTGCCTCCAGGAATAAAGAGTTTTAAATTTTGTTTCGAGAAGAATAATGGACAGGCCCTGACAACCCATGTCAGTAGAGTGTCAGGACTGATCAGATGGAGCGCACTTTCGCAGAAACCGGTTTAAACCTGTAGCGGGTAGGTGGTTGATTTGGTTTCAACTCTTAGTTGTTATCATACCTATTGACAGGAAAGTAAACTGGCTAGTTTACCTGCTGCATATAACGATCCAGCTGTCTTAGGCCTAGGGCTTCGGAGATGGCGGGTACGCCCACTTGTTCTTCGTTACTAAGATCGGCAATGGTGCGGGCGACTTTCAGTATGCGGTGATAGCTGCGGGGTGATAAGCCGAGCTTTTGCATGGCTTGTTGCAGCAGTTGGCTGGCATCGGGTTGCAGTTGGATCAGTTGATCCAGTTCTCGTCCGGTGAGCTGTGCGTTGCTTTTTCCCGCTCGGTCTAGTTGACGTTGATGGGCGATGGTAACCCTTTCTTGTACCTGTGCGCTGGATTCACCGGGTTGTACGCTGGCCAGTTGCTCTGGCGGTAGGCTGGTGACGGCGACCTGTAGGTCGATGCGGTCCAGTAAGGGGCCGGAGAGGCGGCTTTGGTAGTTTTTCACCTGTTTGGCATTACAGCGACATTGGCGCAGGCTGTCACCAAAATAACCGCAGGGGCATGGATTCATGGCCGCTACTAGCTGAAATTGGCTCGGATAGGTCACTTGTTGGCTGGAGCGAGAGATATGAATCTCGCCGGATTCCAGAGGTTCCCGTAATACTTCTAACACTCGTCTATCGTATTCGGGCAGTTCGTCGAGAAAGAGTATGCCATTGTGGGCTAGGCTTATCTCGCCGGGTTTTGGCCGTGCGCCACCGCCCACTAGGGCTACGCCGGAGGCGGTATGGTGGGGGCTACGAAACGGTCTTTGCCCCCATTCCTGCATATTAAAGCGTCCGGTAATCGATGACAGTGCCATCACTTCTAAGGCGTCGGACTCTGTCATGGCCGGTAATATACCCGGTAGACGACTGGCTAAGAGTGTTTTCCCTGTCCCCGGTGGGCCAACTAACAGTAGATGGTGCTGACCTGCGGCGGCGATTTCTAAAGCGCGACGGGCTTGGAATTGGCCCTTCACATCCGCTAAGTCTAAGAGATGAGTCAGGCTGGTTTGTCGTTGTTCCGGTCTTAATTCACTTTCCGGTAGGGATTCTTGACCGTGCAGAGCGGCGGTGACCTGTAGTAGATGGCTGGCGGTAACGACCTGATTATCCTGAGGCAGTGAGGCTTCACCGGCATTGCCTTCCGGTACTAACATTTTTCGGCCTTGTCGGGCACAAGCTAGAGCGGCGGGCAAGATACCGGGTACGGGCCTTAATTCCGCTGAGAGGGAGAGTTCGCCATAACACTCATAATTTTCCAGTTCTTTACTGGGTATCTGACCGGATGCGGCTAACACACCTAGGGCGATAGCAAGATCATAGCGGCCGCCTTCTTTAGGTAGATCGGCGGGAGCTAGGTTTACGGTGATGCGCCTTTGGGGGTATTCAAAACCGGCATTGATCAGGGCGCTACGCACTCGATCCTTACTTTCACGGACGGCGGTTTCCGGCATACCAACGATAGCTAACCCTGGCAGGCCATTGGTTAGGTGTACTTCAATACGGACTTCAGGGGCGTCGATACCGACGGATGCGCGGCTATAGATTACGGCGAGTGTCATAAAACCTCCTTGTGATAGATCGGCTTTCTCTCTAACCGACCTCATGGCTGGTCAGTCAGAGAGTAAGCCGGGCGTCCTGCCCGGATGGTGCTGGGGTATGTTTGGCTACAACGTTAGTGTAGATCAGTTTTTTTCATTTAGCTTATTAAAGGCTTCTTCCAGGCTTTTTACTTGTTGTTCCAGTTCTTCCACCTTACTACGGGTACGCAGTAAAATCTCTGTCTGGATATCAAACTCTTCCCGGGTAATGAGATTGAGTTTGCTAAAAGCACTTTCTGCCACCATTTGTACCTGGCGTTTAAGCTCTGCTTCTCCGGGTAATCCTGAGCCACCGAGTTTTTCATTCATCTGACGGGTGAACTCGGAAATCATTTCGGGTTTTAACATCTGAAGACCTGTTTTATATGTTTTGCCGTGATCTAGGCACTGCGATATAGAATTGCGCTGTGGCTCATAGTATCACTTTTTAGCCCAATTCAGAGGGGCTTTCTCTGGCTATCAGGTGGCTATAACAGACCTTTTTATTTCCTCTCTCTTTGTATCTTTGAATGCTTTCTAGAACAAAATCCCTATAAAAAAAGCTGTTATTTTTTGGTGCGCTTTAATTGCACAGGATTGGTGCGTTTGTTAGGTGGGAGGGTTTTTGGCAGTGCACTGTTTCTGCATCTAATGGGTTCAAGTGGGATCTGAAATATCTCTTTTTTACTCTAACTTTATGATAAATAGCATTTTTTTCTTGTTGGCACAGCCTATGCAAAACCTTAAGCAAGATGGCTAAGAGGTGATGCACCTTTAAATAGCTACTGAATTTAAGGAAACAATTCATTTAAAGAAATCATTCAGGGCGGCAATTAAGAAGTCATTTAAGACTCAGGCAAGACCGTCATGATTTTTTGTATTAGGGGTAAACCAATGAAACTGGTCACAGCAGTTATCAAACCGTTCAAATTGGATGATGTACGTGAAGCCTTATCGGACATCGGTATTCAAGGTATCACGGTTACTGAAGTTAAGGGTTTTGGTCGACAGAAAGGCCATACCGAATTGTATCGTGGTGCTGAGTATGTGGTGGACTTCCTGCCGAAAGTAAAACTGGAAGTGGCGGTATCCGGGGATCAGGTTGATCAGGTGATAGAAGCGGTTACCAGTGCAGCCAACACAGGCAAGATTGGTGACGGTAAGATCTTTATCAGCACCCTTGAAGAAGTTGTTCGTATTCGTACCGGCGAGCGCGGTACAGACGCTATTTAATCCGCTACTTGTGAAGACTGTTAGCCGATAATTTTTCCGCCTTTGGAGGGCTTTCCAATGGAAGATTTAGTACAGGTCAAGTATGCCCTTGACACCTTTTACTTTCTAATTTGTGGTGCGCTGGTCATGTGGATGGCAGCGGGTTTTGCCATGCTAGAAGCCGGTCTGGTTCGAGCTAAAAACACCACTGAGATTCTAACTAAAAACGTCGCCTTGTATGCCATCGCTTGTACCATGTACTTGTTGTGCGGTTATTACCTGATGTACAGCGGTGATTCTGGCGGCATTCTGCCTAATCTGGGTTTCCTGATTGGTGATGAAAATACCACGGATGCTGTGTTAGCCGGTGGTGACGACGCGCCTTATTATTCGGCCCGTTCTGACTTCTTCTTCCAAGTTGTATTTGTTGCGACCTCTATGTCTATCGTATCTGGTGCGGTGGCTGAGCGTATGAAGTTGTGGTCTTTCCTAGCCTTTGCCGTTGTGATGACGGGTTTCATCTACCCAGTGTCGGGTTACTGGACTTGGGGTGGTGGTTTCCTAAGTGAAGCTGGTTTCTCTGACTTTGCAGGTTCCGGTATTGTTCACATGGCAGGTGCAGCAGCAGCTCTGGCTGGTGTACTTCTACTGGGTGCACGTAAAGGTAAATACGGTGCTAACGGTGAAGTTCATGCGATCCCGGGTAGCAACATGCCGCTGGCGACGCTGGGTACCTTTATTCTGTGGATGGGTTGGTTTGGTTTCAACGGTGGTTCTGAGCTGAAGCTGTCAGACGTTGGTGAAGCAAATGCTGTGGCACAAGTTTTTGTCAACACTAATGCTGGTGCGGCTGGCGGTGCGATTGCTGCTCTGATTCTTGCTCGCTTATGGTTCCGTAAGGCTGATCTGACCATGGTACTGAATGGTGCTCTGGCAGGTCTGGTAGCGATTACGGCTGATCCACTATCTCCAAGTGCTTTTGCTTCCACTATGGTGGGTGCGGTAGGCGGTATCCTGGTCGTATTTGCCATTGTTGCTCTGGATAAGCTGCGTATCGATGATCCGGTAGGTGCTATCTCTGTACACGGTGTTGTGGGTATCTGGGGTCTGTTGGCTGTACCTCTAAGCAATGCGGATGCGACTTTCGCTGCGCAGCTGCTAGGTATTGTTTCAATCTTCGGTTGGGTATTCCTAGCAAGCCTGGTGGTTTGGTCAATCCTGAAAGCTGTCATCGGTATCCGAGTATCTGAAGAAGAAGAGTATGAAGGTGTGGATATCGCAGAATGTGGTCTGGAAGCTTACCCTGAGTTCACTACTAAATAAGAGTTCCAAGTTAGAGTGAATTGAGTAACAGAACAAAACAGATAAGAGATAAGTGATCAACAAAATGATCACAGAGACATCGTCTCATTGAAGGGCACCCTAGGGTGCCCTTTTTTATTGGCGATGATCACAGTATGCTATACGCAGATAAAACCAATGGATAAAATTTTACGCTGCCCCAGGTTGGGCACCGTGTTGATAGGAGCATAATAATGAAACTGGTTACTGCCATTATTAAACCTTTTAAACTGGATGACGTGCGTGAGTCTCTGTCTGAGATCGGTGTGCAGGGTATTACCGTGACAGAAGTAAAAGGTTTTGGCCGTCAGAAAGGTCACACTGAGCTGTATCGTGGTGCTGAATACGTGGTGGATTTCCTGCCTAAAGTGAAGCTGGAAATTGCTGTAGGTGATGATGTTGTTGATCAAGTGATTGAAGCCATCACTAAAGTCGCTAATACCGGTAAGATTGGCGATGGTAAGATCTTTGTTTCCCAGCTGGAGCAAGTGATCCGTATCCGTACCGGTGAAAGCGGTTCTGACGCAGTTTAATATCAATCCTGGTAATTTATCGGGAATGTTATTAACTTATCGGGAATGCTATAAGCGTTCTTTTGAGACACAAAAAAGCCTCAACATATTAATATGCTGAGGCTTTTTTGTGTCTGACTTGCTTGTTATATTCCGATAACTTTCTAAGAGAATACCCGGAATACAAATCCTTATGTCGGCTTAGTGCTTGTGCTTAGTACCCATGCCCATTTGTGCCTTTTTCACCGGTAGATCAACAATGCTCATGGAACCATTGCTGAAGTAAAGCCTGACACGTACTTTATCGCCTTCATTCAGATCCTGTTTTAAGCCTATCAACATAATATGGTAACCGCCGGGCTGCAGCTTGATAGAACCATTACCTGGAACTGTAATCTCTGAAACCTGACGCATTTTCATTACACCGTTATCTACCATATGGGCATGTAGCTCAACGTTATCAGCTACTGAGCTTTGAGCCTTAACTAGGCTAACAGGAAGCGGTGAATTGCTTTTCAGCATCATAAATATTGCTGAATTTGACTGACCAGGAGGTACTGCACGAGCGTACGGGTGCATAACATCAACCGCTTTACCTGCCATAGCTAAAGGGGCTGTGAGTAGAAGTAGTAGGCTGAGAAACCAGGTTTTCATAATCAAGTCCTTCTTGAATCCAAAGAGTATGTGCGATTGAGTTGGTTTTTATTTTGGTCTGTAGAGAAAGAAAAGAAGTACCATTCACGATAAGCTATCAGTGATGGCAACTCCCTAGATTGATCCCGATTCCCCCTATTTTTCTATGAGGAATTATCGGGATTGGTATCATAAATTTAGCTGACGCTTTAGGGCCGTAATCAGATCGTCCGGTGATGCTGAATGGGAGACAGTTTCTAAGACCTGTCCCTTGCTATCGACCAGATAAAATATTGATGTATGGTCAACGGCGTAACTCATGGCGCTGCCTTCCATATCGACTTTTTGGTAAAAGGCACCGTAGCGACTGGCTAGAGCTTTAATTTTCTCGGGTGTGTCTGTCAGGCCAATAAAACTAGGATGGAAGAACTCGGTATAACCTTTTAGGTGTTCTAGGGTATCCCGTTCAGGATCAACACTGATCAGAATGCCTTGTAGGCGATCCGTACTGCCTTCTGGTAGCTGTTTAAAGGCGTGAGCCATAACAGACATGGAGGTTGGGCAGATATCTGGGCATTGGGTATAGCCAAAATAAATCACATTGAGCTTGTCCCCCTGTGCACTTAAGTCAAAAGGGCCATCAACGGAAGGCAATACAAAGGTGCCACCAATCTGCATGGCATTATTGGCAGACTTCACCTGCCACTTTTGATACATCTCCATACCTGCAATTAATGCAACCACAGGGATTAACATGACAAAGGCTTTGAAAAAATGCTTTTTAAAACTGTCCATTATAATTTTATCCAACCGCTGAATTAGTGCTGAAGTACATCAAAATCAAACCAGATCTGTTGTGGGCCTATGGAAGTTTCCATATCGAGACGGCCACGCCAAGGCATTACTCGTTTGGTACAGACACTGATTGTACCTGTGACATTCATGCGGTTGAATTGTTCATTGGCCGCCAGAGTGTACTGATGAATTCCCATGTACATCTCTTTACCGGTTAAGGCCAATTTAGACGAATGCAGTTTTATGCCGTCAGAGATAACTTCGAACTTCACAGGTTGGAGTGCCAAAATGGGCCAAGGCGATACGGACATCTTAATGCGTTGACCTGGGCTGATCTCAACTTCGCATTGACCTTGATCGATCACGCAGCCTGGAATTTGATTTTCATCCACCTCCATAAGGCTACGCAAATGGTTACCTAAATAAAGTAACATCACCAGTAGAGCGATACCGGTTAGGGTCCAGAGCAATTTCATCTGATTGGCTGACATAACACTCGCCTGATTTTATTTGGTTAAAGTCTACCCAAAAATAAAACCAATTCCGTGTGACCAATTGCCGCACGAATTGCCTCCCTAGATTGATCGGTCTTTTTCTTATTTTTCATCTATAAGAAATTATCGGGATTGGTATTATCAAACTGAACGTTGGAATTCCCCTATGAATATCACGTTCTTTTCTTTGTGCAGGCGTAGGTCAAAGTCGGAAGAGTCGGTACACTGCGTCGCTTCAATTGAGTGAATGATAGAGGATAAGCCGTGACATTAATTCTTGATGCACTTGTGCCTGTTTTTATGGTGATTATGGCCGGTGCTGTGCTTAGGCCTTTGAATTTTCCCGGTGGTGATTTTTGGCCATTAGCGGAGCGTTTCACCTACTTTTTCTTATTCCCTGTGATGCTTATTAGCAAGATGGCCAATGCCCGTATTGAGCAGGTGGCCATTGATCAGCTGGCTTTGGCTATTGTGATCTTGTTGGTGGTAATGACGGTATTGCTGGTGATCATAAAGCCTTTATTAACTCCCTCAGGGCCCTCGTTTACTTCCATTTACCAAGGGGCGATACGCTTTAATACCTATGTTGTGCTGGCAGCCGCAGAAGCCATGTACGGCGATGCGGGTTTAACCGTGGCGGCGGTTACCATCGCTATTATGGTGCCCTTGGTTAATGTTTTGTGTGTTTTGATTTTTAGTTTCTATGCCGGTCAAGCGGGTGGTGGACTTTGGGGTACAGTCAAAGCCATTGCTAAAAATCCACTCATTGTCGCCTGTGTTTTTGGTATTTTGCTGAATATCACTGGTATCGGCCTACCGGGTTGGAGTGCTCAGGCTTTTGATATTGCCAGCCGTGCGGCCTTGCCTTTGGGTCTATTGGCGGTGGGTGTGGCTTTGGATCTGAAGAGCCTTGGGAAAGCATCCTGGCCTTTGATCTCTTCCAGTACCATCAAGTTGATGGTGATGCCGATTGTTATGGCTTTGATTGGTCTTTGGCTGGAGCTTGATAGTTTAATGCTAGGGGTTCTGTTGCTGTTTTCCGCTATGCCGACGGCTACTTCTGCCTATATTCTGGCCCGTCAGTTGGGTGGTGATGCACCGTTAATGGCGACGATTACTACGGCACAGACTTTATTGGCAATGTTAAGTCTCCCTTTGGTTTTACAGACGATACAGAGTGTATTGTTATAAGGCTGGAAGGCTGGAAGTGTGGAGTTAGGAGGTTACCTATTCAGGTAAACCTCCTGTAAATTTTGGCTCTGTATCCTATTTTCAGGCGTAGGTTGGAAAAGCCGAAGGCGCCTTCCGACAACAGGACGCGCCAGATAACACATTCTCTTAATTACACTGGCCTCTGTAGGCGAATTTAAGTGATGGCCTGAGTCAGCTCATTTTCACAGATCTGGCCGCTCTCTAGTTGCTGTAGGTTGTTCAGTGTTACGCAGGCAATCTGTGTCAGAGCATCTTCCGTAAAGAAACCTTGATGGCCGGTAATCATGACATTAGGGAAGGTCAGTAAGCGCTCAAATAGGTCATCATCAATAATCTCTCCTGAGTGATCATGGAAAAATAACTGACTTTCTTGTTCATAAACATCTAAACCTAATGCACTGATTTTTCTGCTCTTTAGGCCCTCGATTAGTGCCGAAGTATCTACCAATCCACCGCGACTGGTATTGATCAACATTACACCGGGTTTCATGGTTTCGATGGCTCGGGCATCAATCAGGTGTTGGCTGTCTTCACTAAGAGGGCAGTGCAAGCTGATAATATCAGCCTGTTGATACAAGCTATCCAATGAGCAGTATTGCCCGTTTAATGCCAAAAAGTCTTCATTAGGGTAGGGATCGTAGGCTATAAGTTTGCAGCCAAAACCGTGCAGAATTTTAGCGGTGGCAATACCGATTTGTCCTGTGCCCACTAAACCCACGGTACGGCCGTGCAGGTTAAAACCTAATAAACCATTTAAGGCAAAGTTATGCTCTCGTACCCGGTTAAAGGCTCGGTGGGTTTTTCGGTTCAATGTTAGGATGAGTGCTAGGGTATGTTCAGCCACCGCTTCAGGAGAATATGCGGGAACCCGAACAACGGGCATCTCTAAAGCTTTTGCGGCTAATAGATCCACATTATTAAATCCGGCACAGCGTAAAGCGATATAGCGGACACCCTGGTCTTTTAGTTTGTGCAGCACAGGTGCGCTTAAGTCATCATTAACAAACGCACAGACCGCATCAAAACCTTTGCAGATCTCTGCATGGGTTTCATTCAATAAAAGATCGAAATAAACCAGCTCATGGCCTTGTGAGGCGTTTTCCTGATCTAGATAGACTTTGTCATAGGGTTGAGCACTAAATACCGCTATACGCATTGATATGGCCTTTTAATAAGGCTTACAGCATACCCAAACAAAATATTCCTTGGTTTGTCGCCAGATAATATGGCGCTGTTCGTAAAAACTTTGTTTGGGTGCTTCAGCCTTTGTGATGATTGATTCCGCTTAGCTTAGGCTCTAACTGAGCCAAGACATAGGGTTGTGGTGAATAGCCACACCAATAATGTAGGAAATAGTGGCCAAGGCTGCAATAAAGGCAATCACACGTTGGCCCTTTGTTTTGCCTCGTTTTAAGGCGATCACTCCTAAAATGATATAACACACCAAGCCAACGACTTTGGCGGTTAACCAGTCATGGCTACCGGGGTATTGCTGGATCAAAATAGTGAGTTTGATGGCGCTGAGTAAAAGCACGGTATCGATCAGATAAGTGGAGTATTTGATCCAGCGATTTTTTAATTTCTCCGAGTCTATCAGCATCCAAATTCCGCGCAGAATAAAGAAAGCTAAGCTAAGGCCAATGGCCAGCAGGTGAATATGTTTAACGGCAGCGTACATGTTAATAAAATCCTTTAAAGAGGAATCGAAGTGTTTTATGGCATCTGTTTTAGAGGTTTTTGCGGTTTGGGATTAACAACCGCCGTAAAACCGGGTTTGTAATCTGTTTTGTTGCAATTATTCCGCCTAGGCTATTCCGTGAGAGGCTGACAGTCCGGGCAAAAAACACTACTGCGGTTGCTCTGGCGAATTTCCTGTAGTGTTTGTCCGCACTCAGGGCAGTCCTGACCTGCTCGACCATACACATTCAGCTGTTGTGCAAAGTAGCCGGGTTTACCATCACCACCCACAAAGTCCTTTAGGGTAGTGCCTCCTTGCGTAATGGAGCGTTCTAGAACAAAACGAATTTTACTGACTAATAAAGACCGTTTTCCTTCCGATAGATTCCCTGCCGCTTCTTTGGGGTGAATGCCTGACATAAATAAGGCTTCATTGGCATAAATATTACCCACACCCACAACAACCTTGCTGTCCATAACAAAGGTCTTGATGGCTGTTTTTTTACCTTGGCATTTTTCACTGAAGTATTCAGCGGTGAACTGATCAGAAAGGGGCTCTGGACCCAGATGATGAATAAGCTTGTGCTCTTCTATGGGTTCTTCTGTCCAGAGTATAGCGCCAAAACGCCTTGGGTCGTGGTAACGCAAGCTATGACCGCTGGTTAAAATAATATCCACATGATCATGTTTTTGTACGGCTTCTGGCTGCAGTAAAATTCTTAGGCTGCCGGACATACCAAGGTGAACCATCAAGGTACCGTGATCAAACTGAAACAGTAGATATTTACCGCGCCGCCGGATATCCCGGATGCATTGCTGTTCTAGCCGTTCAGGAAGATTACTCGGGATCGGCCAGCGCAGACTCGGTTGGCGAATAATCACCTGTTGTACGGTTTGATCCTGACAATAGGGACTGATGCCCTTGCGGGTGGTTTCAACCTCTGGCAATTCTGGCATGGGCTACTCTCTTTCTATTGTCTGTTTTTGATGATCTATCTGATGCCATAGGGTTTGGGACTGGCTAAGCTAAAACCCTGTAAAATAGTCGGTTATTATGCAGGCATAAAAAAACCCGGACAAGCCGGGTTTTTTTAGAAGAAAAAATCTTATTTGATTTTAGCTTCTTTGTACATCACGTGCTGACGTACAACTGGATCGAATTTCTTCATTTCCAGCTTATCAGGAGTTGTACGCTTGTTCTTGGTCGTAGTGTAGAAGTGACCAGTACCAGCAGACGACACCATTCTGATTTTATCACGCATGATTTTGCTCCTTATCCAGTACTTACAGCTTTACGCCGTTTGCACGAATGTCAGCCAGTACCTTATCGATACCCAGCTTATCAATGATACGCATACCTTTAGCAGATACGCGCAGTTTCACAAAACGCTTCTCAGCTTCAACCCAGAAGCGATGCGTGTGAAGGTTAGGAGTAAAACGACGACGCGTTTTGTTTTGTGCGTGTGACACGTTATTTCCGGTTACAGGACGCTTCCCGGTAACCTGACAAACCTTGGACATTTTCTAGTCTCCAGCCGCTAGCTAGGCGTCTTAATGAATTCAAGAAACCTTGGGGGAACCGGGGAGTCAGCCAGTGAAATTGGCGCCCTGCTTCAACCCATCAATTTAAAGGCGCACTGTTATACCAGAACAGACACCTAGCGACAAGTTTAAACTGATTTTTACGAGTAATTAGGCCTATTTGGCCTCGTTCAGCACTATTATCTACATTAATCCTCGTTCAGCAAGGGAAACCGTCTCTCCATTTCCTATAATGAAGTGATCCAAAACACGTACATCAATTAGAGCTAAAGCTTGCTTCAGTTTTTCAGTAATACGTTCATCGGATTGACTGGGTTCGGCAATGCCAGAAGGGTGATTGTGAGCCAAAATAACCGCCGCTGCATTATGCTCTAATGCTCGTTTAACGACTTCTCTGGGGTAAACGCTGGCCGCATCTATGGTGCCATTGAACATGGGCTCGAAAGCCAATACCTGATTTTGGTTGTTCATAAACAAGCAGGCGAAGACTTCATGGGGGTGATGACGCAGTTGGGTAATCAGGTATTGCTGGGCCAATTCCGGGCTGGTCATGGCATCACCGGTTTTAAGGCGAGCCATAATATGGCGTTTGCTCATCTCTATGGTGGCTTGCAGCTGAACAAATTTAGCGGGCCCTAAACCATGATGACTGCAAAAGCTGGTAAGGTCAGCTTCTAACAGGGGTCTTAAACCCTTAAAGCTATCTAGTAGCTCTCGGGCCAGCTCTACGGCGTTTTTACCGGGAATTCCGGTACGCAGAAAAATAGCCAGTAACTCGGCATCACTTAGGCTGTGAGCCCCTTGGTTCAACAACTTTTCTCTGGGTCTTTCCTGTTCAGGCCAATGTTTTAAACTCATCGTCACCTCCATGCTGACGGATGCTTTGCCACAGTGTTACCGGAATAATGGATATGAGCAAGAGCTGATGTTGCTAGAAGTTGAGATAAGCAAGTTTTAGGGCAGTGCTTAACTGAATTGGCCGCTCATGCTATCTTGTACGCCCTTTTCCGCTTGAATGTTTTGGCGGTCTTTTGGTTGAAGCCTTTTGGGGCGTCCGCACTTTTTTGAGGATAGTTAGATGTTGCAGGGTTGTCGTATTTTGCTCGGTTTAAGTGGTGGAATTGCTGCTTATAAAAGTGCAGAACTGACGCGTTTATTGGTTAAGGCCGGTGCTCAGGTACGTGTTGTGATGACCGAAGGTGCCCAGGCGTTTATTACCCCTCTAACATTACAGGCCTTATCCGGTAATCCGGTGCATACCAGTTTGTTAGACCCGGAAGCGGAAGCCGGTATGGGCCATATTGAGTTAGCGAAGTGGGCGGATCTTATTCTGATTGCCCCTGCCAGTGCGGATCTGATGGCTCGATTGACAGCGGGTATGGCGGATGATCTGTTAACCACCTTATGTTTGGCCACCACGGCGGATATTTTATTAGCTCCAGCTATGAATCAGGCCATGTGGTTGCATCCGGCGACACAAAAGAATGCCAAAATCTTACAAACTTACGGTTACCAGCTTCTGGGGCCTGATCAGGGAGAACAAGCCTGTGGTGATGTAGGTCCTGGGCGTATGTTGGAAGCGGAAGCTATTTTTCAGAATGTGGTGACGTGGTATGCATCAAGATCTTCTAAAGCAGATAAGGCCCTATTATCGGAGGTTTTACAGCCCAAGATAGGCACTCTATCCGGTAAGGTGGTCACCATTACAGCGGGCCCGACCCGTGAAGCCGTAGACCCTGTGCGCTATATCAGCAATCACAGTTCCGGTAAGATGGGATTTGCTTTAGCCGAGGCAGCCTTAAATGCTGGGGCCCAAGTAAATCTGATTGCTGGACCTGTACAGATTAAAGCCCCCGAAGGTGTGAACCTTCTGCCGATACAGAGTGCAGAAGAGATGCTGGCGGCCAGTTTAAGCGTTATTGATACAACGGATATTTTTATTGCCGCTGCTGCCGTAGCTGATTACCGACCAGATACTGCAGCAGACCAGAAAATGAAAAAACAGCCAGGGCAAAATGAACTGGTGCTGCGATTAGTACAGAACCCAGATATTGTAGCCACTGTTGCGAATCATTCTCAGCGGCCTTTTACGGTTGGCTTTGCGGCAGAAACTCAGGATGTGGAAAATTACGCGGCTGGAAAATTGGTACGCAAAAATCTCGATATGATTATTGCCAATGATGTGTCTCGCACGGATATTGGCTTTAATAGCGATCAAAATGATGTCGTTGTTCTCTGGCAAGCAAAAGATGGCCAGGAAAAGTCTACGGGCGATCAAATTCAACGTTATCAACCGGATCAAGCCAGTAAAACCGACTTGGCCGGTGAGCTGATAACTCAAATCAGCAAACATTTTTTACAGTCAACTCCCTCAGTTACTAACTCATAATTGGTACCCCATGAGCACTCTAGACGTTAAAATTTTAAACCCTAAAATTGGTAATGAACTGCCTTTACCGGCCTATGCCACAGACGGATCTGCGGGTATGGATCTACGTGCCTGTTTAGATGAATCTGTGACGATTCAACCGGGACAAACTGTTTTGATCGGTACTGGCTTGGCCATTCATATTGCCGATCCATCTCTAGCCGGGGTTATTCTGCCTCGCTCTGGTTTAGGCCATAAACACGGTATTGTTTTGGGTAATTTGGTGGGTTTAATCGATTCTGATTATCAGGGTGAATTGATGATCTCTTGCTGGAACCGTGGTCAAAGTGAGTTCACTATCGAGCCCGGTGAGCGTATTGCTCAGTACGTATTAGTGCCTGTTATCCAGGCCAAGCTGAATATCGTCGATGACTTTGATACCAGTGACCGTGGTGCCGGTGGTTTTGGTCACTCGGGTCGTCAGTAAGTTTAATCTGAGTTTTATGTTCTGATTTTTAATTGAATAAAGACATTAAGCGTTTGATGATCCACAGGCCTTTGTCTTTAATTAACTGTTTTTAGTTTTCAGTAGGATAGTGTGCATGACAGCTCCAGCTTCAATTTTCCGGGCCTATGATATTCGTGGTGTGGTAGGGGATACCCTAACCGAAGCCGGTGTACAGCAGATTGGCCAGGCCATTGGCAGTGAAGCGGCGGCTAGAGGCGATCAAACCGTCGTTGTTGGCCGTGATGGACGTTTGTCAGGCCCTACCATTAGTGCGGCACTGATTCGCGGTATACGGGCGGCAGGGGTTGATGTGATAGATGTGGGTATGGTGCCGACACCTGTACTCTACTTTGCGGCTATTTTACTGGAAGGTACCAACTCTGGCGTTATGGTAACCGGTAGCCATAACCCGCCGGATTATAATGGCCTAAAAATTGTTTTGGCTGGTGAAACCCTGCACGGCCAGTCTATTACCGATCTGCATCGCCGTATTGTGGACAATGATCTGGCTGTTGGTGATGGTGGTTTACGAGAGCAAGATGTTAATCAGGCTTATCTGACCCGTATTCTGGATGATGTGAAACTGAGTCGCCCACTAAAGGTGGTTGTGGACTGCGGTAATGGCGTTGCCGGTTATATTGCTCCTGGCTTAATTGAGCAGTTAGGTTGTGATGTGATCCCTATGTACTGCGAAGTGGACGGTAACTTCCCTAATCACCATCCTGATCCAGGTAAGCCCGCTAACTTGGTAGATATGATCGCTAAAGTTAAAGAGACCGGTGCTGATCTGGGGTTGGCTTTTGATGGTGATGGTGATCGCGTGGGTGTTGTTACTCAAACCGGTCAGATGATCTATCCCGATAAGCTGATGATGCTATTTGCTGAAGATGTTTGTCAGCGCAATCCCGGTGCTAAAATTATCTTTGATGTGAAGTGTACGGGTAATCTAGCTACCGTTATTGAACAAGCCGGTGGTGAAGCCGAGATGTGGCAAACCGGCCACTCTCTGATTAAGGCGCGAATGAAAGCTACAGGTGCTGCTCTAGCTGGTGAGATGAGCGGTCATATCTTCTTTAAAGAGCGTTGGTTTGGCTTTGATGATGGTCTGTATGGCGCAGTACGTCTGTTGGAAATTTTGGCCGCGTCGGGTCAGGATGCCGATAGCCTGTTTGCTCAATACCCAGAAGATATCAGTACACCTGAATTGAATATTCAGGTCACAGATGACAATAAATTTGAATTGGTACGTCGTTTAGCGGAAGAAGGTCAGTTTGGTGATGGCAATATCAATCAAATTGATGGTATCCGTGTGGATTATACCGACGGCTGGGGCTTGTGCCGTGCTTCCAATACAACCCCTATGCTCGTACTAAGATTTGAGGCGAAGACGGAACAGGCGCTGGATCGCATTCGTAGCACTTTTGTGGATGAATTAGAAAAAATCCAGCCAGGTCTTGAGCTGGAAGCCCATTAATTTAAGCCGTAGATCTCGCTTATTCAGTGGGATCTACCGCCTTATAGATGCAAGAAATAACAGGATAAACCATGACTGCAAACACTGAACATGCCATTGAAGTGGTAAAAGTTCTAAGTGAGGCTCTGCCTTATATTCAACGCTTTTCTGGCAAGACCATCGTGATCAAGTACGGCGGTAATGCTATGACGGATGAGGATCTTAAAGCCTCTTTTGCCCGTGATATTGTGTTGATGAAAGAAGTGGGTATCAATCCTGTTGTTGTGCATGGCGGTGGCCCACAAATTGGCGATCTGCTGGATAAGCTAAAAATTGAATCACGCTTTGTAAACGGTATGCGTGTGACCGACAGCGAAACCATGGATGTGGTTGAGATGGTGTTAGGGGGACTGGTCAATAAAGAGATTGTCAGCTTGATCAATCAATCTGGTGGTCGTGCTGTGGGTCTGACCGGTAAAGACGGCGGAATGATTCAGGCTACTAAGCTAAAAGTAACGCACAAAACCCCTGAAATGACGGCACCGGAAATTATCGATATCGGCCATGTGGGTGAAGTGGCTCAAGTCAGTACTGATGTACTGGATATGCTAGTACACAAGGATTTTATTCCTGTTATTGCCCCCATAGGTGTTGATGCCGAGGGGCGTTCTTATAATATTAATGCTGATCTGGTTGCGGGCAAGGTTGCTGAAGCGCTACAAGCAGAAAAGCTGATGTTATTGACCAATGTGGCGGGTTTACAGGACAAGGGTGGTGATATTCTGACTGGTCTGAGTACTCAGCAAGTGGATGAATTAATTGAAGATGGCACCATTTATGGTGGTATGCTACCTAAGATTGGTTGTGCGCTAAGTGCCGTTAAAAATGGTGTGGTTAGCGCCCATATTATTGATGGTCGTGTCCCTCATGCTACCCTGCTAGAAGTCTTTACTGATGCAGGTGTGGGTACCCAGATCACCAATCAAGATTGATTTAGCCTTCACCAGAGTGACTCAGTGCAGGCTTTAATAAGATGAGTAATACCCTTCCCGATAACTCCTGATAATGAAACATCAGGAGATAGAGATCACTTCCATACAATGGGGGGATTCTTTATCGGGATAGGTATAAGACCGCTGGCAACTTGGAATCTTTATGACTCAGGCAAATGAGCAAAAAACACCGAAAATATCCCGTAAGGATCAGATCTTACAAGCATTAGTCCATATGCTGGAAAAGAACCCTGGTACTCGGATAACGACCTCAGCATTGGCAAAGGAAGTGGGATTATCGGAAGCTGCGTTATATCGCCACTTTGCCAGCAAAGCAAAAATGTTTGAAGGTTTGATTGAGTTTATTGAGGATGCGGTCTTTTCCCGTGTCAATCGCATCTTACAAGATGAGCCTCAAGCGGTTTATCGTTGTGAGCATATTCTGACATTGATGCTGGCCTTTGCGGATAAAAACCCGGGTTTATGCCGCATTCTGACCGGTGAAGCTCTGGTGGGAGAGGATATACGCCTGCGCAGTCGTATTTCTCAGTTTTATGAGCGACTGGAGACTCAGGTAAAACAGATTCTTCGAGAAGCTGAAATTCGAGATCAGATGAAAACGGTTATGCCAGTTCCGGTGACCGCTCAATTATTGACCTCTATCGTTGAAGGTCGTATCCAGCAATTTAGTCGAACAGGGCGTTCACCTGTCGATAATTGGCCTGAACAGTGGGCCTTTTTGGCAGATGATCTGTTAAAACCCGTTTTAGTGGGTGTGTAGTCTTCGATGACTAAACACCTAAAAATGCTCTACAAAAATTTCATATTCCTCGCCTCGCTGGTCGGGGAATGAAATATGTTTGTTTAGGTATATAGCGCTATAGTCTTGATTGTAACTTTTTGTTTCGCATGGCAGCAAAATTGCTATTAAAATAGTTGCTATTAACTTGTAAAGACACAGGACTCCCGATATGCCACTTGAGAGCAGAGCCCCTAGATCCAGACTGCTGGTGGTTGATAACTCGGTCTTTTTCCGAGATGTTTTAGCAGAGACCCTGCGAGGTACAGTTAAGGCCCTTGCCGTTGATTCTGTTAAAAGTTGTCAGGAAGCCCAGAACTTATTAGAGCAGTATAAAGATCAGTATTTAGCGGTGGTCAGTGGTTTAATGCTGCCTGATGCTGAAGAAGGGGAGATGTTGGATGTTGCCCTTAGTCATCATATACCGGCTATTGCACTGACCAGTTCACTGGATGCTGATACTCGGCAGAAGGTGATGGATAAAGATGTTATCGATTATTTCTTTAAGGATCAGGATGGTTTGCAGGATGTGGTCAATCTTGTGTCCCGATTATTACGTAATGAACATCATAAAATCCTAGTTGTAGACGACTCGCCTACTTACTGTACCTATTTAAAAGTTCTGCTACAGCGTCAGCATTATCAGGTTATTACTGCCTTTACCGGTGAAGAGGCCGTGGATCTCTTGGCCCGCGACAATGATATTTCCATGATTCTTCTCGATTATCAGTTACCTGGTATGAGCGGCTATGATGTGATTCGTCGTATTCGTAAGCAATTTTCTTCCGCTCAATTGCCTGTTATTGGCGTCTCAGGTCAGATGGATCAGCAGATTCCTGCTCAGATTCTAAAGTGCGGTGCTAATGACTTTATGTATAAAGGCTTCACGGTCGAGGAGTTCTACAGCCGCATTAACAATATGATGGATTTGTTGATCAGTGTTCGAGAGTTACAGGATGCGGCTTATAAGGACTTTTTGACGGGGTTACATAATCGTCAGTATTTTTACCCCCATGCTAATACCTTGATAAAAGAAGTCGACCAAAAAGGTTTAACCATGGGTTTAGCCATGATGGATATCGACTTTTTTAAGAAGGTAAACGATACCTATGGCCATAATGCCGGAGATGAGGTTTTACGGGGTATTGCGAATGCCTTACAAGAGCATATTCGTTCGGATGACCTTTTGATCCGTTTAGGTGGTGAAGAATTCTGTGTTGTATTTACGGATATGCCAGAAGATATGATGGTTCAGCGCTTGGAAGTGGTACGTAAGTCCGTAGAAGCAACGATGATCGAGTGGGAAGATAAAACCTTGAACGTCACCATTAGTATGGGTTTAAAAGTACGTGAAGGTGAGGTTTTGGACGATCTGTTAGATGCTGCAGATAAAGCCTTATACATTGCAAAGGAGAGTGGGCGTAACCAGTTGGTTGTAGCCTAATTACTTTTTAGTTTTAAAAATGCCCGGAATATCCGGGCATTTTTCTTTGTAGGTTAATAGCGGCACGCAACTTATGTCATCGCCCTATGTATTCTGTGTTCTATCCAATGCTTTAATACGCGCAGGGGCAAAGGTGTAGTACATCACGGGAATCACTAATAGAGTTAACAAGGTTGAAACCGTTAGGCCAAAAATTAAAGCGATGGCTAAGCCGTTAAAGATAGGATCATCCAGAATAAACAAAGCGCCTATCATGGCCGCCAGAGCTGTCAGGATAATGGGCTTCGCTCTGACAGCACCGGATTGAATCACGGCTTCCTCAAATGCCATACCTTCTCGCAATTGCTGATTAATAAAATCCACTAACAGAATCGAGTTACGCACAATAATACCGGCTAGAGCGATCATGCCGATCATAGAGGTCGCGGTAAACTGAGAGCCCAACAGAGCATGACCCGGCATGACTCCAATCAGTGTTAAAGGTATTGGTGTCATAATAATCAGCGGGACTCGATAAGATCGGAACTGTGCCACGACCAGCATATAGATCAGGATCATGCCTACTCCGTAAGCAATGCCCATATCTCGGAAGGTTTCATAGGTTACCTGCCATTCACCGTCCCACTTTACGGAAGGAACCAAAGGCCATTCAGGTTGCTGAATAAAGAACTGCTCTAGGGGCATATCGTTAAATAAAGGCTGCTCTCCAAGTTGACCAATAAGGTCAAACATACCGTATAGCGGGCTATCCAACTCTCCGGCCATATCCGCAGTGACAAAGGTGACCGGTAAGAGATCTTTATGATAAATGGTCTTTTGCCACTGACTTTCAATTAAGGTAATTAATTCTGATAGAGGAATCAGTTGCCCTTCTCTACTGCGTACTTTTAGGGTGAGAAATTGTTGTAAATTGCTTTTATCTGCTTCGGTCAACTCTAAGCGAATCGGCAGAGGGTATTTCACATTGGCATTGTGTAGATAGCTAATATCTTCACCGTTTAAGGCTGTGGACAATGCTGAAACAATACTTTGTTGAGAGACTCCCATAATAGCGGCTTTCTGACGATCAATACGTAGTAGGTATTTTTCACTGGGTGTTTCGATCATATCGTCGACATCAACAACGCCGTCGGTTTGTTCCAGACGTTTGCGTAATGCTTTGGCAGTATCTGTCATAAGTTGATTATCTGCCGCATATATCTCGGCCACTAAAGGGGCTATGACAGGTGGACCTGGTGGTACTTCAACAATCTTAATATTGGCGTGATATTTTTTACCTATTGCCTGAAGAGGGGCTCGAATGGCTAAGGCGATTTCGTGGCTCTTGCGTTCACGGTGTGATTTATCCACAAAGTTAACTTGGATGTCACCACTGTGAGGGTCTTTACGCAGATAATATTGTCTAACCAGTCCGTTAAAATTAATCGGAGCGGCTGTCCCTGCATAGGTTTGATAATGGGTCACTTCCGGGACATTTTGTAAATATTCACCCAGTTCCAGTAAGACTCTTTGAGTTAGCTCGACAGGCGTACCTTCCGGCATATCTACAATAATCTGTACTTCAGATTTGTTATCGAAGGGTAGCATTTTTAATACAACGGACAGTGTTGCGGGTAATGCAGCAGCGGCCAGTGTTAAACCAATAATCACGACACTCAGCAAAATTCGCATGCTTCGGCCCTTCTTCTCTCGTAGAAAAGGCGTTAGTAGGACTCGGAAAAAACGCAATAAACCAGGGCTGCCTGCGGAGTGATCTTCAATATTTTCTGCTTTAGAGTCTTTAGCCTGATTATCCGATGAGCTGTGTTTTAGCAGCTTAAAAGCCAGCCATGGGGTGACCACAAAGGCGATGATCAGTGAGATCAGCATACCCATGCTGGCATTGATAGGAATAGGGCTCATATAGGGGCCCATCAGGCCAGTGACAAAAGCCATCGGCATTAGGGCGGCGATAACGGTAAAGGTCGCCAGAATAGTTGGACCACCCACTTCATCTACCGCTAGAGGAATCGCTTCCTGTATAGACTTGCCGCCTATGCTCAGGTGTCGATGGATATTCTCCACCACCACAATGGCATCATCGACTAAGATGCCGATAGAGAAGATCAGAGCAAAAAGGGATACCCGGTTCAGAGTAAAGCCATAGGCCCATGACGCAAATAGAGTGATCATTAGGGTGATAACAATTGCCAAGCCTACAATCAGTGCCTGACGCCAGCCAAGAGTCGCTAATACCAATAAAACCACGGAGCCTGTGGCAAAAATTAACTTAGATATTAGGGTGTTTGATTTATTATTGGCCGTTTGACCATAATCCCGGGTGACCGTGACTTGCACACCATCAGGAATGGCGATGTTTTTTAATTGCTCC
This sequence comes from Oceanospirillum sp., assembly GCA_047518265.1. Taxonomy (GTDB): domain Bacteria; phylum Pseudomonadota; class Gammaproteobacteria; order Pseudomonadales; family Halomonadaceae; genus Oceanospirillum. Next base: position 183,178 of record JAKZRG010000004.1, read on the forward strand.
AAGCGACGGTTAATGCTTTGGGTAATATCAATGGCGTTTTGTCCGGGCTGCTTGGCGATGGCCAGAGTAACCGCAGGATATAAGGAGTGGCTGAGGGGCTCTAAGTGGTGTGTTTCAGAGCTATTAAACGCTGGGCCTAATCCCATAAAGACACTTTGTTCTGGAGTATCAGGTCCTAGGCGAATATCTGCCACATCCTGCAGATAAACAGGGGCGCCATTATTTAGACCAACAACCAATTGAGAAACGTCTTGTATCGAGCTTAAGAATTCCCCTGTCTGGATAGGAATCACCTGATTATTTTGGACAACCTGGTTATCACCACTGGCCATATTACTGGCCTGTAATGCATTACGAAGATCCTCAAGGCTTAAGTTAAAACCAGATAACAGGGTTGGATCTAACTGCACATGTACGACATTATCGGGGCCGCCCAGTGTGTAGATATCACGAGTCCCCTTGATGCGCTTCAGCTCAACTTCCAAATTGTGGGCGATCTTTTTTAATTCATGGCTGGCAATATCAGGATTATCGGACCATAGGGTTAAGCTCATGATAGGCACATCATCAATACCCATTGGCTTAATCAAGGGTTGAGAAACCCCTAGATTTTTGGGTAGCCAGTCCTGATGAGATTGCACCTGATTATACAGTCTAACAATGGCTTCCTGACGGGTGATACCCACCTCAAACTGTACGGTTAATACCGACATTCCTGGTCGAGAAACAGACATCACATGTTCAACCCCTTCAACCTCGGACATAACCTGTTCCGCAGGCGTTGAGACGAGTTGCTCGACCTCCTTGGGCGTGGCACCGGGGAAGGCCATAAAAATATTGGCAAAGGTGACATCGATCTGAGGTTCTTCTTCCTTTGGTGTAATCAGGATCGCTAATAGTCCTAGCAACATACCGACAATCGCCAGTAAAGGCGTAATCTCGGTATTTTGAAAGGCTCGGGCGGTGAGGCCTGAGATACCCAGTTTTTTATCCTCATACATCGCTATTGTCCCTCGCGGCATTGATCTCTTTTAAAACCTGGTTGGGATTAAGAGCGATACGATCTCCTGGAAGTAAGCCTGATAGGATTTCAACGTTATTTTGATCTTGCTTGCCAATGCGTACTTGCCTCAATTGGGGTTTATTTTTCTGATTGAGAACATAGACAGCTTGTAGCTCACTGCGAGAAATTAAGGACTGCTTGGGAATATTAATGCTTTGATAGCTGGAGATAGGAACGGATATCTTAACCATCATTCCAGGGTATAGATTTGGTTGGTTTCTAGGCAGATCGATGCGAACTTGAAAGTTATGTGTTTTGGCATCGGCATAAGGATAAATGGTTAGAGATTGTGCAGGAATAACCTGGTTATTGGGCAAAAGTATCTCTGCCAGTTGGTGTTTACGCACACCTTCGGCATATTTTTGCGGTAGGTTAACATTCACTCTTAGTTGTTCTAGATCGATGCCACTCATTAGTGGCGAACCGGGAGCGACAACTTCTCCTTGTTCTACGTGACGCTGAGTCACGACACCACCATAGGGTGCAATAACCTTAGTATAAGAAACCTGCTTTTGGGCTTCTTTTAATGCGGCATTGGCCTGTCGATAACTGGCTTTTGCTCCATCCAGTTGGTTTTTAGCTTGATCAAACTGGGCTTGTGACGCCAAGTGTTTCTTATAGATTCCTCTGATACGGTTAAAATTTTGTTCCGCATCTTTTAGATTCGCTTGTGCAGCTTTACTGGCGGCTTGTGACTGCTCTAAACGTGCCTGCTGTTCACTATCACTGATCTGCAATAATACCGAACCGGGTTGAACGCTATCATTCACATCATAATAAACAGCGCTAATGGTTCCGGCTGTTTGTGCTGCAACTGTGCTTTTACGGATCGCTTCAATGGTTCCATCTAGGTGAATAGCTTGGCTACGGGTCTCTGTTTTGAGCGTTAAGGTTTCTAAAGCGATCGCTGGACTTGCCAGCAAATAAAGCAGGCTGGTGATGGACAGCCATTTGGCAGGGGCAGCTGTAAGCATTTCATAGTCTCCGGCAAGGCGTATTTCTCTGGAACGTATTAATTCACACCCAATATATTAGCTTAATCTAATTATTAGATAAATAGTCGATGAACAAAAAATATACAGCAGAGAGAGGAGTCAGTTTTGATAGGCAATAAAAAAGGCCGCTCTAAGGCGACCTTTTCAATAGAACTATTTTTGTTTAGCGGGTTAAGCTGATGCTTCCATCATCTTTTTCACCTTGTTCATGGCGTTTTTCTCTAACTGGCGAATACGCTCAGCGGAAACACTATAAACATCGGCTAATTCATGCAGAGTGGCCTTGCTGTCTGTTAGCCAACGTTTTTGCAGAATATCCTGACTGCGTTCATCAAGTTGTGACATGGCATTTTGTAAACGTGATGACGCATCGGCTGCCCAGTCAGAATCTTCAAGCTCAGTTGCCGGGTTATATCGGTGATCTTCCAGGTAATAAGCCGGTGCTTGATAAGCCTGGTCATCGTCATCGTCACCATAGGCATCAAAGGATGCATCATGAGCACTTAGGCGACTTTCCATTTGACGCACGGTCTGAGGTTTAACATCCAGATCCTGTGCAATGGCATCAACTTCTTGATTGTTTAACCAACCCAGACCTTTTTTGGCACTGCGCAGATTAAAAAACAGTTTACGTTGTGCTTTGGTGGTTGCTACTTTCACAATACGCCAGTTACGCAGTACGTATTCATGAATCTCGGCTTTAATCCAATGCACTGCAAAGGATACCAAGCGAACACCCACATTAGGATCAAAACGTTTTACCGCTTTCATCAAGCCAACATTACCTTCCTGAATAAGGTCTGCTTGAGGTAAGCCATAACCGGAATAGCTTTTAGCAATATGAACGACAAAACGCAGATGAGATAACACCAATTCCCTAGCGGCATCTATATCTGCCTGATCGAATAAGCGACGAGCAAGATCCTGCTCACGCTCTACGGATAATACCGGGAAGCTATTAGCGACTTGAATATAAGCATTCAAATCCTGTCCAGGGGACAGGGTATCTATCGTTTGTAGGCCCTTGTTCATATAACCTCGAAGAAGATGTTTATTCTGATCTTATCTGAGCGCGTCAGACGCAATAAGTTCAATTCAGGAGCATTTAATATAGATATTCCTGACCTTTTTGCAAGAGGTTCAGCTTGCATACTCAGATTTATCGGCCTTATGAGCCTAATTTTTAGTTTATCTGGGTTCTATTGCACCCAGATGACGGCTAACCGCTAACCAAGCGCCGAGCCAGCCAAGCACTGTACCAGATATGAGTAGTAGTAGGGAATCCCCAAAACCTAGGCCAATCAGCTCAAAGCTGGCAGCGTCGTAAGCGCTGGCGAGAGAGCGCACAGGGCCATCTAACCAGAGCAAGCTGATACTGATAATCCACCAAGCCAATAGGCTACCGCCTAAGCCATACCAGATTCCGGTATAAAGGAAGGGGCGGCGAATAAAAGCATTACTACCACCGACCAGCTTAACAATAACAATTTCATCCCGACGGTTTTCAATGGCTAACCGGATCGTATTACCCACCACTAATAACACGGCGATGCCTAACAGAATAGCTAAAGCACTGACCGCACGTTGGCTGAGCTCCATGATATAATAGAGACGTTTCACCCAATCTAGATCAAGTTGAGCTTCCTCAACTTCTTTCATCTGCTGCAACTCTTTTAGCAGGCTTTCCTGCTGATCAAGTCCACCGATATTACTGGCCGGGCGAACGACAAGAACGCTGGGTAGGGGATTACCTTCAAGATAATCCAGAGCCTCACCAAAACCAGAAAACTGTTTAAATTCTTTTAGAGCCTGATCCTTGGATATGTAGCTAACACTGGCGATATCACTGCGCAAATCCAATTTTAAGCGCAGAGATTGTGCTTGAGTTTCACTGACTTCCATTTTCAGGAATAAGGAAACCTGAGAAGTGCCATCCCAATTGCTGGTGACCACTTGGGCATTGTTCAGAAATAGATAAAGCCCTGTAGGCAGTGCTAAAGCGATAGCGAGTACAGCCCAGGTCATCAAGCTGGAAAAAGGCGTACGTATCACTCGCCAAAGGCTATCTTGTGCCATTAAACGGTGATGACGTAACCAGCTACGGGTTTTATTACCGGTATTAATCTCGGACTGACTGGCGCCTTTTGCTGTTGGTTCTGCCGTTTTGCGTTTAGGGGCCACAGGTCTAGGAGTGGAAACACTGGCGCCTCTTGGTGAGGTTCCTCGGTTGTTAGATTTACTTGAATCGTTCACCGTTGGCCTCCGCTACTTGATAAGGCACCTTGATTAAGGGTCAGTACTCTCTTTCCCATGCGAGCAATAAGATCCAGATCGTGACTGGCAATTAATACGGTCACTTCCCGTTCGTTAAATTGTTCAAACAGGTGCATGATCTCGGAGGATAATTTGGGATCAAGGTTACCGGTGGGCTCGTCTGCGAGAATAATAGGGGGTTTTTTTACAACAGCACGGGCGATACCCACCCGTTGTTGTTCACCGCCGGATAACATTATGGGGTTGAGTTTTTCTTTACTTAGCAATCCCACCTTATCCAGAGCAGCCCGAACTCGGTTGCCGATCATTTTAGGATCAGCGCCTTCGATGAGTAGGGGTAGAGCGACGTTATCAAAAACACTGCGATCAAATAGCAGCTGATGGTTCTGGAAAACGACGCCGATATTACGTCTTAAAGCCGGGATTTTGCTTTTAGACATCTTGGAAAGGTTTTCACCGTTAACCACCACTTGTCCGTTAGTGGCCTTCTCCATGCGCATAATCAACTTTAATAGCGTACTTTTACCGGCCCCTGAGTGGCCGGTAAGAAAGCACATTTCACCCTTGTTAATGGTGAAATCCAAGTGTTTAAGCGCATCAAAGCCATTTTCGTAACGTTTGCTGACGTTAGCGAAGTGGATCATAGCTTCCTGCGTTGAACTCATAGGCGACTCGGCTTAAGACTCAGATTGATCAAACAGTGCATTGGTAAACTGATCGGCATCAAACGGACGTAAATCATCAACTTGTTCACCAACACCTATATAACGGATAGGAATTTCCATCTGCTTCGCTAGGGCAAATACAATACCACCCTTCGCGGTACCATCCAGTTTGGTCAGGGTAATGCCGGTCAGGCCTACCGCTTCATCAAATAGGCTGGCTTGGGACAGAGCGTTTTGTCCTGTACCTGCATCGACAACCAACATGGTTTCATGAGGTGCGCTGTCGTCGAGCTTTTTCATCACACGGGTGACTTTTTTCAGCTCTTCCATCAGATGACTTTTATTTTGCAAGCGCCCCGCGGTATCTGCAATTAATACATCAACATTACGGGCTTTAGCGGCCTGAATAGCATCAAAAATAACGGAAGCACTATCGGCTCCGGTATGCTGAGCAATAACAGGTACTTTGTTACGCTCACCCCATACCTGTAGCTGTTCTACCGCAGCAGCACGGAAGGTATCACCGGCTGCGAGCATGACACTTTTGCCTTCACTCTGGAATTTTTTTGCCAGCTTACCAATGGTTGTGGTTTTACCCACACCATTTACGCCAACCATCAGGATGACATAAGGCGTCTTGCTTTGATCGATAACAAGAGGCTTGTTAGCAGGCTCAAGCATGCTTCTCAGCTCATCCTTTAACGCTTGGTAAAGAGCCTGAGCATCTGCCAATTGTTTGCGTTGCACCCGATCGGTAAGGCGATCGATAATTTCAGCCGTTGCTTCAACACCGATATCTGCCACAAGTAGCTGGGTTTCAAGTTCTTCCAGCAGATCATCATCAATCTGCTTTTTACCCAGAAACAGGCTGGCAAGCCCTTCGGTAAGGTTGGAGCGAGTACGGCCTAAACCTGCCTTAATACGAGCAAAGAAACCGGCTTTTTTAGGTTTCTCTTGCACGGGCTCAGGAGCCGGTTGCTCGATAGCTGCTTCAACCTTAGGTTCTTCAACAGTCGTTTCTTTAACAACGGGCTGCTCTTCGACAACAGGGCGTTCTTCAACAACAGAGCGTTCTTCAACAACAGAGAGTGCTTCAGCTTTGCTCTCTTCAATAGATGAAGCTGTTTTTTCTGCTTCAGGCTCAACAGGTATCGATTTTTCCACCTGAAGCTTTGCTTCGGTGACCGTAGCTTCAGGAGCCGTCGTTTCAGAGGGTACAGAAGCAGTGTCAGAGGTTTCTGAGATAGCTTCAGTTGTCGTTGTTTCAACCGGCGCCGATTCTGTCGACTGTACTTCCGGTGGCGTTTCAACAACCTGTTCTTCTATTTGAGGTTCAGCCACCTGAGGTTCAGGTTGAGCCGACTTTTTATTTTTTTTGCGTTTGAATAAGCCAAACATGGGATAAATTCTGTGTAGATGATATGGAAAATAGCCGGGCCTATCCTACCACTTGTCGTGCACGGGGGGTACAATCCACGACGTATTGTCCGGCCTAGGACAAGAGTTTTTTAGACATCACTTCATTTTAATAGTGCTTTTACCGTTTTTTTGCTTTTTCTAAGCGTTACAGCACGGCCTTCAGCAGCACGCTTTGCGTGGTTTTATCGGTTTATAACAAAGTTCAACGAGATTATGGCAAGAAAAAAACAGAGTAGACCGTCATCGGCTAAACCTTCAAAAACGGGGGCAGGGCGTAATGAATTAAGGATCATTGCTGGTGAATGGCGTGGACGTAAGTTGCCTTTTCCTGATGGTCAGGGATTACGGCCAACAGGAGATCGATTAAGAGAAACCCTGTTTAATTGGCTCTCCTTTTCTATTCACGGGGCTCAGGTATTGGATCTGTTCACTGGTAGTGGTGCATTAGGCTTGGAAGCTTTGTCTCGTGGTGCTAAGGGAGCGACCTTTCTGGATACTCACTCCGGTGTGGTGCGTCAGATGAGAGATAATCTAAAAACCTTGAACTGCCAAAGTGCTGAAGTCGTACAAATGGATGCCTTGCAGTGGCTAAAGCAGGGTTCAGATCAATGTTTTGATCTCGTCTTTTTGGACCCTCCTTTTGGTCAGGATCTGTTATTACCTGCTTGTCAGCAACTAGAGCAACTGGATTGGTTAACAGAATCTGCTTGGATCTATATGGAAGCTGAAAAAAGTTTAGCCCTTGATCAGGTGCCAGCTAACTGGCACCTGCATCGAGAGAAAAAGATCGGACAGGTGATCTGTCGCCTATATCAGCGTCAACTGGGTTGAAGTTGAGACAGCGCCTGTTTTGTTTGGGCCTTACTTGTCTCTGATAAGTAAGGCATTTCCAAAGCGATTAGCTGTTGCAACACGGCAAATAGATGTTCTTGGCGAATATCTTCTTCACTGATCCCTTTTGCTGTACGCAGATAGCTACCCCAGCTGGTTAGGACGAGCCATATATTCAGCGCAAGAAGCGGTATTTCTTCTTCTGTGATCTGCATAATATCAGCATCACGTAAGCGCTTTAAAATATTGCCTGCTTGAGCAATACCGTTATTGGCAATTAATTGGTAACGCTGCTGTAATTCTTGATCATTGGCTAACATGCCAACGAGATCACGATGTAGGAAGCGGTAATTCCAAAATACCTGCAGCATTTTTTCCAGTAATTTAGCTTGATCATCTAACGTAATCGCCCGATCTTGAGGCAGATCAAATAAAGCCGCAAGGCTCTCTTCATATTGATCAAAAATCCGAGCAATAATGTCGGATTTATTACGGTAGTGATAATATAAATTACCAGGCGAAATTTTAAGGTGTGCGGCAATATGATTGGTTGTGATCTTGCGCTCACCATGGGTGTTAAACAGCTCAAGGGCTGCTTGGACAATCCGGTCTTTGGTTTTCACAGTCATAGTCTCGGGTTTCGCACTCAATCTAACTTACGGATATTGCTTTTATTTAGTTTTAGTTATTAAAAGCATTGCAAATATAGCATTAAAATCTGAGCAAATCTGTGATGCAGGCTAATTATTCGATAACTTAAAGTAATTACTTTAGTTGAAGATAATATTATTTTCCTAGTAAAAGGCCGCATATTTTATCCAGCTTTGGTCTTAGCTATAAGGATATAGCACATAGAAGTTTGTACCCATGAGGCAATTTGTTTAACATTCAGCCACTTTAAAACCCGTGCATGATCAGGAAATGGCGATGACTACGGTTGTTTATCCCGGAACGTTTGATCCGATTACCAATGGACACACCGATCTGGTTGAACGAGCCAGTCGGATTTTTGACAAAGTTATTTTGGCGATTGCTGCTAGCCCGCGCAAAAAACCTCTGTTGCCCTTGGAACAGCGAGTGGCACTGGCGGAGTCGGTAGTCAGCCAATATGGCAATGTTGAAGTGTGTGGTTTTGATTGTCTGCTGACAGACTTTTTAGAACAGCAACAGGCGCGAGTTATTATGCGTGGATTGCGCGCAGTGTCTGATTTTGAATATGAGCTGCAGTTGGCAAACCTTAATCGGGCGATCTCGTCTGATGTAGAAAGTATTTTCCTCACACCTGAAGAGCGAAATTCTTATATCTCATCTACTCTGGTGAGAGAGATTTCTAGCCTTGACGGGGATGTGAGTAAGTTTGTGCACCCAATTGTTGCTCAAGCATTAAAAGAACATTTTAAAAACGATTAAGCATGATTAGCTTTGATGAGGTAGCGTTATGGCTTTGCTGATTACCGACGAGTGCATCAACTGTGATGTATGTGAACCTGAATGTCCCAATGGTGCAATCGCTCAGGGTGATGAGATCTATGAAATTGATCCAAACCTGTGTACTGAATGTGTAGGTCACTACGACGAACCTCAGTGTGTACTGGTATGTCCGGTAGAGTGTATTCCAAAGGATCCAGAAAATGTGGAATCTAAGGATGAACTGATGGAGAAGTACAAGATTATCCAGGCTTCTCTGGGTTAATCTTTACTCTGCTCCAAAAATGCAGCGTTCAGCAATGGGCGCTGCATTTTTTTTGCCCAAATACTTCTCGATCCGTTTGTCTGATGATGTGAAACATGAGTATCAATAAAAAAATTTGGGCGCTAGCCCTGCCTATTATTCTCTCCAATATCAGCGTACCTCTATTGGGTTTGGTGGATACGGCGGTGGTAGGGCATCTTTCCTCCTCATTATATCTAGCAGGTGTGACCTTAGGCGCTACCCTATTTAGTTTTCTATTTTGGGGGTTTGGTTTTTTACGTATGGGAACCACGGGTGTTGTAGCGCAGGCGGCAGGGCAAAAGGATTACCAGCAAGTTGTTGTATTGCTACAGCAGGGCATTGTTTTAGCGATTATTGTGGCAGGTGCATTGCTGTTAGGTCAGTCATTCTTAATACCCGTTGGCTTGGAACTATTAACTTCAGATTTAACAATATCCCGTGTTGCGGCGGAATATGCAGGGATACGGATCTGGGCTGCCCCGGCCGTGCTGATCAATTACGTTTTATTAGGTTGGTTTTTAGGTTTACAAAACAGTCGCTTCTCCTTGTTGATGTTACTCCTGGGTAATAGCCTGAATATTATTCTGGATTTGGTATTTGTTTTAGTTTTGCAATGGCAAGTGAGTGGTGTGGCCTTTGCTTCTGTTTTAGCCGATTACGCAACACTGCTAGTGGGGTTAACACTGGCTTTTAAACGGGTGACTGCATTATTACCGGATTGGCAGTTATCTCTGGGGAAAGGAAAAGATTTCCGTCGCTTATTGCAGGTTAATCAGCAGTTGCTGGTGAGAACCTGGATCTTATTATGGGCCATTGCCTTTTTTACGGCGCAAGGGGCAGAACAAGGGGCTGATGTTCTGGCCGCTAATGCTATTTTGATGCAGATGGTGATGTTTGCGTCTTATGCTCTGGATGGTTTTGCTCATAGTGCTGAAGCGCTTGTCGGTGAAGCAAGCGGTGCCAAAAATAATCAACAGATGAAAGTGATTATTTGGCATAGTGCTATTTTAAGCTTTATTGCTGCTGGAATATGCAGCTTGCTCTATGGGCTATTAGGCACTCAGATTGTTGGTTTAATGACAAATATTCCAGAGGTATTGCTGTTAGCTGAAGAGTATTTGATCTGGGCGATGCTTATTCCGATATTTGCTGTCGGTAGTTATCTATTTGATGGGGTTTATATCGGGCTGACGCGAGCTGATATTATGCGTAATAGTGTCATATTGGCGACATTACTTTATCTTTTTGTTTGGTTTTTTAGTCAGGTTTGGGGAAATACAGGTCTCTGGTTGGCCTTTAGTTTCTTTATGTTATTCCGCTCTTTGGGACTCTTTGGTCATTACTGGTGTTATATAAAACCTGAACTTGACCGATAATAGAGTGATACCCGTATTTAGAACGTTGTTGTTAAGCAGTCCTACATAATTTTTTCTATTCTCACCGGCCTGTTGGCCGGTGAGAATAGGGGTAAAATGTCGAAAGACTTTAGTGCCAGTGCTTATTGGTTCAGTGATACGGGTCACAGTTTTTATTCGGCACATTATTTTCGAGATACTTTTAGAGCCGCAATTGTTATATTTTATTTGCATTTTAATCGGCAAATATTTTTCATTATTACATCAAAGAATACATATGATACGCGTGTGAAAATCTGTTGCAGGAGCAGAGCGGATGCCCTCTAAATCGGTTGGTATAGGGATTCGGGCAAAACTTATAGCCCTATTTTTAGTCATAAAAATTGTACCTCTGATTTTGCTGGCGCTCTTTGCTTGGCAGGGGGTGCTATATCTTGCCGATCGATTGGGTGCAGAGACGGATCTGTTAAATAGAGAAGTGCGCTCAACCGTAGCTGATATGGGGGCAACTTTTAGCAGAGAAGCTGAAAAGGCGCTTAATGATAGAGCTAGGGAAGAGCTGGAGCGTTTAACAACAGATACTGCTAGAGCCGTGGCTGATTTTTTATATGCCAGGGACCAAGATCTCCTGCAGGCAGCAGCTCTACCCATCGATAAAAAAAGTTATCAAGATTTTATTCAACAGCACCGTCGACGTTTAGTCGATGAAGGTCAATGGCGTTTAGCCAGTGACGGTTCTGCTTGGGTGTCACCAGAGCAACATCTGGATAACTTCCAAAAAGTGACCTCGACTAACCCCGAAAATAGACAAGATTTCCACTATCGGGCACCGGAGCGTGTTCAGGCCAGTCGTAATGTGCCCTTATTCCATGAGATAACCTTTGTCGATTTGCAAGGTATGGAAAAAATTAAGGTACAAACCAGTGATTTATTGCCTGCTGATTTAAGAGATATCTCAAAAAAGGAAAATACTTGGAGTAAAGCGGAAACGTATTTTTCTGATATTAAGACGTTAAAAGCTGGTGAAATCTATGTTTCTGAAGTGATTGGCCCTTATGTTCCTTCTCGTATTATAGGGACGGTGACGCCTGCTAGTGCTCAAACGCGTAGTCTCGCTTTTGAGCCAGAAAAAGAAGCCTATGCTGGCCGCGAGAATCCTCTAGGTAAGCGCTTTCAAGGTATTGTTCGTTGGGCAACACCCGTGGTGCGTAATAGCAAGGTATTGGGTTATATAACACTGGCTCTAAATCATGACCATCTGATGTCCTTTACGAATCACCTTTTGCCCAATGATGAGCGCTATACCGCTATTGCTGATGCGAGTAAGGGCAATTATGCATTTATGTGGGATTATCAGGATCGTAATATTGCGCACCCCCGACATCACTCTATTATGGGCTTTGATCCTGATACGGGAGAAAGAGCCGTTCCTTGGTTGGATAGGGAATTGTACAGAGCTTGGCAGGAAAGCGGCTTAGCGTTAAAAGATTATTTATCCGGTGTCAGAAAGTTTGATAGTCAGAGTCGTAGTAAAAGACCTGAAAAAGCTTTAATCAAATCCGGTAATTTAGGTCTGGATTGTCGGTATTTAAACTTTGCACCTCAATGTAATGGTTGGTATGACCTCACTCAGTTTGGTGGCTCGGGTTCTTTCTTGATTCGCTGGAGCGGTGTGTGGAAGCTAACCACTGCAGCAACGATTCCTTATTACTCCGGCCCATATGCCAACTCCCCTAGAGGGTTTGGCTTTGTCACCATAGGGGCGAATATTGATGATTTCCAACAACCTGCCAAGCAAACAGCAGCAGAGATGGATATTAAGGTTGCGGAATTAAGCGATAGCCTGAAGCAGCGTCAGAGTGATCTTCTGACGATCATTGATGACATTATGCAGGATATTGCCGTCAACCTAAGTGCATCGACCTTGGTGATGATTGCGGTTGTCGTCGTGATAGCGATTTGGATCGCCTCTTTGATTACAAGCTTAGTGAATTATTTCAGCTCAGGCCTACGAAAGATCGAAACAGGTGACTACAGTTTCCGTTTTGAGCAGCAGAGAAGAGATGAATTAGGACAGTTAAGTGATGCTTTGAATCATATGGCGGACAGTGTCGAGGCTTCCTTTGAATTATCTGACCAAGCCCGGAAAGAAGCTGAGAAAGCCAGTCAGATGAAAAATGATTTTTTGGCTCGGATGTCTCATGAATTACGCACTCCATTGAACGGTATTCTAGGTTTCTCCGAAGTGTTACAAATGGAGCAGAAGGATGCTGAAACCATGGAATATGCTGGGATTATTAATGCCAGTGGTCAGCATTTGTTGCATTTAGTCGATGATATTCTGGATCTGGCTAAAATAGATGCGGATCAGTTGCTCCTGACGATACAGCCAATAGAACTACATAAATGGTTAATTGCGTTGGTTAACAGCCATAAACATGGCGCAGAACAAAAGAATTTACAGTTAACCCTTCAGGCAGAGTGCTCTGCTGATTTTGTAATCTACACCGATGATACTCGTTTACGTCAGATCCTAAATAACCTGTTAGATAATGCGATTAAATTTACAGGGAAGGGCAGCATTCAATTGCAGGTTACTCAGCAGGATGATCACGTTTATTTTGACCTATTTGATACAGGGGGTGGTATTCCAGAGTCTGCTCAGGCCTATGTTTTTGAAGCTTTCCGACAAGGTTCAGAGTTTGTTTCAAGATATCATGGGGGGACAGGTTTAGGCTTGGCGATTGTTAAAGAATTATCAGAGCTCATGGGTGGCACTGTTACTCTGGTGGAGTCGAGCTCTGATGGCTCCCATTTCCGTGTGATTCTCCCCGTAGCGCCTACGGAATAAACGGCTTTCTGTCGGGTTTAGCAAAACGCTCTAGACCGAATGGTAACTCTCTGTTGTTATAGAGTCTTTGGCTCTAGTTTCTAGGTTTGCTCTTGCTTTTGTCCTTCTAAGGCTGCGAGTAAACTGGCAACAGAGATAGGCTTAATCACAATATCATCAAAGCCTTCGGACATAATCTGGTTCTTTTCATTTTCCATGGCATGGGCTGTATAGGCAACGATGCGTAAATGGCTCAAATCTGCCTGAGCTCGAAGCCGGTGACAAACTTCTATACCATCTATTTCTGGCATATTAATATCTAGGAGCACATGACTAAAGCTCGATAAGTCTTCTCGGGCCAGAGCTTCTGGACCACCTATTGCTTCAGTGGTATCCCACCCATTTTTTCCCAATATGACGGTGGCTATTTTCCGGTTAGAGGGAATGTCGTCCACAATCAAAATACGTTTCATGGGAAGGCCTTTTATAGTGATAAGACGATTAATACCAATTCCGATAATTGCTGATAGATGAAGCGGGTGAATCTGTGTCAGTCTCAGAGTACTCGAAAATAGATATCACGGATAATCTATCGGGAATGGTACAAACTAACAAAAAATACTCTGCTTTTCTGTGAAAATTTGTCAATAGATCCCTTCGCTTTATACGGGCTTAATTGCTTGGATGTTTCAGTATAGTTTTAATTCTTTGCTGGAGAACAGGCAGGACGTTAATTTCAAACCAAGGGTTTCTTTTGAGCCACAAGGTATTACGTGGTGACGGATGAGGTAATGGCAGTTTATCTGGAAACCACTGTTGCCATCCTTGTACTGTTTCGGTCAGTGTTTTGGCTCTATTCTCTAGATAATATTGTTGAGCGTATTGACCAATAAGGAGAGTGAACTCTAGGTGAGGCAGTTGTTCTAATACCTTTTCATGCCATAAGGGAGCGCATTCAGGCCGTGGCGGTAGATCTCCAGACTTCCCTTTACCGGGATAACAGAGGCCCATAGGCATAATGGCAATATTCTCTTCATTATAAAACTCATCGTCTGTTAAACCTAACCACTGACGTAGCCGCTTACCGCTGGCATCATCCCAAGGAATGGAACTTGTGTGCACTTTAGTACCAGGTGCTTGCCCGATAATAAGTATTTTTGCACTGCTTTTACCCCGAATAATCGGATTTGGGCCAAGGGGAAGGTGGTTTACACACTCCTGGCAATGCCTGATCTGTTCAAACAATTGGCTCAAGGCTATTTGGTTTTTATCTGGCATTCTCTTGCCTCGTATCAGTCGGTGTTTTATTGCCCGGTAGTAAGAATTAAAAATGTATTTTATTGGCAGTAATCACTAATATATGTAACATTATGTAATTGCGATGATATCGAGTAATCAATCTAATAAAGGGTTGTATAAGACGGGTCGGCAAAAAGTAAACTTCTCATACTACCTGCCTTACTTAGGGATAGCCTTATCAACGTTACTCTGCATTTCTCTGCTTGCCTGGTCTAGGAGACCCGCTTTATGCCGTTATGCTCTATTTTTAATCAGCTAAAACAGGCTTACTTGGTCATTAATTTAGATGATTGGCTGCCTGTTGTGGTTAATTCAGCTGCGGCTCAGCTTTTGGCTGAAGATCTGGACTCCTTACCTCAGAGTGAATTATGGCAAGGGTCACTTGTCCCTTTGCTAAATGACCATCATCAAGTGGATGATCCTGTTTTTTACCATAGAAAAACGCTCTTTCAACTCAATTGCTCCAAGGTAAAAGAGTCCGGTTGTGATTATTTAGTCTTAAATATTACTAAAGCGACACCCTCGAAAGAGCAGCTGCATAATTTATTCAGTCTGCTGGATAATTTGGGAGCCTATGTTTACTGCAAAGATAAAAATTATCGTTATACCTTCGTGAACCGACAGGTTTGTGAGCTTTTTTCCTGTGAGCCGGAACAAATTATTGGAAAAGATGATAGTGCTTTATTTGATAGCGCTACGGCTCAGCGTTTGATTAAAGAAAGTGATCAATTTGTTATTAATGATGCACAAACCATAGAAAAAGAAGAAGTTAATTTCCTACCCCATCTCAATGAGCAGAGACACTACCTATCCGTTAAGAAACCATTATTTGACGATTTGGATAGGGTCTCTGGTTTATTTGGGATTTCTACTGATATCACCGAATTAAAACAAACCCAGCAAAAGCTCTATGAGAGCGAGCAACGGCTCAGCACTATTCTGGATAATGTGGGGGCCTATATCTTTATTAAAGATAGTGACTGTCGT
The DNA here is from genome assembly GCA_047518265.1 of Oceanospirillum sp. Classification (GTDB taxonomy): domain Bacteria; phylum Pseudomonadota; class Gammaproteobacteria; order Pseudomonadales; family Halomonadaceae; genus Oceanospirillum. The sequence goes on from JAKZRG010000004.1 coordinate 198,610, forward strand.
TTCTGCTACATCAATAAAAAAACCGAAGAGCTGCTGCAATGTTCCAGTGATTCGGTGATGGGGCTTAATAACTTTGAAATGTTCGATCAAGAACAGGCTGAGGAGTTTGAAGAGACGGATCGACAGGTTTTTGCTAATGGTCAACGCATTGATTGTTTGGAATGCCTTAATCTTGCAGGAGATATTCGATATTACTGGACCGTTAAAATCCCGTTGCAAAATGATCAGGGAGAGATTGACCGCTATATTGGAATTTCAACGGATATCACTGAGCAAAAACGGTTGGAATATCAGGTTAGAGAGTCTAATCGTCAGTTACAAAATCAGGTTGATGAAATCAGCCGTCTAAGGGATGAATTACATATTCAGGCTACCCATGATGCTTTGACAGGGTTGTATAATCGGCGCTTTTTAGAAGAGCACGCCCATCTGGCTTTTACCGATAGCCAGCGAGGAGCCGCCAGTATTCTGATGCTCGATGTGGATCATTTTAAAAGCGTGAATGATAGCCTGGGACATAAAAAGGGCGATGAAGTACTGCAGTTACTGGCTGGAGTGTTACGGGAAGAGTGTCGGGCGAATGATTTGGTTTGTCGTTATGGTGGTGAAGAGTTTTTAATTCTATTGCCGAATGCCGAAATTGATGTGGCTTATCAAAAGGCTGAATGGATTCGCAAGCGCTACCAAAAAAGCGTAGAGCAAAAAATACCAGACGCTAAGGGCAGTACCGTTTCTATTGGCGTTGCAGCCTCTCCAAATAGCGGTAAAGACTTTATCTCTGTCTATCAAGCCGCGGATAAAGCACTGTATCGAGCGAAAAAAGAGGGGCGGAATCGTAGCATTAGGGCAGAGGGTTAATCCATTTATTGGTAATCTTTTGTAATATATTACTTTATTCTAAAACGTTAGCCTGATGCTTGCGGTGACAACGCATGGTCGTTGTTGATACATAAGTGATAACCCTCAGGCATACTTCATATGTTTAAACCCTTACTGTCCAGCATGATAATTATTAGCAGCCTATTGGTAACGGGCTGTTCAACATTATTTGAATCCGACTCGGCTCAAGAACAATCTTCTCCCTTATCTCATACTGTCTCAAGTTGTCATGCAATTTATGATGCAGGCAGTAGCGGTACCCGATTGTATCTATACCAGCAAAAAGATGAACAATGGTTAAGTCATGAAGGACCCAAGGTTTCGGCTTTAGCGGATCCTATTCGTGATATTCGTGGTAAAAGTTGGGCAGATGCAGGTGCAGTAACGGACGAAGTGGTACAAGCACTCAGAGATATTCGCTCCAACGGCCCATTAACAGAGAAGGGGGAGCCAGAGTGGCAGGGATTTGATTGGCAAACAGAGTGCCAATTACACTCTGTTCGTGTCCTCGCTACTGCAGGTATGCGTATTGCAGAGCAAGAAAATCGTCAGCGCAGTGCTCAGCTATGGCAAATGCTCAAGGGCAAGTTAGAAAGAGAGGTATCAAGTGGTGTTAAGGTGGATGCTCGAACGCTAACGGGTTACGAGGAAGGCCTTTATGCTTGGTTAGCCCTAAGAGATAAAAATCCTGATTCAGATTATGGCATTGCAGAAATGGGCGGTGCATCCAGCCAGATAACTTTCCCTTGTCCAGAATGTGATGATCGTAATAATGCTGTACGTAAGGTGCTTGTGAAGGGGCAGTTTACTAAAATTTACAGCTATTCTTTTTTAGGCTTAGGGCAAGATGAAGCACCTAAAACACTGGCGTTTCCTGAAAGCTGTGCCTATGGCATAGGTGAAAGGCAGCCGGATTGGAAACCAATGCAGTGTGCAGATAAGATCCCTTTGACGCAGGGAGATGAAGGCCTAAAAGATCCCTATAACTATGCAGGAGGTGTAAAGGGCACGGTCAATAATCCCCCTATTGCTAAGGGAGAACAAAAACATTGGTTTCTGACTGGCGCTTTTAGCTATATGAAAACCCGTGATATTAAGGATTGTTGCGAAAGTAAGGGGGCTTGCTATAACCCTCAGACATCTTGTTTTACCTCCGTTTATCGCCCCAAATATCTGGAAACATTAACCATTCCGATTCGTTCAACACAGGCTGATGTCAGTTGGACTCTGGGTGCTAATGTGTGCGCCACAACGGAATGTTTAAGCCAAGCAAGAGCACCAATCTGTCGTTGGTCGGAAGAAGGTTGTTTGTAGATAGGGTCCTGCCCCTGAATGGCACCTTAAATAAAAGGGGTCATTCTTTATGGATTTGACGCTCAGATCCAAAGCCAGCTACCTTGATATAACATATGTTGATTAATGGATGATAAGTACCTAAACAAATGTTTTCCTAAAAACGGATATATTCTCCGGGCTATGGCCGGAGAATATCGAAATACTTTTGTTTAGATATGTAGTATCAACGGGGAATCAAGGAGGTTATTACGGGGACGGTTATGCAACCTGATAGTATTATCGTACTTTTTTTTGCCATAGGAGCCCTGCTATTAGGCGCTTTGGTTAAGAGCTTTTTTCATAACTCTAAACTGCCATACACCGTCATATTATTGCTGTTAGGTATTGCTATTGCCTTGTTAGATCGGACTGGTTGGGTCAGTAGTGAGCTTTTTCATCATATGATTCAGCAAGTTGGAGATATTGACCCTCATCTGATTTTATTCCTGTTTTTACCTATCCTTATTTTTGAATCGGCTTACTCCATGGAGCCTCATCTTTTCTTCCGCATTGCCCCACAGATTATTCTTTTAGCCGTACTGGGGCTGATTATCAGTATGTTACTGACGGCATTAGCGGCTTCCTGGTTATTTTCTTGGGGGATCGGTGTGGCGCTATTATTTGGTGCTTTAGTCAGTGCAACAGACCCCGTTGCAGTCGTGGCTTTGTTGAAGGAAAAAAGCTCACGTAAACGGTTAGAAACGCTTATAGAAGGCGAGTCATTACTGAATGATGGTACTGCTATTGTATTTTTCTCTCTGTTTTATGGCTTTGCTCTGGGGACAAGTACAGAGATAGATTCATTGGCTGTAGTTGTTGATTTTTTCTGGATCGTTTTAGCGGGTAATCTGATTGGTGCTGGGGTAGGTTTTTTGGTGTTATGGATTATCGGGCGGTTATTTAATCAACCTCTCGTGGAGATTACCTTATCGGTTGTTGCTGCCTATATCGCCTTTATTTTATGTGAATTAATACACGTCTCTGGCGTGGTATCCCTCGTGGCTTTAGCCTTGATGTTTTCAACCTTAGGCCGTACTCGTATTTCACCTGAAGTCTCTCATTTTCTGCATCATTTCTGGGAGATGATGGCCTATATGGCCAATACACTTATCTTTGTCATTGTCGGTATTGTCATCGCTCTTCACCTTAGTGTTGATGACTCAAGTTTATGGTTCAAGCTGTTTGCTTTGTACTTTATTTTGTTAGCAGTACGTACGATATCGGTGTTGTTGCTTATGCCAATTTTAAAGCGTATTGGGATTGGTATTACGGGAGAGAAAGCCACTGTATTGGTTTGGGGTGCGCTGAGAGGAGCAGTATCTTTATCATTGGCATTAAGCTTAGTTCAAGACAGTGCTGTACCGAATGAATTGGGCCAACAAATATTGTTTTTAACGGCAGGTATCGTAGTGCTTACGATTGTTATAAATGGTTCGACGATGGAGTGGTTATTACATCAATTAAAACTAGACCGTTTACCACCGGCAAAAGAAGCATCACTGCAAAAAGCCGCGGAAGGCCTTAGTTTACAAATGGAGTCCTTTCTTACCAAGTTCAGCGAAAATACCTTTTTTAACACGCTATCACCTGAAAAACTGCGAACCTATATTGAGGATACAGCTGGAGATCAGGGTGATAATCTGATGACTCAGGAGGATGAGAAGGTTGCCTTTATGCGGCGTTTACTGGAGATTGAGCGCAAAACCTATTGGCAGCTGTATGAGAAGGGGTATATCGGCAAGCATGCTTCCAGCTTATTAACGGCGTCAGTAGAATCTGCTTTAGATAATCAGCCGATTATCGCACCTAGGCAAACGTTGGCTAAAAATTTATCTTTGCCTTTACCTCCTTATTGGATGCTGAATTTACCCTTCTTTTCGAAAAAGGCAGAGCACTGGATTTTTACTAATTTATCACTGAACTATGATATTGCCCGTGGTTTTGTAGAAGCCCAGGATGAGATGAAAAAACATCTCGATGAGTTGGCGCCTTCGGCAGAAAGCAAAGCTGAGGCAGAACGTTTAATTGAAGATAATCGTCATGCCGCCTTTGGTTTTACTAAGATGATTGAAGCAGAGTATGCGACTCTAATTTCATCTCTACAGCTGAGTTCTGCTCGACGGCTTATTTTAAACCATGAGCGATCATTGATTTGGAAGATGCATAAAGAAGGTGTCATCGAAGATTCAGAAGCAGAAAAGCTAGTAGAGATGATAGAAGTAAAAATGCAACAAAAACAGTAGGGTAGAATGAATTAGGCTTTAGAATTAACATTCTGAGTCATCGTCAGAAAAGTAATGCTTTAGGTGAAAATATGAGATCTACTTTCGTTAAGATAATTCTTTCTCTTCTGTATTTGCTGCAAGTGTCATTTTCCTATGCAGAGGAAAAACGTGCTGTCTCAATGGCTTGTGCGATGTTTCCACCTTATAAGATAGAGAGTCGGAATAAAAATACGCCTCATTCTGGGATTGATCTAGAAGTGATGCGAGAAGCTTTTTCAGCTGTAGATCGGGATGTTACGTTCGATTTTTTTCCTTGGAAGCGTACGGTGAAAATGGCTGAACGAGGACAGACCGATGGTCTATGTGGTTGTGCTTATCGTCCAGAGCGTGAAGGGAAATTTATTTACTCCGATATGATGGGATTACACAGTCAGGGTGTTTTTCTGAATGAGGCTTCTAATGTGAGGGATATCGGATCATTAGATGATCTTGAGGGGCATAGTATTGCTGCTGTTAGGGGGTATGCCGTGCATCAGGAATTGAATGACCGTAAGAATATTCGCTCAGTAGAAGCTAATGACGATAATCAGTTATTACGCTTATTAACCGCTGGTCGGGTGGATGCCATCTACTCTTATAGGGATATTATTTTATATCGAATGGCTATGAATTCAGATACTCGTAAAGTGCAATACTTTGAATTTAGCAGTCAGCCTTACTACTTGTGTTTTTCACGCAGTAAATCGGGTATAGAAGAGATAGTCGATGATTTTAATCAAGGGTTACGTATTATTCGGTTTAATGGCACTTACCAGAAAATTTGGCAGAGCTACCGGTAACGATAGGTTCAATAACTCAAGGGGGGCGACCTTGAGTTATTGAGACGACAGCTATTGGCTGGACAGGAGTTTACCTGCGGGTGAGAATTGCCAAATATTTTCTTGTTGCAAGCCGCCCTTAACGATTATTTTCTCAGTCCCATCGATGCGTTGAATACTCCGTGTTTTAAGCCATCGAGATTGACCATATTCATAAAGATAAGCGCCACTTGTACTGAACACCTTAATGGTTTTTGTTCCAGTATTCAGCACGTGCAGGTTATCAAAGCTATCCATCGTCAAGCTGATAGGACCGTTGAGTTGTTCTGGTAAATCTATACCAGCAGCCCCAATTTTTCCGAGAACATAGCCTTGATTATCTAACCAAGTAACGTAGTTGTGGCCGCTGGAGATAGCGTAAATATTACCATTTGAGTCTAGAGTGAAATCTTTCAATGCTCCAAACTGTTCAGGTAAATTAATATGTGATGAAGCATTACCAGTTTCATCATAAACTCGTATCAGGCGTTCAGTATCCGACCAAGTATAAATATAGCCATCAAATTGACGAATAATGCGTGCTTGCAGTGGCACTGCAACAGACTGCCCCCCAGGTGCTATAACATGAGCAATTTGAGGGGAGATACCTATAGAAGATAGGTGCTCTTTAGTCAGGCGAGTCTCACCTGATGTTTGATCTGGTGCTTCTATTTGTGCCCAGCTAATACCTGAAACTCCAGTGATACCCAATATCATTGAACTTGATGTAATAAACTGACGACGATCCATAACTGTGCTTCCTGCTGCATTTGAATAAAAACTTTAATAGTTTAATCAAAGATCGCGGGCTGTTGTGGCGTCATTAGCTGTCAGATTAGGAAATAATTATTCTTTTAATTAATTCGAAAAGCTCTAAGCGCATTATTTCCGAAATTTAGATATAAAAAAACCAGCCATTAGGCTGGTTTTTTTATATTTGGTGGAGGTGGCGGGAATTGAACCCGCGTCCGTCAGTCCTCTGCCATCGGCTCTACATGCTTAGTTTCATTTTTTAATTTAGCGTTGAACACTCCAATGAACAGGATTGTTTAACGCGATCCTTTAAAGTTTTAGCAGCGCGGTCTAAGGCAAACTTTGCTGCGAGCCTGTTTCGCGGGCTCGTACCTTATCTAAAAGTTACAGGCAACTTTCGTCAAAGGGAGCTGGCAATTAAGCAGCTAGAGCGTAGTTTTCGTCGTTTGCGACTATATATTTGTAACGCGGTATTTACGAGATACGTTACCCTCTCGACATGCACCTCAGGGTTTGTAACCAGCGTCGAAGCCAAGTCACCCCCAAAAGTTTTGCCATTCTACCGAATTGTAGAACAATACACCAGTTTAACCGGCATGATCTCGAACAATCCGCGATTTCTGGCGATTCCAGTCTCTGTCCTTCTCTGTTGCACGCTTGTCATGCTGCTGTTTACCGGTTGCTAAGGCAATTTCACATTTCACCTTATTATTTTTCCAGTACAGGGCTAAAGGTACACAGGTGTGGCCCTTTTGCTGAATCGCGGCAAAGATTTTAGCGATCTCTTTTTTGTGTAACAGCAGTTTTCTGTTGCGTGTTGGTTCTGCCACAATGTGGGTTGATGCGCTGAGTAATGGCGTAAAATGCGCGCCCATTAACCAGACCTCACCCTTGTGCATTACCACGTATGCATCGGTAATCTGCGCCTTGCCTGCGCGGATACATTTAACTTCCCAGCCAGCCAAAGACACACCCGCTTCAAACTTATCATTAAGATGAAATTCGTGGCGTGCGCGTTTATTTTGAGCAATGGTGGCACTGTTTGTTTTTGCTTTCTGTTTCTTAGCCATAACGGCATTATAAAACGAAGCGAGGCAAAGGGCTATGCAGTAAAAACGTGAAAAATCAAATTCATGCTACAATCGCCTTTTTTGATTGGGCAAACTTTGCCCCGGTAATATCTGAGAGCGTCATAATGACAACCGTGACCCGAACCGCTCTGGTAATGCATTCAGCAAAGCAGATGTATGATCTGGTAAATGATTGTGAGTCTTATCCTAAGTTTTTGCCTTGGTGTGCCAATGCGACTCTGATTGAAGCGTCAGAAACTCATATGGTGGGCCAGCTTGAGATTGCTAAAGCTGGAATAAAACACAGTTTTACTACGCGTAATACCTTGCACGAAGCTCATAAAATAGAGCTTAAGTTAGTGGACGGGCCTTTTAAGCGCTTAGAAGGTGAGTGGCGCTTTGATGCTCTGTCGGAGGATGCCTGTAAAATATCCCTGACCATGGAATTTGAGTTTGCCGGTAAGATGATAGGTTTGGCTTTGGGCAGTGTGTTTAATCAGGCCGCCAATACACTGGTGGATGCATTTTGTCAGAGGGCGAATGATGTCTACGGAAGATAAGCTAATTCGTATAGAAGTGGTTTATGCTTTAGCTAATGAGCAGCGTGTGATGGAGCTGTTTGTACCTGAGGGGACAACGGTAATGGAGGCTGCGGTTAAATCCGGTATTGCAGAGCATTATCTTGAAATAAATCTGAATGAAATGCCTATGGGTGTTTTTGGTAAGGTGGTTAAGCAGCCTGAACAACAGGTATTGTTGGAAAGTGATCGTATTGAGATCTATCGCCCTTTAATCGCTGATCCGAAAAAAGCACGAGCGAAAAGAGCAGCAAAACAGGATAAGTAAGCCTGTTTTGCTGATCTGGCTAATGACGTCGGATGATGACTTATCGATAAGAGGGAGTTATTCCGCTTGTTCGATACGACTCACACGGTCATTTTCGAAGTAAAGGGTCACTCTTTTCTCGCTAACATTGTCTCTGGGGTCTTTCGACCAATAGAGATAATCCCAGCGATTGGGATCAAAAGTGGCGGGGGCTAAGGGTGTGCCCATGATATAAACAACCTGTTCACGGGTTAAACCTTGTTTAAGCTGGCTGAGCATCTCTTCGGTCATCACATGCCCTTGCTGTAGCTCCCTTTTATAAACACCGGGAAAAATACAGCCAGAAAGTGTGACGAATGAGGAAAAGATGACTAAAATGATCAGTCTTTGCATTTGAGAATATCTTTCACCATGTTGTGCAAGTCTGGGATAATACCGGAATAAGCACTGACTGCGAAGCGAGACCTAAAAAACCATGGCAGATGAAAACCAAGAGCTGAAGAAAGCAGGTCTGAAGGTAACCCTACCTCGTATTAAGATTCTGCAGTTGCTGGAGAGCGCGACCTCCCACCATATGAGTGCAGAGGATGTTTATAAAGCACTTCTGGACGCAGGCGAAGATGTGGGTCTGGCAACCGTTTATCGGGTATTAACCCAGTTTGAATCCGCAGGCCTAGTTGTACGTCACAACTTTGACGGCGGACATGCAGTATTTGAGGTTGCCCGTGATGAGCACCATGATCATATGGTGTGCATGGATACCGGTGATGTGATCGAATTCTACGATAAGGATATTGAAGCCCTTCAGCATAAGATCGTTGAAGAGCACGGTTTTGAGCTGGTAGAGCACTCTCTGGTTCTATATGTACGGAAAAAATCAGAGAAGTAATTCTTTGTTATTTTCTTTAAACCCCGGATAGCTTAGGTTATTCGGGGTTTTGTTTTTTTAGATGTGCTAATTTTTAGATGTAGCAAGTCGGTTCTATCTGCTGACTTCATGCTGTGGTTTTGTTCTCTTGACTGAAATCTAACATCTCTTGTGCGTGCGCTAGGGTCTGATCGGTTAGATCGATACCGCCAAGCATTCTTGCTAGTTCTGTTACCCGCTTACTCTCATCCAGCCATAACATCTCTGATTTAGTGCTATTTTGCGTGCTGAATTTACGAATATGCAGATGCTGATCTCCCTGTGCGGCCACTTGCGGCAGGTGGGTGATGGACAAAATCTGTCCACTTTGCGCAAGATCATGGAGCAGTTTGCCAACAATTTCTGCTGTACCGCCGCTGATACCCACATCCACTTCATCAAATATCAGTGTTGGAATAGTTGATGTCTGCGCGGTAACCACCTGAATGGCCAAGCTAATACGGGATAACTCACCACCAGATGCAATCTTAATCATGGGTTTGGCCGGTTGCCCTGGGTTAGTGCTGATTAAAAACTCAATATCATCTGTGCCGCTGGCGTGGAATTGATCGGAGGTTTTTATACCTGTTTCAAAGCGAGCGTTATTCATGCCCAATAGTGCCAGCTGTTTATTAATCTGTTTATTAAGCTTGTCTGCGGATGCCCTGCGCTTTTTGCTTAATTTTGCCGCGTGCTCCCTAAAAGAGATGGTTAGTTGTTGCAGTTGTTCGGCGACTTGTTCGATATTTTGTGGGCCACTTTCAATATCGTTCAATTCAAGCCTGAGTTGTTGGCTATGTTGGTACAGTTCTTCCGGGGTGATGTGGTGTTTGCGGGCCAGTTGATAGATGGTGGATAAGCGATCCTCGACAAATAACAGGCGCTCAGGATCCAGTTCACAGCCATCAATAAAGTAATTGAGTTCCCGAGACGCTTCCTCTACTTGAATAAGAGCTTCGTTTAACAGCTGATTGATTTCATTCAAACGGGCATCTTGAGTGGGTATCTGGCTTAAGCGCTGACAGGCATGGTTTAACATCTGACGGGCACTACCATGTTCGGAGTCACAAAGATCCAGAGTAGCTTGTCCCTCTTCGATCAGAGTCTCGGCATTGGCCAGCTTTTGCTGTTCTTCTTCCAGCTGTTGCAGCTCCTGTTCCTCAAGGGCGAGCTGTTCGAGTTCTTCTACCTGATACCTAAGTAACTCAAGGCGTGCTTGTTGCTCGCTGTCTTGATTTCTCAGTTGCTCCAGTTGTCGACGGCACTTTTGCCAATCGCGAAATAGAGCGCCTTGTTGCTGGACACTTTTTTCCAAATGAGCAAACTCATCCAGTAACTTTAGGTGGGTATCTTTACGCAGCAAGGATTGATGTTCGTGCTGACCATGAATATCAATGAGGTGACCGCCGAGCTGTTTCAGCAGTTGTGCTGAGCACGCTTGACCATTAATCCAAGCTTTCGAACGACCATTGCTGTGTATTACCCGGCGTAAAATACATTCACTGCAGTCATCGCTTGCCAGATCATTATTTTGTAGCCAGTTCTGCGCTTGTTGCAGGTTGGATACATCAAACTGCACATGAATTTCTGCCTTGGGTGTTCCGTGGCGTACGCTATCGGCATCCGCTCGATCCCCTAGAGCAAGGCCTAGGGCATCCAGCATAATGGATTTACCGGCACCGGTTTCACCGGTGATAACGGTCATGCCAGCCGGTAGATCCAGTTCGAGATGTTCAACAATCGCAAGGTTGTTAATTGCCAGATAGGTCAGCATTCGTGCTTCCTCTCGCCGGTCAGCTTTAAATAATATGGGTATTTATACAGTATTTTTACTGTGTGCGGCAATCTATTGGGGGATTTTTTCATTCTCTGGATTAAATAGGGTTGAAAAAAAATAGCCTAACCCAAATATAGGCATGCAGTTGGTGATAACAGATCTTTAGTTGAGAGATAGAGACGCAATGACAACAGAAGAGCAGAAAAATACCGAGCAGGCTGAACTAAATCAGGAAGCACAGTCTACAGAGACTGAGGCGGAACAGAATGCCACAGACGGTCTGGATACCGTTGATTTTGCTGCCCAGCTGGCTGAGCTGCAGGAGCAGCTGACCCAAGCAAAAGATCAGGCGTTACGTGCTCATGCAGATGCACAGAATGCACGTCGCCGGGCGGAAAAAGATGTGGAAAATGCCCACAAGTTTGCTTTGGAAAAATTCTCTAAAGAATTATTACCTGTTGTAGATAGTCTAGAGCGTGCCCTTGATGCCTTCAGCCAACATGATGTGGCTGATGCGGTAAAAGAGGGTGTTGAAATGACTCTGGGTATGTTTATCAGCACGATGGCTAAATTTAATGTTGAGCCGATTGATCCAACGGGCGAACCGTTTGATCCTCAGTTCCATGAAGCGATGTCCATGGTTCCAAACCCAGATGTTGAGCCAAATACAGTGATCGCTGTTATGCAGAAAGGTTATCTGCTGAATGGCCGTTTGGTACGCCCAGCCATGGTGATGGTGGCTAAAGCGCCATAAGCTTTTTCTATTTAGAGAAAAAGCAGTAAAAAATTAAAAAGTAGGCCTTGAAAGAAAATGTAAAGGCCTCATATAGCAGTTAAATGCAAAGAAAAGCGGCGAATGAATAGATAACGTCGCTTAATTGACAGAATTTAGATTTAGAGATCGGAGATAGTTATGGGTCGCATTATCGGTATTGATTTAGGTACTACAAACTCTTGTGTAGCTGTAATGGATGGTGAAAAAGCTAAGGTGATTGAAAACGCCGAAGGCGATCGCACCACCCCTTCCATTATTGCCTTCACCGATGATAACGAAATCCTGGTAGGCCAGTCTGCAAAGCGTCAGTCTGTGACTAACCCAACAAACACTCTGTTTGCGGTTAAGCGTCTGATCGGTCGCCGTTTTAAAGATGATGTTGTACAAAAAGACATCAAAATGGTGCCTTACACTATCTCTGAAGCCGATAATGGCGATGCTTGGGTTGAAGTAAAAGGCGACAAAAAAGCACCGCCTCAGATTTCTGCAGAAATTCTGAAGAAAATGAAAAAAACGGCTGAAGATTATCTGGGTGAAGAAGTGACTGAAGCCGTTATTACGGTTCCTGCTTACTTCAATGATTCCCAGCGTCAAGCCACTAAAGATGCAGGTAAGATCGCAGGTCTAGACGTTAAACGTATCATTAACGAGCCGACTGCTGCTGCACTGGCTTATGGTATGGACAAGTCTCGCGGTGATCACACCGTAGCGGTATATGATCTGGGTGGTGGTACGTTCGATATCTCTATCATTGAGATTGCTGAAGTTGATGGCGAGCATCAGTTTGAAGTATTGGCTACAAACGGTGATACCTTCCTAGGTGGTGAAGATTTCGATCTGTCTGTTATCAACTACCTGGCGGATGAGTTCAAGAAAGAGTCTGGTATTGATCTGCACAATGATCCTCTGGCGCTGCAGCGTCTGAAAGAAGCCGGTGAAAAAGCGAAGATTGAACTGTCTAGCAGCCAACAGACTGATGTGAACCTGCCTTATATCACTGCAGATGCAACAGGTCCTAAGCACCTGAACGTTAAACTGACCCGCGCTAAACTAGAATCTCTGGTTGAAGAGCTGGTTCAACGTTCTATCGCACCTTGTGCACAAGCACTGCGTGATTCTGGTCTGGAAATCTCTGAGATCGAAGATGTGATCTTAGTAGGTGGTCAGACACGTATGCCTATGGTTCAGGCGAAAGTGGCTGAATTCTTTGGTAAAGAGCCTCGTAAAGACGTTAACCCAGATGAAGCCGTAGCGATTGGTGCTTCTATTCAAGGTGGTGTACTGGCCGGTGACGTGAAAGACGTACTGCTGCTGGACGTAAGCCCTCTGACTTTGGGTATCGAAACAATGGGTGGTGTTGCCACTTCTTTGATCGACAAAAACACCACGATCCCGACTAAGAAATCTCAGGTTTTCTCTACTGCAGATGATAACCAAACCGCTGTAACCATTCACGTGGTACAGGGTGAGCGTAAGCAAGCACAACAGAATAAATCTCTAGGTCGTTTTGATCTGGCTGATATTCCTCCTGCGCCACGTGGTGTGCCTCAGGTTGAAGTAACGTTTGATATCGATGCCAACGGTATTCTGAACGTATCTGCAAAAGACAAGGCGACAGGCAAAGAACAGTCTATCGTGATCAAAGCATCTTCTGGTCTGTCTGATGATGAGATCGATCAAATGGTTGCAGACGCAGAAGCGAATGCAGAAGAAGATAAGAAGTTTGAAGAGATGGTGCAGGTTCGCAACCAAGGCGACAGCATGTTGCACGCCACTAAGAAAACTCTAGAAGAAGCAGGCGATAAAGCGACTGCTGAAGAGAAAGAGAAAATTGAAGCAGCAATCAGTGCTCTAGAAGAAGCTCTGAAAGGCGATGATATGGAAGATATCAAAGCTAAAACCACTGCTCTGACAGAAGCTTCTGGTGAGCTGGCTCAGAAACTGTACGCTGAACAAGCACAGCAAGCTCAAGGTGCTGAACAAGGCCAAGAGCAACCGCAACAAGATTCTGCAAAAGCAGAAGACGTTGTAGATGCTGAGTTTGAAGAAGTGAAAGACGACAAGAAGTAAGTCGTTTTTACAAGAATAAAACAAGAACGCGGGAGCCTCTCCCGCGTTCTTGTCTGCGTTATTCTTGTTTGTTTCATGTTCTTGGTATAAAACCTGAATCCTAATTTTCTTTCCAACCAGAATGGTTAGCTAGCAATGTCAAAGCGCGATTTTTACGAAGTACTGGGTGTATCCAAAGGGGATGACGAAAAAGCTATTAAAAAGGCTTATCGTCGTCTGGCTATGAAATATCACCCGGATCGTAATCCGGACGATGCTGAAGCGGCAGAGAAATTTAGAGAAGCAACCGAAGCCTATGAAGTACTGACAGATTCCTCTAAGCGTTCGGCCTATGATCAATACGGTCATGCGGGTGTTGATGGGCAGTCTGGCTTTGGCGGCGGTGGTGGTTTTGGTGGCGATCAAGGCGGCTTTGGCGATATTTTTGGTGATGTGTTTGGGGATATTTTTGGTGGCGGTGGCCGTCAGCATAATCCCAATGCACCGCAGCGCGGTTCCGATCTGAGATACCGTCTGGATCTGGATCTGGAAGAAGCGGTACATGGTACGACGGTCAGTATCAAGATTCCGACCATGGTGGAGTGTGAACCTTGTGACGGTACGGGTTCTGCGGATAAGTCGGCACCAGTGACTTGTACCACTTGTGGTGGTCATGGTCAGGTGCGTATGCAGCAGGGTTTCTTCTCTGTGCAGCAGACATGTCCCGCTTGTCACGGTCGTGGTACTCAGGTGAAAAATCCTTGTCGTACCTGTCGTGGTGAAGGTCGCAGGCAGGATCAGAAAACCTTGTCCGTTAAGATTCCTCCAGGTGTGGATACGGGTGATCGCATTCGTCTGTCTGGCGAAGGTGAGGTGGGTGCTAATAGCGGCCCGGCCGGTGATTTGTATGTACAAGTGAGTGTTCGCGATCATGCTATTTTTGAGCGTGATGGTAAAGATCTATACTGTGAAGTGCCGGTGTCCTTTGTGGATTCTGCCCTAGGTGGTGAGTTGGAAGTGCCGACGCTGGATGGTCGCGTTAAACTGAAGATTCCAGCGGAGACGCAATCCGGTAAGTTGTTCCGCCTGCGGGGTAAGGGTGTTAAGCCTGTGCGTGGTGGTGCTCAGGGTGACCTGATGTGTCGCGTTCAGGTTGAGACGCCGGTTAACCTGACAGAAAAACAGAAAGAGTTGCTGCGTGAATTCCAAGCGAGTGTGGAAGAAACCGGTCACAAACACTCTCCGAAGAAGAGTGGTTGGTTTGATTCTGTGAAGAACTTCTTTGAAGACTTTAAGAGCTAATTGTTAAAATAAGCTCTGATGCAGGAAGCCGTGCCAGATTTTCATTCGAGATTGTCTGAGCTAAGCTTCCTGTTTTTGTTTCTGCTCGGTTTTTAATTTTGACTGTAAGCTTTTCTATTTACTCTTTGATTAGCTTAGGTTTTACCTAATATTTAACGATTTTTTACCTACCCGAAGCGAACGCTAAGGTTGTTTTATGGCTCCTATCTCTATCGATAAATCTGCACTCTGGCAGGGGATTCAAGAGGAGGCACGGCAGGAAGCCGAACGTGAACCTTTTCTTGCCAGTTATTTTCACTCTACTATCATTGCTCATGCGGATTTGGCGGGCGCATTGTCCTATTTGCTATCGGTAAAGTTAGCGGATGATGTGATGCCTGCAGTAACTCTAAGAGAGCTGATTGAGGATGCGTTTGATAGTGAATGCGGGATTATCGAATCCACCTGTCAGGACTTGCTGGCGGTGCGAGAACGAGATCCGGCTATTGGTCAACTCTCAACGATTTTGCTTTATCTGAAAGGTTTTCACGCGCTGCAGGCCTATCGCATTGCTCACTGCATGTGGTGTCACGGTCGTCGTTCAATGGCGTTATATCTGCAAAGTCGCATCAGTTCGGTCTTTCAGGTGGATATCCACCCTGCGGCCAGAATTGGTAAGGGTGTGATGTTTGATCATGCTACGGGTATTGTGATTGGTGAAACCTGTGTTATCGAGGATGATGTGTCCATTCTGCAGAATGTGACCCTTGGCGGTACGGGTAAAGAGTGTGGTGACCGTCATCCTAAGATTCGTGAAGGGGTCTTGATTGCAGCGGGCGCTAAGATCTTTGGTAATATCGAGATTGGCACGGGTGCCAAGGTTGGTGGTGGTTCTGTGGTATTGGAGGATGTGCCGCCTCATACCACGGTCGTGGGTGTACCGGCTAAGATAGTGGGTCGTCCAGAGTGCGAAAAGCCTGCTTTGGATATGAATCAGCAGATCTCTAGTGATGAACTTGATGATCGGCCAGCAGAAGCTAAATAAACCGATACTTATGCCATTTCCGATAAAGTATTAGTGAGCCGGGCCTCTATATGCGTCGAGGTTGATCTGCGCTTTCTCTATTTTCTACCCATAAGAAATTATCGGAATTGGTCTTGATAAATAAAGGAAAGAAGACGTTATGATCAGAGTTGCTGTAATCGGTGCTGCGGGCCGTATGGGTAAAACCAATATTGAAGCCATCACGCAAGCTGAAGATGTTGTCTTGGGTGCGGCTATTGTTGAAGCGGATAGCTCTTTAATTGGCGCAGATGCCGGTGAGTTGGCGGGTGTTGGTAAGCTGAATGTTTCTTTGGTGGGATCTTTACTGGCGGCTAAAGATGATTTTGATGTGCTGATCGATTTCACCTCACCGCAAACGACTTTGGCTAATCTGGCTTTTTGTGCCGAGCATGGCAAAAAAATTGTGATTGGTACCACGGGGCTAAATGATGCAGAGAAGGCTGAATTAGAGTCTTATGCGGATCGTGTGGCCATTATGTTTGCACCTAATATGAGTGTGGGTGTTAATGTTTGCCTGAAGTTATTGGAGATGGCAGCCAGTGTGTTGGGTGATGATTATGATGTTGAGGTTATCGAGACTCATCACCGTCATAAAGTAGACGCACCATCCGGTACAGCGCTGCGTATGGGTGAAGCAGTAGCGGATGCTCTGGGGCGTGATCTGAAAGAGTGTGCGGTTTATGGTCGTGAAGGTCAGACCGGTGCCCGTACACAAAAAGAGATCGGTTTTGAAACCATTCGCGCGGGTGATGTGGTGGGTGATCATACTGTATTATTTGCCAATGAAGGCGAGCGTATCGAGATTACACATAAAGCCTCTAGTCGTATGACCTTTGCTAAGGGTGCGGTACGTGCTTGTGGTTGGTTGGCCGAGAAAGAGGTTGGCCTGTTTGATATGCAGGACGTGCTGGCGCTGAAATAGAGTTGTTTTTAGCATGAGGCTGTATTTGTAATATAGCGGTCTAGAAATAGTCTATGCTGAATAGCTTAAGCGAGAGGCAGTTTTTCTTACTTGATGCTTGATTTATTTGCTCTCAGGCCACGGAAGTCGTGGACAGATACAGGGTAAATTGCATAGAATACGGCGGATTACTGGCCAATTCACAGGCCGACAATCACACCGAATTATAAAAAAGCGGGATGAAACTTAGTTTCATCTCGCTTTTTTGCAGCTATAGCTCAGAGTTTTCAGATCAGAATCGCGTGACGGGAGGAGGTTGACTTGACTAGACCAGCCATATTGGCCCTAGAAGACGGCAGTGTTTTTAAGGGTGTTGCTATTGGCAACGACGGCATCACCAGTGGTGAGGTAGTATTTAATACATCGATGACGGGGTATCAGGAAATCCTGACCGATCCATCGTATACCAAACAGATTGTTACCCTCACTTATCCACATATTGGTAATACAGGTACAAATAGCGAAGACATCGAGTCTGACAGCGTTTGTGCTTCCGGTCTGATCATTCGTGACCTTCCTCTTCTTGCTAGTAACTTCCGTAATCAAAAATCTCTGGATGATTATCTGAAAGAGAACGGTATTGTTGCTATCGCTGATATTGATACCCGTCGTTTGACCCGTATTCTGCGCGAGAAAGGTTCTTTACGTGGTTCTATTATCGCTGGTAGTGATATCTCGGAAGAAACCGCACTGGAAGCAGCGAAAGCTTTTCCAGGTCTGAAAGGCATGGATCTGGCCAAAGAAGTGACTACCCGTCAGTCATACCGCTGGAACCAGTCCGCTTGGGAGCTGGGTGAAGGTTATGTTCATCGCGATGATAGTGAGCTGCCTTTCCATGTTGTGGCTTACGATTACGGTGTGAAACACAATATTCTGCGTATGTTGGTTGAGCGTGGCTGTCAGTTGACAGTTGTTCCGGCTCAAACACCTGCCAGTGATGTTTTAGCGTTAAATCCAGACGGTATTTTCCTGTCTAATGGCCCTGGTGATCCAGAGCCATGTGATTACGCGATTGCTGCCATTAAAGAGATTTTGGAGACCGACGTACCTGTATTTGGTATCTGTTTGGGTCACCAGTTGTTGGCTTTGGCCAGTGGTGCACAAACCGAGAAGATGAAATTTGGTCATCACGGTGCTAACCACCCAGTGCAAAATCTGGATGACAAAACGGTTATGATCACCAGTCAGAACCACGGTTTTGCCGTACAGGAAAGTGATCTGCCGTCTACGTTGCGTGCTACTCATAAGTCTCTATTTGACGGTTCTTTGCAGGGTATCGAGCGCACGGATAAAAAAGCGTTCAGCTTCCAGGGTCACCCTGAAGCGAGCCCAGGTCCACGTGATGTGGCACCTCTGTTTGATCGTTTCATTGAAAACATCAAAGCTTTTACAGAGCAGCGCGGTTAACAGCACATCAGGCACGCGTTAATAACTAAAACGTGTGTCATCGCTGAACCTGTTATCAATTCGATTTTTAGTGTGTGAGTTACCATGCCAAAACGTACCGATATAGAAAGTATTCTGATTCTGGGTGCCGGCCCGATTATTATTGGTCAAGCTTGTGAGTTTGACTATTCAGGCGCTCAGGCCTGTAAAGCGCTGCGTGAAGAGGGTTACCGGGTTATTCTGGTAAACTCCAACCCTGCGACTATTATGACCGATCCTGCTATGGCCGATGCAACGTATATCGAGCCGATCACTTGGCAGACTGTTGCAAAGATTATTGAAAAAGAACGTCCGGATGCTGTACTGCCAACTATGGGTGGCCAGACCGCTCTGAACTGTGCGCTGGATCTGGAAAAGCACGGCGTATTGGAAGAGTTTGGTGTTGAGATGATCGGTGCAAATGCCGATACCATCGATAAAGCCGAAAACCGTGAACGTTTTGATAAAGCGATGAAAGCCATTGGTTTGGAATGTCCCCGTGCGGATATTGCCCATACCATGGAAGAAGCTTGGGAAGTACAGTCTACACTGGGTTTCCCTTGTATTATTCGTCCTTCTTTCACTATGGGTGGTACCGGTGGCGGTATTGCGTATAACAAAGAAGAGTTTGAAGAAATTTGTACTCGTGGTCTGGATCTATCTCCAACCAGCGAGCTGCTGATCGATGAGTCTCTGATCGGCTGGAAAGAGTACGAGATGGAAGTTGTTCGTGATAGAAACGACAACTGCATCATCGTTTGTGCCATCGAAAACTTCGATGCTATGGGTGTACATACAGGTGATTCGATCACTGTTGCACCGGCACAAACTCTGACTGATAAAGAATATCAAATCATGCGTGACGCCTCTCTGGCGGTACTGCGTGAGATCGGCGTAGAAACCGGCGGTTCCAACGTGCAGTTCGGCCAATGCCCTGAAACGGGTCGTATGGTTGTCATTGAGATGAA
Source organism: Oceanospirillum sp. (assembly GCA_047518265.1). Taxonomy (GTDB): domain Bacteria; phylum Pseudomonadota; class Gammaproteobacteria; order Pseudomonadales; family Halomonadaceae; genus Oceanospirillum. Next base: position 217,763 of record JAKZRG010000004.1, read on the forward strand.
CCCTCGTGTATCTCGTTCTTCTGCTTTGGCATCAAAAGCAACTGGTTTCCCGATTGCTAAGATCGCAGCTAAATTGGCTGTTGGTTATACTTTGGATGAGCTGCAAAACGATATTACTGGCGGTAAAACGCCCGCATCGTTTGAACCGTCCATCGATTACGTTGTGACTAAGATTCCTCGTTTCACTTTCGAGAAATTCCCGCAAGCCAATGATCGCCTGACCACGCAGATGAAGTCTGTGGGTGAAGTAATGGCCATTGGCCGTACTATTCAGGAATCCATGCAGAAAGCACTGCGTGGTCTTGAAGTGGGTGTCGCAGGTTTTGATCCGATTCTGGATACCTCAGAAGAAGATCATATGGAGCTGCTGAAAAGCGAGCTGCAAAATCCGGGGGCTGAGCGTATCTGGTATATCGGTGATGCTTTCCGCTTAGGTATGAGCGTTGATGAGCTGTACGCGATTACGGGTGTTGACCCTTGGTATCTGGTGCAGATCGAAGACATCATCAAAGATGAGCAGCGTGTGGCCAAAATGGGCATGTCTGAGCTGAATGAAGAGGTGATCTTCCGTCTGAAGCGTAAAGGTTTCTCTGATACTCGTCTGTCCAACCTATTGGATGTATCGGAAAAAGAATTCCGTAAAATGCGTCAAAAAATGGGCGTACGTCCTGTTTATAAGCGTGTTGATACCTGTGCGGCTGAGTTCTCTTCTGATACGGCTTACATGTACTCTACTTATGAAGAAGAGTGTGAAGCAGAGCCTAGTGATCGTGAAAAGATCATGGTGATCGGTGGCGGCCCTAACCGTATTGGTCAGGGTATCGAGTTTGATTACTGCTGTGTACATGCAGCGCTATCCGCTCGTGAAGATGGTTACGAAACCATTATGGTGAACTGTAACCCTGAAACAGTTTCTACGGATTATGATACTTCAGACCGTCTATTCTTCGAGCCAATCACGCTAGAAGATGTGTTGGAAATTGTTGATAAAGAGCAGCCAAAAGGTGTGATCGTGCAGTTTGGTGGTCAAACACCTCTGAAACTGGCTCGTGAGCTGGAAGCTGCCGGTGTACCGATTATTGGTACCACACCTGATGCAATCGATCGTGCAGAAGATCGTGAGCGTTTCCAGAAAATGATCGAACGTCTGGAGCTGCTTCAGCCACCAAATGCGACCGTTCGTAGTCTGGAAGAAGCACTGGTTCAAGCAAAAAACATTGGTTACCCACTGGTTGTACGTCCGTCCTATGTACTGGGTGGTCGTGCCATGGAAATTGTGTATAGCGATGAAGAGCTGAATCGTTATATGAATACTGCGGTTCAGGTCTCTAATGACAGTCCTGTTCTGTTGGATCACTTCCTGAATGCAGCCGTTGAAGTGGATATCGATGCGGTATCTGACGGTAAGCAAGTGGTGATCGGCAGTATCATGCAGCATATTGAGCAAGCCGGTGTTCACTCTGGTGACTCCGCGTGTTCTCTGCCTCCGTACAGCCTGCCATCTGATGTACAAGACAAGATGCGCGATATGGTTAAGCGTATGGCGTTAGAACTAGGCGTTGTGGGTCTGATGAACGTGCAGCTGGCTTGGCAGGACGGTGAGATCTATGTGATTGAGGTGAACCCTCGTGCATCACGTACGGTTCCTTTTGTCTCCAAGTGTATCGGTACTTCTCTGGCCAAAGTAGCGGCTCGTTGTATGACAGGCATTACTTTGGAAGAGCAAGGCTTTACCAAAGAGATCGTACCGACGCTGTATAACGTAAAAGAAGCGGTCTTCCCGTTCAATAAGTTCCAGGGCGTTGATCCTATCTTAGGCCCTGAAATGAAATCTACCGGTGAAGTCATGGGTACCGGTGAAACGTTTGCAGAAGCCTTCCTGAAGGCTCAGCAGGGTGCTGGTGAGCAGCTGCCGGGTAATGGTGGTCGTGCTATTCTGAGTGTACGTGAAGCGGATAAAGGCTCTGTGCTGGATGTAGCGAAAACACTGCAGAAGCTAGGCTTTGAGTTGTTGGCGACACGAGGTACTGCTGCAGTACTGGAAGCCGCTAACATTCCTGTGCAGATTGTGAATAAGGTTAATGAAGGTCGTCCACATCTAGTGGATATGCTGAAAAACGATGAGGTGGACTACATTGTAAACACCACTGAAGGTCGTAAAGCTATTGCAGATTCTTCTATTATCCGCCGTACAGCTCTACAGCATAAAGTGCCTTATACTACGACTATAGCTGCGGCTAAAGCGGTTTGCATGGCGCTGGAATATGGCGACGAGATCAATGTACGCCGCCTGCAAGATATTCATACAGGAGTAAATGCATGAAGCGTTATCCTATGACCGTAGGTGGAGAAAAAAGCCTGCGTGAAGAATTGGACAACTTGAAAACGATTCAACGCCCTAAAGTGATTGAGGCGATTGCTGAAGCACGTGAACATGGTGATTTGAAAGAAAATGCGGAATACCATGCGGCTCGTGAACAGCAAGGTTTTATTGAAGGTCGTATTCAAGAGTTGGAAGGTAAGTTGTCGACGGTTCAGGTAATCGATGTTACGACGATCACTAAGACGGGTAAGGTTATCTTTGGTACGACGGTTGATCTGATTAACCTGGATACTGACGATGAAGTGCGTTACCAGATTGTCGGTGATGATGAGGCGGATATTAAAGCCGCTAAGATCTCTGTTAATTCACCGATTGCTCGCGCGCTAGTGGGTAAAGAAGAAGGTGATGTTGTAGTCGTAATCACCCCAGGTGGTGAGGTCGAGTACGAAATATCGGAAGTGCATCATCTTTAATCTGATGTGACTGAATAATAAGGGGGCTTAGGCCCCCTTATTATTTTTCTTGCTACTGGCAAAACCTATTAATCGATGGATGTGGCTATCGGTTTAGGTAGTGCTCATAACGGACAAGGTTGGATAGCTTATTATTTTGTTGCGCAGATTTGCGGAACAAAACAGCCATCTTACCAATGGTTTGTACCAGCTCGGCGTTAGTCTGTTGACGAATTTCTTCAATCAGCAGCTTCTTGCTTTCGCGGTCACTCACGCTGATCCGGACCTTGATCAGTTCATGATCTGCCAGAGCTCGGTCCACTTCGGCGATTAATCCTTCGCTTAGGCCGTTTTCAGAAACGATCACTACAGGATCCAAGTGGTGAGCGATTGAGCGGTACTGTTTTTTTGTGGCGGATGTCAGTGACATAAAACTTCCAGAACTTGTTGCCTTGAATTTGGCACGGATTAAACCCACATTGTAGCTAAGAGCGGGCCAGTTGATAATAACTGTCTGAAACATGTTAGCAGGTATTTTTTGTGGCTAGATCAAAAACCAGTGCAGGCTGGTTAAAAGAGCATTTCGATGATCCCTATGTTTTGAAGGCAAAACAGGACGGTTATCGATCAAGAGCCAGTTATAAATTGCTGGAGTTGAATGAAAAGGATCGTCTTTTTCATCCGGGCATGACCGTTGTTGATTTGGGAGCCGCCCCTGGGGGCTGGTCTCAGATCGCTATTGAGAAGGTCGGCGATAACGGCGTGGTGATTGCTTCCGATATTTTGGAAATGGAACCTATTGCTGATGTAACCTTTATTCAAGGGGACTTCACCGAAGATGCGGTTTATGATCAGATAATGGCATCCATTGGTGATCGACCGGTTGATCTTGTTATTTCTGATATGGCGCCTAATATGAGCGGTATGTCGGCTATTGATCAACCCAGAGCGATGCATCTGGTGGAATTAGCCTTGGATTTGGCAGAACGAACCCTAAAAAAAGACGGCGTTTTTTTGGCAAAGGTGTTTCAGGGAGAAGGTTTTGATCAGTACCTGAAGCAGATCCGTGAAAACTTTAAAACTGTAATAACCCGTAAGCCTGAGGCATCCAGGGCTCGCTCCCGCGAAGTCTATTTGCTGGCAAAGGGATTTAAAGGCTAAACCCTAGTCGGATAGTTGAACCGATCAGGGTATAGTATTGTCTACCTTAATGCCTGATTTACAGGCAATCAAAGCGGTCAAACAGAGGGTGAGCCCTTGAACGATATGGCAAAAAATTTAATTCTGTGGCTAATCATTGCTGCAGTCTTACTGACAGTATTTAACAATTTCAGTGTTGATTCATCGCCACTGCGTCTGAATTACTCAGATTTTATTGAAGAGGTACAGCAACAACAAGTACGTAAAGTTGTTGTGGACGGTTATAACATTCATGGTGAGCGCCTTGATGGCAGCCGGTTTGAGACGATCCGTCCTGCTGTACAAGATCCTAAGTTGATGGACGATCTGATTCGTAATCAGGTGGTGGTTGAAGGTCGTCAGCCTGAACAGCAAAGCATGTGGTCCCGTTTGTTGGTGGCCAGTTTCCCAATCCTGATTATTCTGGCGATCTTTATTTTCTTTATGCGCCAGATGCAGGGCGGTGGCGGTGGCGGTAAAGGCCCCATGAGTTTTGGTAAATCCAAAGCCCGTCTACTGAGCCAGGATCAGATTAAAACGACTTTTGCTGATGTTGCTGGTGTTGACGAGGCAAAAGAGGAAGTGAAAGAGTTGGTGGATTTTCTGCGTGATCCAGGGAAATTCCAACGCTTAGGCGGTAAGATTCCTCGTGGTGTCTTGATGGTGGGTCAGCCCGGTACTGGTAAAACCATGCTGGCAAAAGCCATCGCTGGTGAAGCCAAGGTGCCATTTTTCACGATCTCGGGTTCCGACTTTGTTGAAATGTTTGTGGGTGTCGGTGCATCTCGTGTAAGGGATATGTTTGACCAAGCGAAGAAACAAGCCCCTTGTATCATCTTTATTGATGAGATTGATGCTGTGGGTCGTCACCGTGGTTCCGGCATGGGTGGTGGTCACGATGAGCGTGAACAGACTCTAAACCAATTACTGGTTGAGATGGATGGTTTTGAGCCGAACGATGGCATCATCGTTATTGCTGCAACTAACCGTCCTGATGTACTGGATCCAGCATTGTTGCGTCCTGGTCGTTTTGACCGTCAGGTGACCGTTGGTTTACCGGATATTCGTGGTCGTGAACAGATTCTGAAAGTGCATATGCGCAAAGTGCCTGTGTCTGAGAACGTGAATGCAGCGATTATTGCTCGTGGTACTCCAGGTTTCTCCGGTGCAGATCTAGCGAACTTGGTGAACGAAGCGGCTTTGTTTGCTGCTCGCTCAGACAAGCGCTTGGTGGATATGGAAGAGTTTGATCTGGCAAAAGATAAAATCATGATGGGTACTGAACGTAAGTCCATGGTGATGTCAGACAAAGAGAAGTTGAATACGGCGTATCATGAAGCAGGGCATGCCATTGTTGGTCGTGTAGTGCCTGACCACGATCCAGTTTATAAGGTCAGTATTATTCCCCGTGGCCGTGCTTTGGGCGTGACCATGTTCTTGCCGGAAGAGGATCGATACAGTCAAAGCCGTCAGGCATTGTTGAGCCAGATTTGTAGCCTTTATGGCGGCCGTATTGCGGAAGAGATGACTCTGGGCTTTGATGGTGTCACAACTGGTGCGGCTAATGATATTAAGCGTGCCACTGAAATTGCCCATAGTATGATCAGTAAATGGGGTTTGTCCCGTGACTTAGGTCCTTTGATGTATACCGAGGATGAGTCCCATCAATTCCTTGGTGGCCCTGGTGGCGGCGGTGGCGGTAAATTTGGTTCTGCAGAAACTGCCAGCAGAATGGATAAAGAAGTGCGTAGCGTTATTGATGAGTGTTATCAGCGTGCGCAAACGATTCTGACGGATCATCGTGACAAGCTGGATATGATGGCGGATGCTTTAATGAAGTATGAAACCATTGATGCCAGTCAGATCGATAGCATTATGGCGGGTCAGCTGCCTTCTGCGCCAGAAGGATGGACGGAGAGACATGCGGCGGCTGAGCCAGTAAAACCTGCGGCAGAGCAGGCAGGTGATGTGAAGCCGGATCTTCGCAAGGAAGATAAACCTTCAGAGGATAGTAAACCATCTGAAGGAAATAATGAGAATGAGGATAAAGATCAAGGCAACCTGCACTGATCCTATTGCCTGATCCTAGGGGCGTGATTTAAAGTGTCTGATTTTCAAGTCGAGTGTTCTTGATGTCAGCGCTGAAATCACGCCCTTTTTTATTTGCTAATCAAAGCCTTAATCTTGCCCAGCCGCAAGTGATGGGTATTCTGAACGTTACTCCAGATTCTTTTTCAGATGGTGGCCAATACAATGGCCTGCAACAGGCTTTGTTGCATGTGGAAAAGATGCTGGCAGACGGCGCCAGTATGATCGATATCGGTGGGGAATCAACTCGGCCTGGTGCTGATCCTGTTTCGGCGCAAGAAGAGTTAGATCGAGTAGTTCCTGTTGTTGAAGCTATTCGTAAGCGCTTTGATGTTGTTGTTTCTGTGGATACCAGCACACCGATTGTGATAACCGAGTCTGCCAAAGTGGGGGCTGGTTTGATTAATGATGTGCGGGCACTTCAGAGAGAAGGGGCTTTGCAAGCCGCAGCAGATACGGGTTTACCTGTTTGTTTGATGCATATGCAGGGGCAGCCAAAAGATATGCAAGCATCTCCTGGTTATCAGGATTTGCTACAGGAGCTGCAAGCTTTTTTTGCTCAACGCATTGATGCTTGTGCAGAAGTTGGCATTCCAAAAGAAAAGGTTATTCTTGATCCTGGGTATGGCTTTGGCAAAACCGTTGAACATAACTTTAGTTTGATTAAACACTTGCCTGATCTTTTGGCTCTGGGGTTGCCAATTCTGACCGGTACCTCGCGCAAGAGTATGCTCGGGGCTGTAACCGGGCGTGATGTATCTGATCGAATGCCGTCCAGTATTGTTAGTGCTGCGCTTTGTGTGGAGCGTGGGGCAAGAATTATAAGAGTTCATGATGTGGCTGAAACAGTAGACGCACTGAAGGTTTTAGCTGCAGTATTAGAGGCGAAATAAAATGAGTCGCAAGTATTTTGGTACTGATGGTATTCGAGGCACTGTAGGCCAGTTTCCAGTGACGGCAGATTTTGTGTTGAAGTTGGGTTGGGCTGCTGGTCGGGTTTTTAATCAGCAGGGCCACAACAAAATCCTGATTGGTAAAGATACACGTATCTCCGGTTATATGTTCGAGTCTGCTTTAGAAGCAGGTTTGTCAGCTGCCGGCGTGGATGTTTATCTGTTAGGTCCAATGCCTACACCAGGTATCGCTTATTTGACTCGTACCTTTCATGCTCAAGCCGGTATTGTAATCAGCGCGTCTCATAATCCTTTTGCAGATAATGGCATTAAGTTCTTTTCTGCTAATGGTACCAAGCTACCGGATGAAACTGAGCTGCAGATTGAGGCTATGCTCGATGAAGTGATGGAAACTGTAGGGCCGGCAGAGCTAGGTAAGGCTCGCCGTATTGATGATGCCGCTGGCCGCTATATCGAATTTTGCAAAAGTACCTTTCCAAATGGTTATAACTTAAATGGCCTGAAGGTTGTTTTGGATTGTGCCCATGGTGCAACCTACCATATTGCACCGGCCGTCTTTGAAGAATTAGGTGCTGAGACAATTGAGATTGGTGTTAATCCTGATGGTTTAAACATTAATAAAGAGGTTGGCTCTACCCATCCAGAAGCTTTGCGGGCTGAGGTTTTGGCACAAAAAGCTGACTTGGGTATTGGTTTTGATGGTGATGGCGATCGCTTAGTGATGGTGGATGCTGATGGCCAGATTTTGGATGGAGATGACCTGCTCTATATTGTTGCTACGGATATGCAGCAGCAGGGTACGCTAGAGGGCGGTGTCGTCGGTACTCTAATGACTAACTTTGGCTTGGAGCAGGCCTTTGAGCGGCTTGAAATCCCATTCTTGCGAGCTAAGGTGGGTGATCGTTATGTTATGGAAGCTCTAAAGCAGAATAATTGGCGCTTAGGTGGTGAGAACTCAGGGCACTTGGTCTGTAAACATGTGCAGACAACCGGTGACGGTATTGTATCTGCCTTACAGGTTTTGGCTGCAATGAAGCGCAATGATAAGACCTTGACTGATATGCTTGAGGGATTGAATAAGCTGCCTCAAGTCTTGATCAATGTTCGACTGGGTGACAAGAGTGCCACGGAAATCCAAGCTTCCGCCTCGGTGCAAGCGGCTATTGTACGGGTTGAAAAGGAATTGGAAGGGCAGGGGCGTTTGTTGTTACGGCCTTCTGGTACGGAACCTTTGATCCGTGTGATGACAGAAGGAACCAATGAAGCAGAGATTCAGCAGCTCGCTCAGTCTCTGGCAGATATAATATCCCAAGAAGTGGCCGGTAATTAAGCCTTGAAACTTGTCAGCAGAGGTTGCTTCAAGTAATATTCTGCGCCCTGAATTAGTGGAATTGCTATGCGTAAAAAAATTGTTGCCGGCAACTGGAAAATGAATGGTTCACTTGGATTAGTGAATAATCTGTTGCCCCGTTTAGTTGAAGTTAGCGGAGAAATTCAGGCTGAAGTCTTGGTTTGTCCTCCATCACTGTATTTGGCGCAGGCAAAAGCTCAAGCTGGTTCACAGCTGGCTATTGGTGCCCAGAACTGCAGTGAGCAGGTTAGCGGAGCCTTTACGGGAGAGATCTCGGTTGCAATGTTGGCAGATTTACAACTTGCTCATGTACTGGTCGGGCATTCAGAGCGTAGAGCCATCTATGGTGAAACGGATGAGCTGGTTGTGAGTAAAGTGCAGGCTGCTATCGGTGCTGGTTTGACCGCCGTCTTATGTGTCGGTGAAACGCTGACTGAGCGTGAATCTGGTGATACATTGACAGTCGTTTTGGGACAGGTGAATGCCGTGTTGTCTCAAATAGACACAGATCAATGGTCTCAGTTGGTTATTGCTTATGAGCCTGTGTGGGCTATTGGTACGGGCAAAACTGCAAGTAGTGAGCAGGCTCAGGACGTGCATAAGGCCATTCGGCAGGAATTGGCTCGTAGTGATGCCGATAAAGCTGAAACAGTATCTATTCTGTATGGTGGTAGCGTGAAAGCGGCAAATGCCGGTGAGTTATTTGCTCAGCAGGATATTGATGGAGCCCTCGTTGGAGGCGCATCCCTTGATGCTGATGAATTTATTTCAATCTGCCGTCAGGCAGGTTAACTGAAGACGGGTATATTTGATGGATACTATAATTCTAGCGGTTCACGTCCTTCTGTCGATTGCTCTGATTGGTCTGGTAATGATCCAGCAGGGTAAAGGGGCAGAGGCTGGAGCGTCATTTGGTGGCGGTGCATCACAAACTTTGTTTGGTAGCACAGGTAACTCTAGCTTTTTGGGTCGAATGACGGCTATAATTGCCGCCCTGTTTTTTGCAACAAGTCTGGTTCTAGCGGTTTATGCTAGTCAGCAAGCTAAAAGCAGTAGCTCTGCAGCGACAACTGGTATTGTGACAGAGGAAGCGGCTAAAGAAGTCAGCACTCTACCAACACTAGAAGAAGATGCTGCGCCCGTTGATAGCGATGTGCCAGCAGAGTAAGAAAAATTAGATTTGCCGAAGTGGTGGAATTGGTAGACACGCCATCTTGAGGGGGTGGTGGCCTTATGGTCGTGCGGGTTCAAGTCCCGCTTTCGGCACCAATTAAGTGTTTATAAGCTATAGTAAGGTTTGTAAATACGATAGATAGATGCGGGATGGAGCAGTCTGGTAGCTCGTCGGGCTCATAACCCGAAGGCCGTCGGTTCAAATCCGGCTCCCGCTACCATCTTAAACGCTTACTTGTAAGTGTTGTGTTAGACGCTTAGATAAGCGTAGCCTAAACACTTGATATAAGTATTTATTGATGCCTTATTGAAGTGTAGCGGTAAATATATCGCTAACATCTTGTTTTAAATGCCTTATTTGAAATAAAGATGTTGCATTAAGTGCTGATTTGGCATCTAATGCGCGCACTTGTTGGCGAGTGTTGAAATCGTCAGTCTAGTATCTTCAATGACTGATGCGGGATGGAGCAGTCTGGTAGCTCGTCGGGCTCATAACCCGAAGGCCGTCGGTTCAAATCCGGCTCCCGCTACCAT
>JAKZRG010000005.1:0-215001 GCA_047518265.1 Oceanospirillum sp.
CGGAAAAACTGGCTGTTCAGTACAAGCCAAGCGGGTGCTCATGCGAGTGCGAACCTGTACAGCCTGATCGAAACAGCAAAAGCCAATGGATTAGAGCCTTGGGAATATATGGTTGAGGTCATGACCCACCTTCCAGCAGCGAACAGTGTTGAAAAAATCGAAGCCTTACTGCCTTGGAATCAGCTCACTAAAAAGTAAAGGTGGGGTGAAAAGACCGCTTACGCAGATAGTGTTGAAAAGGTTGAGGCCTTACTGCCGTGGAATTACGCCACTAGAAAGTAAAGGTGGGGAGAAACGACCGCTTACAGTGAGATAAGTCAGACGGGCAGTATTAACTTTTCACGCTTTTACAAACGAAGGATACGCAGACTTTTTCCTGCAATGCTGGTGACCAGCTTATTTACGGTACTGGCTGGCTTTTTACTGCTTGGGGATGAACGCTTTGGTTTACTGCTTGACTCTACGCTGGCTGCATTTTTTAGTGTCTCGAATATCTATTTTTGGTCGCAGGTGGGTTACTTTGATGTGGATGCAGCGGTAAAACCTCTGTTACATACTTGGTCTCTTGGGGTTGAAGAGCAATTTTACCTTATTTGGCCATTGTTAATGCTCTTTGCTTTGCAAGGTAAGTCAAAGGTCTTCGGTGTGGCATTTGTAGCGGCACTTGGTATCGCTTCTTTTGCATTGAATTGGCTTTTCATGGACCTTGGCGTTGGTGATACGTTAGCAGGTGATAGCGAGGTGCTGAAGGGCTTTTTGGATGGTACTTCTAGTGCTTTTTATCTTATGCCCTTTAGAATTTTTGAGTTTGCAATTGGCGCTGCTGTTTATTTATTAGGCCTTGATCGTTTGAAAATACGGCCTCTTCTGGCCGATGCTGTATTTTTCCTGTCAGCTGTCTGTCTCGTATTTTTAATGGTTTACCTGACCGAGGAAAGTGTATTTCCTTATTACAATGCTTTGTGGGTTTCGCTGGTCACAGCGGTGTTGATACTTGTATCGACGGCATCACGCTTGGGTCAAGTGATCCTGGGTAATGCTCCAATGGTCTTTATTGGCGGCCTGAGTTATTCGCTCTATCTGGTTCACTGGCCACTGACCGTTTATTACCGTGCTGTTTATGGTGATTTACTTGTTCTGGATTGTGTTGCGTTGCTCGTACTTATGTTTGCATCAGCTTGGATGTTGAATGTACAGGTTGAAAACCGCTTTAGATACCCTCGGGAAGTGGATAATCTACGGGGCTTCTCCGGCTTTATTGGGCGTTCAGTGATGCCTATTGCTTTGGTCTCTGGCGTGCTCTCTATTTTTCTATTGAGCAATGTGGAAGGCCGGGTGCCGGAACACCGTATTTCACCAAGCAATGGTCAATGGCGATCAATGGAGAAAAAGCAATATTGCACGGGTAAGATAGTAGGATTCCCGAAGGCAATATTCACTTGTCAGAATAATCGAAATTCACAGCATACGGTTGTTGTCTGGGGCGATAGCCATGCCATGCATCTAGTGGCGGGAGTGTCAGAGCTTTATCCAGACTCAAATATAGCTATTGCCTATAAAAGTGCCTGTATCTCGCAGAGTGGTTTTCAGGGCGTTGTGCAAGGATTTAAATCGAAGAAATTGGTACAGGAGTGCATCGATAGGAATAAAGGGTTTCTGGACTGGGCAGAGCAATATCAGGGAGAGACACTGATATTTATCTCCAACGCTAAGCGGAGAAAGCCAAAACAAATAGCCCCGATCAATAATCAACATATTCGCCAGCTTCAAAGCTTTGATCATCAGGCGTTTGTTCTGGGGGACTTTATTCGGCCGGGCAGTGAACTGGCTCAGTGTTATTCTGTACCGTCTTATCTACTCAGTGACAAAATGGTTGAAGATCGCTGCGCCCTTAATAAAGCCAGGCAAGAGCGTGAATTGAAATACAGCAAGCAGCTGGCGACGTTATCAAGCAATTATATTCCAGTACATGAATCCCAGTGCCCTGATGATCAGTGTCGCTTTATTGATGATAAAGGGAGGGTGAACTTTAGGGACTCTCATCACCTATCATTAACAGGGTCTATTTTTGAGATGAGTCAGGCGAGGGAGTTGATCGAAAGAGTTATCCATGACTGAATAATCATTAATAGACTTAGGCTGTATGATGGTCTGCTCAAGAGTAAATAGAAGCTGCTTACGAAACTACTCCGATATTTTTGGTACATGATCGGCGCCAAATAATGACCTGGTTGATACTTTGGTCTAATACGCGTATTGATTAGATCAATGTATCTTTCGGATCAAAGGATTGCTGCTGATTTAGATATGACTTTCAAGGATGGGAGTCTGCTTGTTATTTATATAATGATTTTCCCTTCCTGTTTATCTTCATTTCTATTTTAACGATAACCCTTTCTACACGAATCTAACTGTTTGGTTTAGGCTTATAGTCTATTTATATAAAGCAGTTGATTAAATTGTTATTTTTTGTTGGCTCAATGGTTGTTGAAATGAAAATTAAATCTCTAATCGCGCTGCTCTTTACTGTGCTGTCTTTAAATGCGTCTAATGCAATGGCTACTGATTTTACCACTGGTGAAGTTTCTCGTATTTATGTTAGTGGTGATGTTGTGAACTTTAGGTTGGCGGGGAATGTATGTAAAGGTGGGAATAGTTACTGGCAATTCAGCTTGACGAGTAATCCAGAAACAAAAAAGTCGTGGTATACCATGCTACTAGCTGCGGCTAATACTAAGAGTGACGTAACCGTAGGTCATCAAGGCTGTAATACAAATGTTAGTCAGACTGTTAGCTATATTTACCAAGACTATTGATACAGCTGTTTAAGCTATATGACATATTGAATTTTGTCTGATGTTAATTTTTTCTCAGAGTAGAGCTGGATGTATAGGCGTTCAGTTTTATTGGTTTTGGTTTTAGGTGTAAATATGAAAATAAAAGCATTGGTTGTTATATTACTTTCAGTTTTTTCTTTTCAAGCTCATTCCGTTTCTGATCCAGGTGGATTTGTTGAGGGAAAAGTAGAAAGAATATTTAGCAATGGAAGTAATGTGAATTTTAGAATAAAAGGCGATGGTTGCAAATTGACAGGTAGTCAAGGCAATACTTATTGGAAGTTTGATATGACATCGCAGTTAGAAACAAAAAGATCCTGGTATAAATTGTTGTTGACTGCAGCCAATACTAATAAGGATATTAAAGTGGCTGTTCCGAAATACTGTATTCCATCTCAGAGTCAATATGTTTTATTTGTATATCAAGATTTTTGATATATATTTTATTGGGATAGATTGAGTGGCAGTATGAATAAGTTTGAGATGAGTTTGTTGCTTGGTGTGGTTGTTGTTTCTTTGTTTTTTGTTGTTAGCCCGAGTGATAAAAAGCTTGATCATGATGTTTATGATGAAAAGGGTGGCTATGAAGCCGCTATAAACCCCGCCTTGGACATGAATGATAATGAAGATCAGGCTACAGTCAATAAGCAAGTGCTATCCGATGATATAGAGGGTGTTGAAGAGGTGGCTACACTTTCGATAGATCAAAGTCTAGTTGTTAGGGAGGAGGAGGTTTTACTTTGTTGTGACCCTACACCTGATGAGGTGGTTGATAAAAAGCCTAGATATATTAAGTTTGATGAGGTTTATGATGGTTATGCTAAAGATACATCTGGTATTGATAGTGATTTAATCAACCATGGGAAAATATTTTCCAGTCAAATGTCAATATTTCATACGCTGTCCCTTGGCGATGCTGTCGTTGTTGATATTAATGGTGCTCAGATAAAAGGGCGTATTGATAAGCGGAAAAAGTCTACAATTACAGGCAGTACTTTTTCAATGGTAAATTTCGATGGTGTTGGCGAGTATATGACGGCTTCGTCTAGAGCAGGTAAAACCAAAGGGCTAATTTACACGCGAGATGGTTCATATATGTATGAGCATAATGGCGAAGTAGGATTTATTATTTCTATTTATGAATATAGAAAATTAAATGACGCATTATATGGAGATTAAGTAGATAGTATGGGTAATAGGATTGCTGGTTGGTTATCATGTTTATTTTTGATGTTTCCTGTGTCAGGGTATGCTGTAGAAATAGGTGTGCATGTTGTTATTGATAGCAATATGGTGACAGAACACTTTAACGAAAATGAATTAACTGATAGAGTTGAACGTATTTTTGATAATGCTAACGCCCTTTATCTAGATAATAATGTTGATATTCAACTTCTTCCTGTTCGGTATGATTTGCGTTCGTTGGATTTTAATACTGGATCGGAATTACTTTCGGATATGGAAAATGAGCAAGGGATTTTTAATAATATTCTAAGTGAAGCTGATTGGTATGGTGCTGATTATATTATTGCCGTTGCCGAAGTAGGGCATCTTGAGTTGTGTGGCTTAGCCAATTTGAATAATACGCAATCTAGAATTAATAATATGGGTTTATCTGTAGGCTTGTTTGATCCAGATTGCGGGGAAACAACCTTAGTCCATGAGTTGGGCCATCTAATGGGGCTTGCACATGGAGACCAGGTTGCTGTTGCTAGTAATGACAACAGTGAAGATAATGGGCTGAAGAGTTATGCGCAGGGGTGGGGATATATTGATGATCTTGTTACTAATGATGGTGATGGTAATGATGAAGCATTAGAAAGTGGAGAATACGGAACCATAATGGTTGGTAATCATGTACACAAGTGGACAAGAAGTACATCTGACATAGTGCTACCACCTGTATTATCAAACCCTGATGTTTATCTCGATGCTTGTAATAACTCACAATGTGGCCACTCTACAAATGGTAATGCTGTTAGGGTGCTTAATGAACATAAGAATATCTATGCTGCTCATGAAAATGCCGATGTTAACTATATCTCTTATTCGGACGATAAGCTGACAAGTTGTATGTCTGGGTATTCAAATACTGAAATTGACCAATTAACCATATTGAATTGTAGTTCTAAGGGTATTCATACGCTCGATGGTATTGATAGGTTAACTTCACTTAGTATTATCTATCTATCTAGTAACCGTATTATTGATTTGTCTCCTTTGGAAAAGCTTTCAAATAACCCTATTCAAACAATTAGATTGTACGGTAATAAAACAGCTCCATGTCATCAAATTGATCGTTTGAAAAGTATGTTTCCTGGTAAAATAACTGCTCCTAGTAGTTGTCTGAATGTTGGGGCTTTGGTATCAGCTTTGTCATTTATATAAACTGATTTTACCAGAGTGATTGTATCTTTGATTTTAAGTTTCGGGGTTGGTATGAGAATTAAATTATTTGTAGGTATTCTTTTTGCTCTATTATCTTTTCAGGCTCATTCAGCTACAATTAAGGGGCTTGTTGAGCGTGTTTTTATCAATGAAGATACGGTTCAGTTTAGGCTGCAGGGTGATTCCTGTAAGTACTCAAGTGGTCAGGGTGACACCTATTGGAAGTTTGACTATAGCTCTAATATAGAGATAAAAAAGACTTGGTATGAGATGCTCGTTATGGCAGCGTATACAGGTAATGAGATTAAAGTATCTATACCTTCCTGTACCCCTGGTTCTGATCAGTATATTAGCTATTTATATCAGGAGTTTTAGGGCTTTCTCTCATAGGGTTCTGCTATTTTGACGGAATAAGATTATATTAAGTAATAGTATAAAGAAACTAGAGCCAGTTTTGGCTCTAGTTTTTATTAAAGTCCTCTGCTGAGCTGTTGATTGTTTTCCGTATACAAGTCACCACTTCTCTAACACAGGCCATCCTAGAATAGTTTGGTCTGATCAATAATGAAATCTGTCTTGTAGGCTCTGGTGCCTGAAAACGCAAATAAGCCAGAGAGGAATCACGGGTATTCGTTTGGGTGGCGAGTCTCGGAATCATGGTCATGCCCATGCCGCTGGCGACCATATAACGCAGTGTTTCCAAGCTGGTGGCTTGGAAGCTGTGGTCTTCTCTGGCTCCTGCGCTAAAGCAGTAGCCCATGGCTTGATCCCGTAAACAATGGCCATCTTCTAGAGTTAGAATCTGTTGGTTATTCAGGTCGCTCAACTCAATACTGTCTTGTTGTGTTAGAGGATGATTCTTGGGCACGGCAAGGTCTAGTGGCTCGGCAAATAGATCATATCTTTCGACACCCTGCATATCCTCCAACCAAGGCAGCACTAATATATCCAGCTTGCCTTCATTTAATTCCTGTAAGAGTACCTTGGTCTGTTTTTCATGCAGATAAAAGCGGATGTTAGGTAGCTGTTGATGCAAAGGGGACATGATATGAGGCAAAAGATAGGGGGCTAGCGTGGGGATCATACCCATATGTAGGTCACCGGCCAGAGGATCGAGCAGGTTTTTGGCGGTATCTTCAAACTCCCGTGCAGCATTCAGTACTTTCCGTGCTTCTTTCACCAACTGCTCTCCGGCTGGTGTGAGCATGACATTACGTCGATGGCGCTCTACCAGTTGTAGGGAGAGCTGCTCTTCCAGCTTCATTATCTGGCCACTTAGGGTGGGTTGGCTGACAAAACAGGCTTCAGCGGCTTTACCAAAATGCTTGTATTGGTCAATAGCATCCAGATATTGCAAATCTCTTAGTTTAACCATCTGTTTTCCTGTTTTGTCTTTGGAGCTTGTTGGAAACCGAGATGGCCCCTACAACAATTTTAAATCATTTTTCAGTCTTGGCTTAGTGTATTGGGCTTTGTTTTTTATGCCAAGAAATAACCTAGTAGGCGATATTCTTTGTCGGTTTGATTTAGATCAATAGAGGGTTTTAAATTGGTTAGGTAGTGCTAATTTAGGGATGTAAAACAAGTATTTAGCAACTAACTTATAAGAGGAAGGCAGAATATTAAATGATTTGGCCGTTTTGGCTCGATGTCTATGATTGTGTGATCAATCATCAAATGGCTGGGCTAGTATTTAGCATGGAGGGTGGTTTATGACCTCTCAGATTTATATTAATCGCTTACGTACGGCTATGGCTCATTGCGATGAGTTGGAAGCGACTATGGTTGAAATACAATCCAAGATAGAGTCGCGTCGAGAAGTGCTGGCAAAAAATATTCATGAGCTCCAACAGCGCTTGGATAGAAAATCAGAGGTCGTCTTGGATAAGACTGAATAGATGTTTTTATATTAGGTAGCGGATCGTTTTTGCCGTTACAAGCTGGCATATATCGTGCTTTTTTCTTTTAAGTCCATATGAAATATGGGTCTAATGGAAGGAGCATAAAAGTGACGGACAAAGTTTCGATGGTACAGCAGGCTGATTTCAGTCGCTCATTAGCAATGGAATCGCTAATGAAGGAATTCCAGCAGCACTTTAAGATTAAGGGGCAACGTATTTCCTGCAATATGCAGAAGATGCAACAGAGCTTACAACGTAGAAAGGTTTCGGTTAGTCGCTTCGAACCTCGTAGAGGGTCTTAGAAGTATTCTGATTCGTATCAGGCTTCGATGGATAGAGGCTTATTTAAAAATAATAAAAATCGCAGCCTGATAACAGGCTGCGATTTTTTTGTATTGGAAGAAAATACTAGTTGGTTGAGGCGATCAAGCTGGCATTACCACCGGCGGCAGTTGTATCCACACATAGATGACGTTCGTGGACAAAACGTTCCGGTAGATTGACTTCCGTTAGTAGGGGCAACAAAGCACCAGTACGTTGAACCAACGCTTGGCGATAGCCTTTTAAGACCGCTTCTTCAGCGATACTGGATACGGCTTCAATACCTTCTATCTGTACCAGCAAATCTGCTGCAATAACGCCATCCAAGCCTGTAATAGGTAAACCTGCCTGAGCTAATTTATCCACAACCGCTTTAATACCCGGCGCTACCGCAACCACCTTGTTGCCTTGTGCTAGAGCGATGGCTATTTGGCGACAGGCGGAAGCTTGGTCTGGCCCTAGGCAAAGAATTAACCCCCGGCCATGGCAGCTTAAGCGGTTCAGTTCACCGGTAGGCCCTGGCATCTCTCGGGTATCCAGTAGACTTGGGTTATCCAAATTGCTACTAAAATCAGGCATCAGTTGAGCCAATTGCGACAGAACCGATGATTTCTGCGGGCTGGATAATTGTTCTGCGTTGTTAACTGCGTTTTGTAACTCATTCAAGCTGATACTTTTGCCATCTATAGCGGCAATCGGTGCAACCTGGTCGATCTGTTTAAAGCGGCGAAGATACAGAGGGCCACCGGCTTTCGGGCCTGTGCCGGATAAACCTTCACCACCAAAGGGCTGAGAACCGACAATGGCACCAATCTGGTTACGGTTAACATAGGTATTACCCACTTTAACGCGACTGGTAACATAGTCGATACGGGAATCCATACGCGTATGTAGGCCAAAGGTTAGACCATAACCGCGTCCGTTAATCTCGTTAATGACCTTGTCAATTTCACCGGCTGCAAAGGTGCAAATATGCAGGACTGGGCCAAAGATCTCTTCTTCCAGTTCGCTGATGCTGTCCAGTTTGATGACTGTGGGTGGCACAAAGGTGCCATTCGACGGAGTATCAAATGTTTTTAGGCAGCGACCTTTATCGCTAAAGGTTTTGATATGGGCCATGATTTTACTACGAGCCAGATCATCGATTACCGGGCCAATATCCGTGCTGAGTAACCAGGGGTTACCGACTGTCATCTCTTCCATGGCGCCGTAGAGCATTTCCAGAGTGTGCTCGGCGATATCTTTTTGTAGATACAAGACCCGTAAAGCAGAGCAACGCTGACCGGCACTTTGGAAAGAAGATGCGACCACATCACGAATGACCTGTTCTGGTAACGCGGTAGAGTCAACAATCATGGCATTCATGCCGCCGGTTTCAGCGATCAAAGGCGCATCTGCTGTCATATTTTCCGCCATGGCGCGGTTAATATGCATGGCAGTGGGCGTTGAACCAGTGAAACAGACACCATTGATACGGCTATCCGATGTTAACGCGGCACCTACGATAGCTCCTGTACCGGGTAAAAGTTGGATGGCGTCTCTTGGAATACCGGCTTCATACATAAGCTCTACAGTACGCGCAGCCATCAGTGTGGTTTGTTCCGCAGGTTTTGCCAGTACACTATTACCTGCCGCTAGGGCTGCACAGATTTGACCGGAAAAAATGGCTAGGGGGAAATTCCACGGCGATATACAGGTGATAACACCACGGGCATGACCGTCTTTATCGTGCAGCTCTGCCTCATTGGGATAATACAGGGCAAAATCTACGGCTTCACGAATCTCGGCAATACCGTCCAGCAATGTTTTACCGGCTTCCCGTGTGGCCAGAGCAAACAACTCTCCTGCATTGGCTTCCATCAGGTCGGCAAATTGTCGAATTCGGTTGCCTCGGTCGATTACTGGCAAAGCGGCCCAAGCGGGTTGTCCGGCTTTGGCAGCAGCAATGGCATTTTCAATATCCTGTGGTGTCGCTTCTAGTACTTTACCCACCGTATCCTGATGATTTGCCGGGTTGATAACTTGTTTGTATCGACTGGAATCATCCTCTGTTGTATTTTCAAGAGGTGCTGCGATCAGAGGTTTTGCTTGCCATTGATGTTGGACAAAGGCGTCTCTTTGTTTGTCTAGGCGTGCGACTTCAACAGGGTCGGTAATATCCCAACCTATGGCGTTACGGCGTTTTGCACCATAGATATCAGCTGCTTGAGGAATACTCGGGTTAGCCACTTGTTTCAATGCCATCACCGTATCAAACGGATCGGTGGCGATCTGCTCAGGGGCGATGCTGGTATCGACAATCTGATTGACAAAGGAGGAGTTGGCACCGTTTTCTAACAGGCGACGGACTAGGTAAGCCAATAGATCCTGATGAGCCCCTACTGGCGCATAGATACGACAGCGTACCTTGTTTTCTTGTACGACCACATCGTGTAGAGATTCTCCCATACCGTGCAGGCGCTGGAATTCAAAGCACTCTAGATCATCTGCTAGATTCATAATCGCTGCGACAGAATGAGCATTATGAGTGGCAAACTGTGGATAAATCCGATCCGTCATCTGTAGCAGTTTCGTGGCACAGGTGACATAAGAGACATCGGTATTCACCTTACGAGTAAAGACCGGGAAGCCATCTAAGCCCATCACTTGGGCGCGTTTAATCTCGGCATCCCAATAAGCCCCTTTAACCAGACGAACCATAATCTTACGATCCAGTTGTACCGACAGACTGTAGAGCCAATCCAGCACAAAAGGAGCGCGGTGGCCAAAGGCCTGGACCACCACGCCAAAGCCGTTCCAGCCGGAGAGCTCGGGACGGGACAAGACTGCTTCAATCACATCTAAAGACAGATCCAAGCGATCCGCTTCTTCCGCATCAATGTTAAAGCCCATGTTGGCTTCTTTTGCCATTAATGCCAATTGATAGGTACGCTCTACCAACTCTTCTAATACGCGCTCACGTTTGCCAAATTCATAACGGGCGTGCAGAGCAGATAATTTAACGGAGATACCGGGGTTTTGACGGATATCATCGTGTACACAGGCGGATGTCAGCTTGGTAATGGCATCAGCATAAGCTTGGTGA
Source organism: Oceanospirillum sp. (assembly GCA_047518265.1). Lineage (GTDB taxonomy): Bacteria > Pseudomonadota > Gammaproteobacteria > Pseudomonadales > Halomonadaceae > Oceanospirillum. The sequence goes on from JAKZRG010000005.1 coordinate 10,533, forward strand.
TAACCCAGCGCATCCTGATCGGTGCGAGCGGCTTCGCCTAGCATATCGTAGGAATAGCTGTAGCCGCGTGCCTGTTCTTTTTTGGCACGTTTGGTGGCTTCTTCTATGGTGCGGCCCAGTACAAACTGGCGACCCAGTTCTTTCATGGCTTGTTTAACGGCGGTACGAACCAGAGGCTCTCCTAAGCGCTTGATCATGCCTCGTAGAGTGTTTGTCAGGCCTTTTTCTTCGCTAGGGGCGATCAGTTTGCCTGTAACCATCAAGCCCCAGGTGGAGGTATTGATCAGAGCGGATTCGGATCGGCCCAAGTGTTCCTGCCATTTACCCGGTGCGATCTTGTCTTCAATCAGTTCGTCGATTGTTTCTGCATCGGGCACACGAAGCAAGGCTTCGGCCAGACACATTAAAGCGATACCCTCTTTTGTGGTCAGGCCGTATTCAGCCAGAAAGTTTTCCATCATAGAGGGGTTGGCAGAAGTACGCACACAGCGAATTAACTCGGCGGCTTCTGCAGATATATTCTGTCGGGTGGCGTCGGACAAGTTGGCTTGGGCAACCAATGCATTAACAGTTTGGCTTTCGTCGGCCAGATAGTGAGCGCGAATCACAGTGCGGATATCACTGGTCGTTTTCACTTCGGTATTTTTTATCGTATTAGTTACCCGAGTCATATCGACACCCTCAGTTGAAGTGATGATTAAATTAATATCAGAGATCAAACATTTTACTTTCCAAGAGGTAGACTTTTTCTCTATTTATTTTTAATTTGTAATGATAAGTGCTATTTTTTATAGGTAAAAACAGGGATATATATATAAAATTGATTGAGTATTAGCCTTTTTGTCTATTTTATTTTGTGTGTGAGCGGTCGCTCTCTTTTCTTTGATCTAAAATGTGATTATTAATGGAGCTAACAGGCTGATTTATGAGTAAAAATGACGAGTTGGATCGTATTGATCATGCTATTTTGCGTGAGCTGCAAAAAAATGCCCGTTTAACGGTAACGGATCTTGCTTCAAGAGTAGGTCTATCTAAAACACCCTGCCAGTTACGCATGAAGAAGCTGGAAGAGCAGGGTTATATTTTGGGGTATGTGGCATTAGTGAATCAGACACGTTTAGGGGCTAGCCATGTGGCCTTTGTTCAGGTGAAGCTGAGTGATACCAAGACAAAAGCCCTCGATGCCTTTAATGATGCGGTTAGACAGATTCCAGAAGTGGAACAGTGTCATATGATTGCCGCGGGTTTTGACTATCTGCTAAAAGTACGCACCTCTGGCATGGAAGCTTACCGAAAAGTATTAGGAGAAGAGATTTCCGCCCTACCTTATGTATTGCAAACAAGCACTTATGCAGTGATGGAAAGTGTTAAAGATATAGAGTCTCATCTTTTAGATACTTAAATTAGATCATTATCTTTTAAATGCCCCTTTTCTTATTTTAGATTAGACTAAATAACCTTAGGTTTAGCACTATTATTCATAGCGAGTAATGTAAGTTTTTGTTAATATTCACGTCCTTTATCTAACTACCTTCTTCTGGAGGTCTGATGTTCCGCCTGAAGTCTCGTGTTACCCAGCTTATTACATTGTTTGCTCTTATATTTTCTTTGTGTCTATCTCTGCCTGCGTCCGCTTCTTTTAATAAGGGAATGGATTTTTATAAGCAAGCACTTTATACCCATGCATTGAACCAGTTTCTAGTCGAAGCCGAAAAAGGGCATCTGGAAGCGCAGATTATGTTGGGGAAAATGTATCAAGAGGGTAAAGGAGATGAGGCGGATACGGAAGAAGCCTTTTCTTGGTTTGAAAAGGCCGCTAAGCAAGGCAGCCCGGAAGCGATGTACCTTTATGGGATGACTTACCTAAAGGCTAAAAATGCCAGTCAATTTCAGGCTAAGGCTTTTAAGTGGATTAAACAGGCCGCCGAAGAAGACTTTACCTTTGCTCAATATAAACTGGGTATGATGTATAAAAGCGGTCAAGGCACAGGTACAAACCTAACTAAATCTCGGACATGGTTATATAAAGCTGCCAAACGACGTCATCCTGGTGCTCAGTATGAATTGGCGCGCATTTATGAGGATGGGCCTGATGGACAGCAAAACTATGCTAAGGCTATTCAATGGTACAAAGCCGCTTCGAAACAGGGGCATACTAAGGCTGAGCTATCTTTGGCTTATATGTACTATTATGGTTTAGGGGTTAAAGAAGACTTATTGGCTGCATCACATTTGCTGCAACGAGTGGCCGATAAGGGGGTTAATGTTGCCCAATATAATTTAGCCGTCTTATATGAAGGTTATCCTAAGCGTAAACCTAACTATGCCGCATCATTAAGGTGGTACCAAAAAGCGTGTGAAAATGATTACGAAAGAGCTTGTGAGGAGTACCAGCGCGCTTTTAGAAAATATCAGGATAAGCTTGAGCTGGCTTTAAATGAGTCAACGCCGGGTAAAAAAGCGCCGTAATATCACACCTGAAGAGTATCTCTGATAGAGGCTTATGATCTTCCCTTTTATCCTACACGCTTGTGGCTCTTCTCAGTATTTTCTTTACGGTCTTAGCGCTATCGTCTTTACTTATTATTGTTAAAAGTGAAAGTGCTTAATAAATACTATAAGAAGCTGAAGCCCTGAAATTATGAGTTTAAATCTACGTTTTTTTATCTTTTCAGCTCTATTATTGATAATTTCTTCGATAGCAGTGTGGTCTGCGGTAAAAACCCTTGCGGAGCAGATTATCGAAGAATGGTCCGTACGGTATGCAGAAAAACAAGTACTGTATGATCGGGAACGCACGTTACAGCCGATTATGCGAGAAGTCGCTTTATCCCTTCAGTTTGCTAAGTCCAGTCATCTACGTGAATTTGCCCGTAATCCCAATGATCCTAAGCTTCGATCAAACGCCTTACTTGAAATGGAGAATTTCCGTTTTAATTTTAGTGAAATGAATTACTTTGTTGCACTGCGTGCAACTGGTGAATATTTCCATAATGATGCAAATAACAGTTATCAGGGACAACAACTGCGTTATCAGTTAAATCAGGATGAGCAGAAGGACGCTTGGTTCTATAGCCTTATGGAACAGAAACGAGAGCTGCACATTAATATAAACCCCGATAGTGAATTGGGTGTTACTAAGCTTTGGATCGATGTTTTGCTAAAAGATGGGAACGATGTTCTCGGTGTAGTGGGTACAGGGTTAAATCTCAATCATTTTTTAGATCAAATCGTTAATAATACGGATGATGGTGTTACCAACTTCTTTGTGGATCATACCGCCAGTATTCAATTGCATCATGACCCTAAAGTCATTAGCTATGCCAGTCTTAGCAAGGATGAGCCGCAACGAGAGTTAGTGTATCAATACCTTGATGAGGATAATGATCGTGATCGGTTACGTCAGATAATGGAAGAGGCGAGAGAGAAAAAAGATAAGGTGATCAGCGATTTTGTCTCTAGCAATGGCCATCGACAGCTTATGGCCGTGGCTTACATCCCTGAGCTAGACTGGTATGAAATTACCCTGATTGATGTTGCTAAGTTATTACCTCTCAGTCGCTTTACCGGTATATTTGTTATCTATGCCTTATCGATTATTGCGCTTGTTATCTTATTCAATTTGCTCTTACGCCGTTTGGTTTTTCGTCCAGTACAAAAGCTTAATACTGCGATTAACCAGGTGCAGAAAGGGCAGCCACTTTCTGTTGAATTGGATGGAAAAGGAGAGATAGGGTCTTTAATTGATCATTTTACTGAAATGGCTGATACGGTCTATAAATCCCGTATTGAGTTAGAAGAGAAGGTCAAACAGCGTACCGAGGCTCTAGAACGCTTATCTCGCACAGATGCCCTGACTCACTTATATAATCGATGGGGTATGACAGAGAGATTGCAATGTGCTCTAGCAAATGAGAGTAGCAAGGCAGGTCTTATCTGGATTGATCTTGATTTTTTTAAAGAAATTAACGATCAGTACGGTCATGTTTGTGGCGATAAGGCCTTGGTTGCTGTGGCTGAAATCATTACACAACAAGTGGCAGATAAAGGGTTTTCTGCCCGTTGGGGAGGCGATGAATTTTTGGCCTGTCTACCGGATTGCAATCAAGAGAAACTGGAGCAAGTGAGCTATCTGATTTGTAAGACGGTAGAAGATTTTAAACCGGACTATGTACTTCAAAAAGGACAGCCTCTTCCGTTAACGGTCAGTATTGGTACCTATTTAACGGATAAAGGTGATGACTCTGAACAGGCTTTGCATTGTGCTGATAATGCACTGTATCAAGCTAAGGAGGAAGGTCGTAACTGTGTACGGCAATATCGCTAGAGGTTAGAAAGCTTAAGCACCAGAACACAGTTTTTCGATACCTTATTTCTCTCCTCATCGGATAAATACCGATAAGGATAGAACACTTATAGAGAGTTATTTATTCAATTTTAACCTGTGCTTTAGGCCGAGCACTCAGCTCTTCTTTTTTGTGACCAAAATCCTTCCAGGCTAAAGACAATCAAGGCCAACCAGATCAAAGTAAAGGTGGTTAATTTACCGTTATCAAGGCTCTCACCGTATACAAATACCGCCAAGATAAAGGTAATACTAGGGGCTATGTATTGTATAAAACCGATTAGTGTCAGGCTGAGTCGTCTGGCTGCACCGGCAAAAAAGAGTAAAGGTATACTCGTGATTAAGCCTGCTGCCATCAGTAATAGATCAATTTGAAGGCTCTGATGGGCAAAGATGAGAGTGCCGGATTGGGCTAACCAGAGTAGATAAACCAATGCCGCAGGTAACATCATTAGGGTCTCAATAAATAAACCAGAGATCGCATCTACGGGAATCTGTTTACGTAGTAAGCCATAAAAACCAAAGCTAAAGGCCAGAACCAAGGCAACCCAAGGCAAGCTGCCATGGAGGATTAATTGATAGGCTACACCTGCCCCCGCTAGGCTAATCGCTAACCACTGAGCGGGTCGTAAGCGCTCAGAAAGAAAGATCATCCCCATAAAAATGCTAACTAAGGGATTAATAAAGTAGCCTAAGCTGGTCTCTAAAATTCTATTTTCGCTCACGGCCCAAATAAAGATTAACCAGTTCAAGGAGATAATAGCGGCGGTGACAAACAAAGCCGCCAGTACCTTGGGTTGCTGCAGAATTGTTTTTAAACGACTCAGGCCGCCTGTAAACATCAGGAGTAAAAACAACACCAATACAGACCAGATCACCCTATGAGTTAAAACCTCCATAGGGGATACGCTGCCAAGCTGTTTAAAGTAAACGGGTATGATGCCCCAAAGTACATAAGCCCCTAAGGCATAGAGAATCCCTGTTTTTATTGTGGCCTGTGCATCATGATTCACGGTCGTTTGTTCAGACATGCTGACCCTCCTGTTTCTGTACGGTTGGATTATCAAGGCTTGGATGGGTTAGATAGCGCTGCCAGAATGCATCGCTGCATCGATTGAATAAACGGGTCAGAATAGCCACTACGACTAAAGAAAATACTAGGCGAAACCATAAGACACCTGAGATATCTGCCCCCATTAACAGTACTAATAAGGTGTCTTCAATAATGCTATGACATAGGCCCAGCAGCAGCATGGCAGAGAAGATATCTTTTTTATCCAGATGCCCTGCTTTGGCTTCTTTTATCAATAATCCGCCGCCAAAAGCTAAACCTAAAGTAATGCCGACTATGGTTAAACTGGTGGCTTTTGGGCTAATACCAAGCAGTTTTAAAACGGGCTGTAAAAGCCAGATCATTAGACGTTCCACGTGAATCCAACGTAGAAAGCGCAATAAGCTTAATAGTGCGGAAACCACCACAATGATCATGGCGAAGCTTTCTAACTGCTGCCAACCCCACTCATACAGGGTTGGGTTGTGAATTTCTGGAGTCCATACTAACTCAGTAGGTTCTTGTAACCAGCCTGCCGTTTCATAGATATGAAATAGTAGGGCGCCATATAAAAGGGCACCTAAAAAACGGATCAAAAAGGCAGCAACTAGACGTACACCGGCTTGCTGTACGATACGAACCTCTACGGGTAATCCGTGAGCAATCAGTAACATACCGCCTAAAACCGTCACTTGGGCAACGGTCATATTCGCTTCAGGAGCTAATTGGAAGAATAGCAACATACCGGCATAAATATTGGTCAGTAATGTTGTTGTCCACACAAGTCCCATGGATTCGGGTAAGCCGACCAATGTCATCATGGGTTCTAATAGCTGACTGATAATAGGAATAGCACCTAACTCTTCCAACACTTTAACCACAACAATCACAGGTATCATGATTTTAAATAGGGTAAAGCAGACGGACCAAATTTCCTGCATTAAAGAAGGAAGTGTCAGTCTGAAAAACGGATGTTGAGGGAATCCCGGTGAACTAGAGTTAGACATAATAAAATCCATGGTGACAGCAGTCTCAAGCAAGTAGAGAAGTCTAATTCAGGGTAGATGATCAGGATTTCTTTTTATGTGTTATTTTATTCAATTAATTTCTTATTTTTTTGATTTAAGAAATTTATAAAATATAAAGGTCATTGAAACGAAATATAATTAATCATGTTATTAGACAATATCGATAAGAAAATTCTGAACCAGCTTCAGCGAGATAATAAGATCAGCAATCAGGACTTGGCTGAGCAAGTGGGACTATCAGCGCCAGCCTGTTTGAAACGGGTACGCAAGCTAAGAGAAAGCGGAGTCATTATTGCTGATGTTTCCATTATTAACCCAGAAGTTGTGGGACACATGATCAATGTCATTGTGGAAGTGGAGATGGATCGAGATCAGCTGGATATCTATGACGCTTTTAAACGAAAAATATCAAAAGCACCAGAAGTGTCCCAATGTTATCAGGTGACCGGTGAGGTGGATTTTTTATTAATGGTGTTGGTACCCGATATGCAAGCTTATGAAGCCTTTGCCCGTCGAGAGCTGGCCAGTGATCCTAACCTGAGAAAGTTCCGGTCTTTGATCTCATTGCGTCGAGAAAAATTCCAAACCGCCCTAGAGCTTTAGCTCTGAATGCTCTGGCCTATCATGATCGAGAAATAAAGGCCGTTATAGGTCGCGACATAAACTTCTATTCATTGCGACATCAAGGTATATAGATTTATGGTTTGGGTGCTCTAAACCTTGATATAGCGCAAAAAAGAGTGATCTAGGCGGTCAGCACCCTTTGTTCATCATTAGATACTGTTTACATTGGTGGGCTGTTTTTATTTAAGTACGATAATCCATAATAAAAAGTGCCTGACACACTCATTTCCCCCACGATTAGTGATGATGGCCACAATAAAAATTGACGGGGAGCGTCATGTTATCCATTTATCAGCTATTCGGTGTGAACTCGAAAGAACAGTTTGCCGACCTGATCAGCGCCCGAGAGCATCAGGACATTATTCGCCAACATAGGGCGGAATTGATTGCCAGTCGTATCTATCCCTTTGCCTTGTTATTTGCTGTCTTGGTACCGGTTTGGGGTGTACTGGATTTAATCTTTCTACCCAGTGAGGTCTCAGTACAATTTTTAATTATGCGCTTGATCTCAGGCGCAGCTTTTTTTGCGCTGGCATACGTTACAAAGAAGGTGAAAATCGGTATGAAACGGGCATTAACTAGCCTGATTATTATGCTGATGGTGCCCACGTTGTTTTATCAGTTCAGTACCCCTCTGATCGATAAGTTTGAATTGACGGGTATTGCGGATATTTTGATCCATTTGTATGGCTTATTACCCTATGTGGTTATCGCCTCTTTAGCCTTGTTTCCATTAACACTAAAAGAATTTTCTCTGTTATCTCTGGTGCTGGTTGGACTTTCCAGTATTGGTTTGTACCGGGCAGATGGTACGGATATCACTATATTGCTGGTGCAGATGTGGCTACTGGTGATCATTCTGGGCGTCTCCATGTTCTCTTCTCTGCAGCAGGTGCGTTATCTGATCTCGCAAACGGTAAAAGCCAGTTATGACGGTTTGACCAAATTACTGACCCGTCGAGCAGGCATGGACATTATGGAGTCTCTATTTCGTGCTACGGGGTTACAGCACTCTAACTTCTCCGTTTTATTTATCGACTTGGATAAATTCAAAAATATTAATGATACCTTGGGACATGATGCCGGTGATGAAGTGCTACGTCAGGCAGCAAAGACTTTAGGCAACTGTATACGTCGTGGTGATGCAGCGATTCGTTGGGGAGGTGAAGAGTTTCTTATCTTATTGCCTCACACGGATGCCGAGGCTGCCAAACTGGTTGTCAAACGGATTATGGAGCGTGGTTTAGCCTTTTTACCTGACGGTAGACCCGTCACAGCCAGTATTGGTTTGGCGGAGTTGGTGGAAGATGATACTTCTTCATGGAAGGCTTTAGTGGAGTGTGCGGATCAACGTTTATACACCGCGAAACAGACAGGTCGGGCCAAATGCATTTGTCCTGATGGCAGTGAAGTGCTTTTTAATCGTGCAGAAAGCAGTGAAGCCGTTGCTTGATGTTTATCAGTAGACAGTATTTTATCTTCATCGTTATCTGATAGTTCAGTAGTTTTCGGGCCGTAAGGCCCGAAAGCTTTGTTTAATGCAGGTGTAAGCACTGCATGCGATCTTCCGTCATCTTATCAATCCAGTACATCACCTCTTCACTGGCATTTTCGGCTTGAGCCATTTCTTGCACGATTTTATCCCGAACTTCTTTGTTGTCCTGCCAATTACTTTCGACTAACTCTAAGGCCCTTTGTACTGCTGCGTGCACGATGGAGTGAGGTTCCTCTAAAGCCTGGTAGGCATCAGTATCTTTAAAGTCTTCCTTGCCTAAGCCTTCGTAATACCATTTTCCTAACCGGCAGCGAGTATGATCGACTTGCACCGCATCATATTCCAAGCCTTTATCTTGTGCGCCCAGGGCAACGTAACCGTTTTGTTTAAAGATGACATGATCCAGTTTGACCAGCGAGTTATACACCACGGTACAAACACCATTAACCTGAGTAGAGGATTGCTCCGATGATTGGGCTAATCGGTTAAATTGACCTTCAAAGGTAGAGACCATATTTTCCATATCATGAGTCACATCACGAGAGTGAGCGGATATTTTACTGACCTCCTGCACTCGACGGCTAAAGTCTGAGAGCACATTGTCCACGGATTCTGCGGCTTCTTTGGTTCGGTGTGACAGTGCTTTGACTTCATCGGCGACTACGGCAAAACCTCGGCCACTTTCACCGGCACGTGCGGCTTCAATAGAGGCATTCAGGGCTAATAGATTGGTTTGATCCGCAATGTCCTTAATGGTCATTAAGGACTGGGCGACTTGATCGCTATCCCGGCTTAGGGCATTAACTACATTGGACACCTCAGTAACCGTACCTGATATATCCTCAATAGCGGTGCGAATTTGCTCCACAGACGTTAAGCTTTGTTGGGCTCCCTGAGCGTTAGATTGCGCTTGTTCCCCCACCTTGCGAGAGACATTATCAATACGGGTCAGATCTTGTTGGGTTTGTTTAAGGTTTTTAATTAAGTTTTCGGTATTGAGCTTATGCAGTTGGGAGGCAAGGTTGTTACGGTTGATCAGCTTTTCATTTTCTTTCATGGCCTGAATGGAACGATCAATAGAGTTGAGTGAGTCCCCCATACGGCCCGGTAAACCAATGCCCAGCGGTGGTCGATCAAAATTTCCCTTTGCTACATGGTTAAAACAAGTATCCACTTCTTTAAAATAGCTTTCCACCCGATCTAGCAGATCATTCAGTGCCCAAGCGACCTGCCCCAGTTCACCCAAGCCTTTAGTATTGTGTACCCTGTGGTGCAGTTCTCCACCAGAGCTTAACTGTAGTGTCCACTCAATACGCTTAAGGGTTTCCACCATACGCAGGGATTGAAATATTTGTAGGCTTAGTAGGCACACGACAATCAAGCCGCCAGCCACATGCCAAAGATCTAAGCCGTATTGCCAGGTTGAGTAGGCAAATGTTGCCGCAATGATCAGGTAGCAAATGCTGGAGCCCCAAACAAACTGAGTGCGTAGAAAGGGAATCCCATTACTAACTTCGTTAATTATTTTTCTATGCATAGGGACGACTCAGGCAGAAAACCATTACGGTAGAGTTGAATCATGGCTGGGCAGTAATCCAATTTTGAGTTATCGAGCCAGCGAATTAGATAATCAACGGATCGTTCAATGGCGATAGAGCCAGTCCCTGCTCGCTCAATGCTGTTCATCTGTTGATAAAGCGAACTGATAATGGCTATAGATGCGGTGGATGCTTTTCTACGTACGGAGTAATAACCCCGAATTTGCCCAGAATCATCAATATCCGGTGTTACATTGGCAAATACCCAATAAAAACGGCCATCAGAGCAGAGATTTTTAACAAAACCAAAAAATTCATTGCCTTGTTTCAGAGCTTGCCACATTAGGCGATAAACGGCCTTGGGCATATCTGGATGGCGGATAATGTTGTGGGGTTGCTCCAGCAGTTGTTGTTCTGAAAAACCAGAAATAGCCATAAACTTTCGGTTGGCGTAGGTGATCCGGCCTTTGGTACAGGTTTTACTGACAATCAGGTCATTATCGTCAAGCAGAATTTCTTGAGTGTTCGCTAGGGGGGCTTGAACCATGGGAATAATCCTTATTTCCAGGGGGATAAATACTCTAATGAGCAAAATCGAAACAAGGATATACTAAATGATCTCCTAAAACATGTTTTTTTAATATACTTTTGTTTACCGAAGTCAATGTTGTTCACATTGACTTCGGTTATCACTCTGTGGATTTTAAAGCGGGGCGAGGAGATTGTTTATTGATGCTTATTGGGTACTTGATGCTGCTTGTTGAGTCTTAGTAACGGAAACGACCCAATTGAGTCTCCAACTTTTTCACCAGATTTAATAGGGATTGGCTTTCCTGATTCGCTTCAACAGCACCATCGGCAACCTGACTGGTCTCATCACTGATATTGACGATATTACGCGTAATATCCTCTGTCACAGCTCTTTGTTCCTCAACGACGCTCGCCATTTGAGTGGCCATATTATCAATCTCGGCAATAGAGCTGACCACATGCTGAAGGTGTTGTGAGGCCTCTTCCGCCAATTCCAAGCAAGTACCTGATTGTTCATTACCCTTTTGCATCGCTTGCACGGCTTTTTTAGCCCGCTCTTGCAGCTTATTGATAAGGGCTTGAATCTCTTCCGTGGATTGCTGAGTTTTTGAGGCTAGGTTACGTACTTCATCGGCAACCACGGCAAAACCTCGACCGGATTCTCCGGCACGAGCGGCTTCAATGGCAGCGTTTAAGGCTAATAAGTTAGTTTGCTCAGATATACCCTGAATCGATTCAACAATCTGACTGATATTGTCACTATCTTGAGCCAGTTGGTTCATTAGATCAGACGTACCACTGACCTGCTCGGACAGTTCACGGATAGAACGGGTACTTTCATCAACGTTGATTGAACTTCTATCCACAGAGCTTTTTGCCTCACTGGAAGCATTAGCTGTTGTGGTTGCAATTTGTGCCACTTCTCCAGAAGAAGCGGCCATTTCATTAATTGCGGTAGCGATTTGATCCACTTCAGCACGTTGCTTCTCAATACCGTGAGTACTGTTATTAGAGATCTCAGTAGCACGACAAGCGGAACGTTCAACATTGCCCATTTCTGACGCAATATCTTTTACGATGCCATGGGTTTTCTCGATAAAGGCATCAATCCCTCGGGCCAGATCACCGACTTCATCATCCCTTTGTAGTTTCAGTCGCTGAGTTAGGTCGCCATCCTGAGAGGCTAACTGATGAATCATTTCTGCCGCACGTCGAATAGGAGTCGCAATACGGTTGGCAATAATGGTTAGTAAAACAATGCCTAAGCCTGCGATAATCAAACCGATGATAATAGAAGTGATTAAGCTTTCATTAAATTGTTTCGCCATGGACTGTCGAGTCTTAATTGCTCCGGCAAGTACCACGCTTTCATCTAGATTAATGACTGCGGCCCAGGGTGTGTTTACACCGGCCAAACTGATTGGCTGAATAGCCCAAATGTGACCGTCTGCTTGTATGATACCGGCTTGTCCGCTGGACACTAGTTGTAACATTTTATCTTTTTGTGGCCCCTGATACGCTTTTGCTAAAGTTTGTTTGTTATCAGAATCGGCGGCCACTAAACCGGTATTACTGATCAGTAATACTTGTCCTTTGCCGGAATACAGAGATTGATCGGCTTCTTTCGCCAGCTTACTTAAGAAGCTTAGCTCCATATCAATACCTGTCATACCTTTCACTTGACCGTCTACCAGAAGAGGCATGGTGATCGAAGTACCCACGATGGTTCGGCCACCAGCTTCCCAGGAGTAAGGTTCGGCTAGACAGGTTTTGGCCGTATCCACCGGACAGGTATACCAGGCGGAATCGGTACTGCCCTTCTCAATATTTTCGTACACCGTTTTTAAGTTTAGAGGACGGAAACCTAAACTACCGTCTCCTTTACGGAACCAATAGGGAGCAAATTGACCGTTATCATAAGTATGTTTACTGCCGATAAACTCTTGGTCTCTGCCATCAACCGCATTTTGTAACCAAGCGATATAGGTGCCCATAACATTGGTATTTTGCTCAATAACTGTTTTGGTATATTCATAAAAAGGTTGGCGCTGAGTTTCACGGCCGTTTTGACTGATAAAGCTACTCATGGTATCGGCCATGGCTTTGGCTACATACATGGCTTTATTAAGCTCTGTTGCTGTTTTACCTGCTTGAGCCTCAGCTAAAGCCGATAACTGATTACGGGCCTTTTCTGTCAGTTCTTCACTAACCAAAGCGGCAGTTTGGGTTTCCACGCTTTTATTTTTCCAAGCGATTGCACTTAGAAGAATCACGGAAGAGAAAACGAGGCACGCGCCAGTCGCCAAGGCAATTCTATTTTTAATTTTCATCGATCCACCTTTATCCATCGGTGTTGGGGTTTTTTGCTCTGTTTTTTTGTTCGTTTTTATTGTTTTTTTATTGCCATTTGTTGTTTTATTGTAACCTAAATCCATTTTTATTAAATGGTCATTTAATTTCCCTGTCGTTGGCTGATATCGGCAGCATAAGCCATAAGTTAAGGCTTTGGTCTAATAAAAATAGCTGAAAGTTTTTGATCTAGGGATGAATTTAATGTGTTCAATAGGTTAGATTAAGTTGCATATAAGTAATGCGGAGCTATGTGTCGTCTTTTATAAGGGATATAAGTAAGGAGCGATGAGGTTGCTGTAACCAAGAAGGTGGCCAGATTTTTGATGAGGATAGAATATTTCTGTATAGGTATAAAAAAGCCTCCACAGGAGGCTCTTCGCGAGTATCTCTAAGACGTTAAGTCTTAGTTGATTGCCTAATACCATTCCCGATAAATTCTCAGTTTATCGGGATTGGCATTATCAATAGACTAGGCTATCTCTGATTCTTGCTGTTTTGCTTTATTGCTTGCCTTATCTTTTACCCAGAAGTCGGCGTTTTTAATGCCCAGTTTCTCAGGATCAAAGGTGTATTCGGTAACTCCGGCTTTCTGTTGTGCTTCATAATCTTTCAGTGCCTTAATAGCAGGTTTGGACATAAAGAAGATGATCAGAATACCGGTAATGTTCAGCCAAGCCATCATGCCTACGCCGACATCACCCATAGCCCATGCCAGGTTAGCCGTTTTGATTGCACCGTAGAAAGTCGCCGCCATAATGGTGACTTTTAGGGCAAAGATAACGCCTGGAAGTTTAATGGAGCGCTTCAGGTACGCTACATTGGTTTCCGCAATGTAGTAGTAAGCCAGAATGGTTGTGAAGGAGAAGAAGAACAGTGCTAGCGCGACAAAAGGTTTACCGACACCTGGCAGCACGCTTTCAATGGCCATTTGGGTAAATACTGGGCCGTTAGCGGCAATATCCGAGGCAACGTTCTGTACTAAGAAAGCTTCACCTGCCCCGTGTACGTTGTAAGCACCTGTGATCAAGATCATAAAGGCGGTTGCTGAACATACAAACAGAGTATCGATGTAAACAGAGAATGCCTGAACCAGACCTTGCTGTGCTGGGTGCTGTACTTCAGCGGCAGCGGCAGCGTGAGGGCCTGTACCCTGACCGGCTTCGTTAGAGTAAACACCACGCTTAACACCCCAACCAATAGCGGCACCTAAACCAGCCATAGGTGTGAATGCATCGCCTAGAATCATGCCGAAGATAGCGGGCAGTTGATCGATATTCAGCAGTACGATAGTTGAAGCGATAATGATGTAACCCAGCGCCATAAATGGCACAACCACTTCAGTGAAGCGTGCAATACGCTTTACGCCACCAAAAATGATAAAGCCTAGGATCATCACAACGACTAGGCCTGTTATGATCTTAGCTGAGCTCAAATCACCAAAACCCGTTTGAATGATTTCACCGGAACCAAAAGCCGCTTCGACTGCATTACCAATACTGTTGGCTTGTACGCCAGGCAGAAGCACACCACAAGCCATAATGGTCGCAATGGCAAAAATCACCGCATACCATTTCTGACCCATGGCTTTTTCAATGTAGTAGGCTGGGCCACCACGGTATTGACCGTCTTGCTCTTCTTTGTAGATCTGAGCCAGAGTGGATTCGGCATAAGCCGTTGCAGCACCTAAAAAAGCCACAACCCACATCCAGAACACAGCGCCAGGACCACCAAAACCGATTGCTGCAGCAACACCTGCGATATTACCGGTACCTACACGGCCTGACAGAGAAACTGCCAGGGCCTGAAAAGACGAAATACCCTTGTCAGAACTCTTTCCGGAAAGCAGCAAACGCCACATTTCGGAAAAATGCCTAACTTGGACAAAACGTGTCATAACTGAGTAAAACAGACCTGCACCCAAGCAGAGATAAATCAATGCTGGGCTCCAGATGATGCCGTTCATAAAATCGACAAATGCTTGCATGTAAAATGCTCCCCCTAGAGGATGTGCTTTAAGCACTATTATTAATGTTATGTTGTGTGCGCAGAGCATTCTACCTAAGTCTATATAGGTTTTTTTTCTTTAATTAATCAAAATTTCTATATTAGATCTCGTCTTTATTGGATTATCACCTGTTTTTCTCTTTATTTTGGTTATAAACCTATCTTTTAATCTTTTTGTCATTTAAGAGGTATTGCAATATAGAGTCGGAATATTATAGCCAAGCTAAATATTGCAAACGCGTAATATGGGCTTAGGCAGCACTTTTTGGGTAAAATACTGTCCCTGTAACTTAATGAAAATAATCTTATAAAAAGAGTGGATAATATCCGCTCTGTAATCGCATCCAAGCGCTAACGCTCTATATCTAATACCTGACCATGGAATAACGCATGCATCTGGAAACCTTTATCACCTCGGCACTGATGGTTTTAATTGCCACCTCGGTGGCGGTGGCTGTTTTTAAACATTTTGGCCTGGGATCTATTCTGGGCTTACTTGTGGCGGGTATCGCCGTAGGGCCCTATTCCGGTGGGCCTTATGTCACTGAGAATGTGGAGGATGTCCGTCATTTCACTGAGTTAGGTGTGGTCTTGCTGCTGTTTCTGATTGGTTTGGAAATGAAGCCCACTAAACTTTGGGCCATGCGCCGAGAAGTGTTTGGTTTAGGTTTATTGCAGATCCTGTTATCAGGCAGTGTGATTGGGGCTTATTTTTATCTGTTCGAGCCTAGCTGGGCAGCAGCTCTGCTAATCGGTATGACCTTTGCGCTGTCATCGACGGCCATGGTGCTGCAGATGCTGCAAGAAAGTGGTGAGATTACCAGTCGACACGGTTCAGCTTCTTTTGCCGTACTACTGATGCAGGATCTGGCCATTGTTCCTCTACTGGCTATCGTACCTATTTTATCCACAACCAGTGAGTTATCCGATGAGCCCCTTTGGCAGCAGATCGGTATCGTTGTGGGTATGTTGGCCTTGATCGGTGTCTTTGGTCGCTTTGTTTTGCCTGTGGCTCTGGATCAGCTATCTCGTCGTGGCAATAAAGAAGGCTTTTTACTGGTGGTGCTTTTAGCGGTCTTTTTAGCCGCTTGGACCATGCACTATGCCGGGATCTCCATGGCTTTGGGTGCCTTTATTATGGGCATGTTGTTATCCGGTTCTAACTACCGTATTCAAGTACAGGCATTGATTGAGCCTTATAAAGGCATGTTGATGAGTCTGTTTTTTGTCGCTGTGGGCATGTCCATCGACTTGGAGGCGCTGGCTCAGAACCCAGGTTTATTTGTTCAGCACATTATCGTTATTATCAGCCTGAAGTTTATTGTCTTAATCGGTTTAGCATTGGCCTTTGGTTTTGCTAAGGATAAGGCGGTACGTATCGCTTTATTGCTATCCCAAAGCGGTGAGTTTGGTTTTGTACTGTTTGGTTCCGCCAAAGCTTTGCAGGTCATCAGTGATGAAACCTTTGTTTTGGCTGTGGGTGTGATCTCTGTTTCTATGGCGGTGACACCGCTAATGTTGAAGGCGTCTGATATAGCCGGTCGTTATATTGCTAAGAAACAGCCGGATGCTAAAATCGAAACAGATATCGAAATCCCTAGTGAGAACAGCTCAGGCCGTGTTGTGATTGGTGGTTTTGGTCGTGTCGGTTTTACTGTGGCGACCTTATTAAAGGAAAAAGGCGTGCCCTTTATCGCTTTCGATACCAATCCTAACCATATTGCCAAAGGACAGGAGTTTGGTATGCCTGCCTATTATGGGGATATAGGCGATGCTCATCTGTTAGAAGCGGCCCATCTTCGGGATGCGTCTTTGGTGGTGATGACCATTGATCACACACCATCTGCGTTACGGGCGATTCACCATATACGTACAGATTACCCTGATGTACCGATTATCTCTCGGGCAAAAGACCTTCATGCCTGTGAAGAGCTGCTGGAAGCGGGGGCTACCCATGCTTTCCCTGAAGCTATGGAAAGCAGTCTGCATCTGGGTGGTGAAACCTTGAAGATGATTAATCATGGTGAACATGAAGTGGAACAGTTATTGGATTCTGTACGAGAAGCAGGTTACCGATCTTTGGTGACTGATAAAACATAGTTTTGTTAGATTTTACTGATAGAACATCGCGTTAATCTTTAAATAAACCGCTACTCCTAGGTTTTGGAGTCGCGGTTTATTTGATTCTAGATCTGCCTTTAATCTTTTATTTCTTAGCCAAAATTACCTGATTTCGGCCATTTTCCTTGGCTTGATACAAGGCATCATCTGCCAGTCGTATGAGGTGTTGAGAATCATCGGGTTGGTTTAGATTTCTTTCTGCGATACCTATGCTGACCGAAATCTGAAAAGGTTCTTGCCCTTGGAACTGCAAGCTTTCTACGGCTAAACGAATGCGCTCTGCCACATGTAATGCTGCTTTTTCTCCATTGTTTAACACGATGATAAATTCTTCACCGCCATAACGACCGGATAAATCACTGTCGCGAAGGGTTTGATGTAGGGTGTTGGCAAACTCTTTTAAAACAAGATCACCAAGCTGGTGCCCATGTTGATCATTAACCTGTTTAAAGTGATCGATATCCAGCATTAATACACTTAAAGGGCTGTGGGTTTTCTGACTGGTATCATAAGCGAGTTGATATTCTGTCAGTATGCTGCGTCTATTATTGAGCCCCGTGAGATCATCTTTCATGGCCAGCTGATTTAATTCACTCTGTTTTTCCGTTGCACTATCTAGGTTTTGCCTTAACCCTCGAATGACAAATGTTAGAGCCATACCCATTAACCAAACTAAGCTATAGGCAATCAAGTGGGCCTGTTGGCTTTCAGCTTTTAAATTCTGTAGCAGTTTCTCAATATCTTCACGGGGGAAGCTAATGCTTAAACCACCACGAACATCCCCTTCTTTGTAACCCTGCTCTTCATGGCACTCAAGACAGGGTTTTTCCACAAATAATGGCTGCATATAGCGATATTGATTGTCTTGAAAGGTAATGGCCGTCGTCTGGCCTTGCTCAAAGCTTTTTAGAGCATCTTGTTCCCATAGATCGGCTTTATTTAGTCCATTAAGCGGTTTAAGACTGGTTAGATGGATCTCTACTTGGGAGTTTTTAAGCAGGTCACCCAGTTGACGGGTCATATAAGCAGGATTCACCAGAGTCAATTTAGTGCCTGATGCAGACGTAATATCTCTTTCTTTGGCTTCAAGGTAGGGATTTGCGGGTGTATTTAGGGTTTCTGGTACGTAAACCCCTTTATGACTGGCATTCCATAAACGAGTAGTTTGGATTAGATGGAAGGCGGTTTCTCCTTTGATCCTTGCCATCTGAATGGCGGTACTATCGAGGGTTCTCAGGCTTAAAACATAAGACAGCAGTACAGGGATTAAGCTAATAAGGCTTAATAAGGCCAGGCTTCTTACTGTGATAAAAGAAGAGGGTATAGACAAATCAGCAATACCTTTTTACCGGCACTATCCTCATTTCCATTTGGGACAGTCCTATCAATAATCCAGTGCATCCTGCTAAACACTCAAAGAAAATGTTCTCTATGAAAAATCTTCATCCTTTGGCGATGCGCCCAGGGATGAATGGAGTACGTTTGTTTGGGTATCTCTGTCTGATTAATGTATATGAAATAGTGCTTCATCGGATAGCAAGAATCTGATTTATTTTGTTACAGTCGAGGTGATATTTCTGATTCTGACTGTTAGTTTATTGCATAGTAAGCATAAAAAAACGGCAGGTGGTGAACCTGCCGTTACTCATGGGTAGAGCACTTTAATCAAGGAGTGTCTTAAACTTAGTTGTTTGCCAACCAAATTTCCAGTTCATCGGCACCACCAATATGTTCGCCTTCCACAAAGATCTGTGGTGTGCTGCCCTTGCCCGATACGGCATGTAAAGTGGCCAAGCTAACACCATGGCTACCAACGGTGATCTCTTCAAATTTCAGACCACGGGCATCCAGAGCAGCTTTCGCACGGGTACAGTGGCTACAACCCGGTTTACCCAGCAGAGTAATACGTTTTGGCGGTTGAGCCTCTGGGTTCAGGTAGCTCAGCATGGTATCCGCGTCGGATACATCAAACGGGTCGCCGGGTACGTCGGCTTCAATAAACATTTTTTCAACCACACCATCGCGCACCAGCATGGAGTAACGCCAGCTACGATCACCAAAACCCAGCTGAGCCTTATTGACCAGCATGCCCATGCCACGGCTAAAATCGCCATTACCATCCGGTAACATGGTGATGTTTTCTGCATTTTGATCGCCTGCCCAAGCGTCCATTACAAAAGGGTCGTTAACAGATAGGCAGATAATGTCATCAATACCATTGGCTTTAAAAACCGGTGCCAGCTCATTGTAACGTGGTAAGTGAGTGCTGGAGCAGGTTGGGGTAAAAGCACCTGGCAGAGCAAACAAAATCACATTTTTACCTTTAAACAGTTCATCCGTGGTGATTTGTACCCAGTCGTTGTTTTTACGATCAGCAAAAGTAACTTGTGGTACGGCTTGGCCTTCGCGATTCTCTAACATCTTGTGTACTCCATTTTTTAATCGGTAAACTTTCTAAGCTGTAAAAGCGTTCGATATAAATTGGTTTTTTGGGAAACAGCGTTCTGGTTGAAGTGGCTGTCTGCAAAACATGTACTCACTATAGACAGTGAATGCTTATTGGAGAAATATAAAAATCAGATCGTTGCGATAGGTTTTGGCTATTGATAGGTGTTTCTTTGTTTATTTCTATCTATTTATAAACGAAAGAGTTTAGACGATGAACTTGCTAGTAAGATCCTCTCCATGTTATCAATATGTGCTTAAATGTTGCTAACAGGCGTTAATGAGGCAGTTTTTCCTACTGGGCCTCAGTTTTTACCTGTTTTTATAATTTTTGTGTCTGTATCTATGTCTTCTTTAAAACTAAAAGGCATAAATAGTACAGGGCACCCTATTTTCTATAAGAGAGCAGAACCATGAAAACCATGATTATGACCCGCATTATGATGATGCCAATGATTAAACCTATGAAACGCACCGCTCACACTTTTGTTAACCCCGTTGCCGAACCTTTAGCCGCTTTGAATCAGGATAATCATCATGTTTGCTCAGAATACGTCAGTCGATAACCACGCTTTACACGCTTTTTTTACCCTAGGTGACTGTTTTGGCCATCTGTGCCGCTTCCCTCTAGAGTCACTGCTACCGTTTCTACCAGCGTTTACTTCCAGCTCA
Organism: Oceanospirillum sp.; assembly: GCA_047518265.1. Taxonomy (GTDB): domain Bacteria; phylum Pseudomonadota; class Gammaproteobacteria; order Pseudomonadales; family Halomonadaceae; genus Oceanospirillum. The sequence goes on from JAKZRG010000005.1 coordinate 30,739, forward strand.
AACGAACTAAATGATCCACTGGAAGCGTCTGAATCATCAGCGTTAGTCGTACCGAATGCCAATCAAGCGCTACCATCTCATCAAGCGCGAGTCGTTCATCAGGCACTGCCACGACAGCTCCATGCCAGCATTCCTTTTGCGGTCAGTCAGGAATGGCAAGATAAGGTTTGGCATTATCAGGTGTCTCTGCATACGGGCCAGGCCAGCCAATCTCTACATGAACATCTTAGCCGGGATTGTGTTTCCTCCATCCCTGAGCAACAAAAAGCCAATCTGCAACACTGGGTATATTTTGCCAGCTCTCTGGATCAGCTAAAGCAACAGCTTATCTGGCAACCCTTAACACCTGAACAACATCTACGTCAGCGTATTGATCACCTTTATGATTGGTTGCAGTTGCGTCTTCAACAGGCAAGCTTAATCGAACACTTCCTTATTCTGCCTTTAACGGATCTGCCTTTTGGTGAAGGTCTGAACCATAAACTCTCAGATAGCTTGGCCCGTGTTGGGAAGTTGTGCCTGCCAAATCGTGAGCGATTACCGGCGCTAAATTATGCTTTGATACGTCAAGGGCGATTATCTGAAGGCTACGGTCTACGTCCCGATAAATTAGCGGGTTTAGTGGCTACTTTGCGACAGGCTGAGTCTATTGGTACAGGGCGAGCAGAATATTCAGAAGGTGAAACCCCGTCAGAGGATACCTTTTTGGTGTTGGATCAACGTCAATGTCAGCGTTTGATAGCGCTGTTACAGCCCTATCGTTCATAAGCTTTCCTGTATCGTTTCAGTTTCTGGGCGGTTGAAAAACATTCAGCTGCCCACAAATTAGCTCTGACTGATGCTAATCCCGATAATTCCTTATGGAGAAAATAGATCAATCTAAGTCTACTGATCATTTATCGGGAATAGTATGAAATTGCACCGATGTAGGTAAAGCAGGAGAAATAGCGAGATGAGTGATAGCAAACATGTGGTATGTCCCCATTGTGATGCAGTGAATCGAATTCCTGAAAGCCGTTTAAGTGACCAGCCTAATTGTGGTAAGTGCAAAAAGGGGCTGTTTACTGGTGAGCCGCAAAACCTGACTGATGCTAATTTTCAAAAGGTTGTTGTTAACTCAGACCTGCCCGTTGTTGTGGATTTCTGGGCAGCTTGGTGTGGGCCTTGTCAGATGATGACACCGATCTTTGGTGCTGCGACGAAACAGCTAGAACCTAAAGTTAGAATGGCAAAAGTGGATACCGAAGCGGCTCAGCAGACAGCAGCACAGTATGGTATTCGCAGTATTCCCACTCTGGCTATTTTCAAAAATGGTAAGGAAGTGGCTCGTCAGGCTGGGGTTTTACAAGGGCCTCAGTTACAAGCTTGGATTGAACAGAATACTTAAGATACCAACAGCATTTGATATTTTCTGCAAACATAACCAGACACTTCTGATATAGAAAGTGTCCGGTTATATTGAATCATTCAGGATAAGGGTAAGGCATTAACTAAATTCGATACTTCCCAGATCTCCGTTTTTCTGACGAATAATCACCGTAGAAAACTCAGGTGTTGCCGAATAAATCACCAGATAACGCCCCGTTAAATAAGCGTCAGAGTGAATTGCCCAGGGTGCCATATGTACAGCGTAGCCGTATGGGATCTGAAATGCAGAGACTCGATCTGCACCATATTTGTCCCGCTTTCCTAGAATCAAATAACCTGCGGCACCCTCTTCTACTGGCATATGGAAGTGAGGTCGGTCGTGCACTTCCAGATAAGTACCGCCACCTTTTACCGGGTCCATCAGATAATCCTGAGCATAGGTTTTACCGACGGCTGTAATGGTAATGGGGAGATTCCCCGTGGAATCGAAACGAGTCGTGTCTCCCACTTTGACTAACTGACTGTCGTAATAGGCCAGATTTTCTGCGGTACATTCGGCTACAGGAATCGTCATACCCGTATCATCGTCTTTTAGATAGTAGGTGCCCATTCCGCCCAGAATATTGGCATCCTCTGTATTCAAATCCACTTCTTGTTGCCAATGGCCTGTTAATACTAGATTCGGAGGTTCTGTGGCTTCTGGCAGTTGGATGCTTTGGCCGTTATCTTCTATTTCTTTTAGTCCTTGCCAACCCAGTTGATACAATTTGCCGTGTTCCGCATGACCAATAATATTTTCTGTTCGCATATAAGCATCAGTATCTTCACCTTGGCGATTGACCAACAAGACTCCTAAACCTTGCATAATATCTTCTGGTAAAGCTCGTACATAGGTCAGCGCATCTTGTTCTAGTTGCTCAGGACTGACCTGTTTTAGTTTCTGTTGTGATTGATTGTTATTCATCAATATAGTCTCTTAAATCAGGGTACTAAATTTTTAAACTAAGGCGTTTTAATAAGTCTTATGCACTTTCTGCCAGAGCATCAGTGGTTACTTTCTTTTTGTTTGGTTTAGGGGTTTTGCTACCCGCCTTAAAGATGGCGATACCCAGATAAGCAAACAGGATGGATAGCACAGGATTTAACCAATTCAGCAGAGCCCAAGGAGCGTAGTCCAATACACTGACACCTAAGGTAGAGGCAAAAAATGCACCGCCTGTTGTCCATGGGATCAGAGCCGTCGTCAAAGTGGCACCTTCTTCCAGTGAGCGGGACATAACGGAGCGGTCGATATCTTTCTCATCGTAGGCATCACCAAATAGCTGACCGCCCAAAATGATCGACATATAAGCTTCACCCATGGTCATATTGCCCACAAAACAGGTCAGAATGGTGGTGGCGACCAGAGTGGCACCGCGTTTGACTCGAACCAGAATGCCGGTAATAAGAATCTTAAGGAAATCAAAGCGGGTTAAAATGCCGCCCAGCGCCAAAGCCATCAGAGACAAGGAGAGTGTCCACATCATGGAGCTGATACCGCCGCGACCTAGCAGCTTATCCAGCGTTTCAACACCGGTTTGTCCTGTGCCACCGTTATAAAGGGCTGCCAGAACCGTTGTCAGATCTGCACCCTGTACAATCAGTGCCAGTAATACTGCAGTAACAGCGGCAGCCATCATGGCGGGCTCTGCTGATACACGACGTAGGCTCAGTGTCAGCATGACAATTAATGGCAAAAGATTAATGAAACTAATGGTATAGGTGCTTTCCAATCCAGCCATCAGGGTACTGAGTTCGTCTGCAGGCAGGCTGTTTTCTGTATAACTCATACCTAGGAAGGCAAAAGCGATTAGCGTGATTAAATACGCAGGGCCTGTGGTATAGAGCATGCTCTTAATATGAGTGTACAGATCTGTACCCGAGGTCATCGCCGATAGGTTGGTGGTATCTGACACAGGCGACATCTTATCGCCAAAACAAGCGCCAGAGATCACCATGCCCGCCACTAATGGCAGAGGAATATTCATCGCCGCGCCGATACCCATCAAGACGACACCTGCGGTTCCGACTGTGCCCCAGCTGGTGCCCGTGGCGACGGACATTAGGCTACAGAGAATTAAGCCCGCGGGTAGAAACAGAGCGGGCTGAATAAAATCAACACCATAATAGATCAGGGTTGCTAAGGTGCCCCCTTCAATAAAGGCTGCAATCAGTACACCAATCAACAGAAAGATATAGATAGCCGACATAGCACCGCTAATACCACTGTTCATGGCATCGCGAATGGCGGTAAAGTTATAGCCTAAACGCCAAGTACTGACCGAAGCGATCAGTAGGCAGATCAGCATTAAGCTGTGTAGGCTGGTTTGCAGGTAGAATAAGCCGATCCCGATAACAGCGACGATAGCGCCAAAGGTCAGTAAGGCTTGTTGGAAACTGGCGGTTCTGGTCTGTACCACAACACAACCCTCCCATAGTTTGAATTATTTTTGTTAAGCACCCAAACAAAACTGTCTCTACAAACAGTCGCTATATGCTCTGACTATAGGCCAAAGAATATTGGAATATTTTTGTTTGGGTATGCAGTGGGCAAGCGTATTCATCGTTTAATGAATCTCACTTAGGTTCTTTGTTGAGTTGTAATCTCGGCGCTTCTTATCGTATTTTTAGAGTCGCAAGATTACTCGCCAAGGCTATCAGGAGTCGTTTAGACTACCCATCCGTATTTGCTAACCCACTCATTAGTTGAGCTAATGGATTATGTTTAGAATACCATCCGTACAAACCCTTAGAGTGTTGGAAAGTTGCTATCGATTGAATAGCTTTACGCAAGCGGCTGACGAACTTGGTATTAGTCAGGGTGCCGTAAGCCAACAAATTAAATCTCTAGAACAGAGAGTGGGTTTTGCTGTATTTATCAGAGAAGGCCGCAGTATTCATCCCACGCATTCCGGTGAGAAGCTGGTGCAAGCGGTACGTCAGGGCTTCGCTCACATAGCGGATGTCATTGAGCTGGAGAAACGTAAACAGCAGCAAAATGAATTACAGATATCGGTATTGCCTGGTTTTGCTATTCGCTGGTTATTTCCCCGGTTAATGAGTTTTGAGCAAACGAATCCTCAATACCGTCTCACCGTTAATGCCATTAGTTCCCCAGATAACTTCAGCTTACATCATGGTCATGGGGCGATTATTTATACTGAAGCTGCAGGCGATGAAAGCAATAGCTTTTTTAGCGAACAGATGTATCCGGTTTGCTCTCCAGCATACGCTCAACAACATCAACTGACGGATAGCCAAGCTTTGATAAGGCATTGGTCTGAGTTACATCTCTTACGGGATACCAGCCCAACAGCCGCTCGTTACCCTGATGGCTGGGCTTATTGGTTGGATTGTATCAATAGAGAACAGAGCACAGCTCTAGGGGAGCAAGATGGAGCCAATTCACAGGCTCAGCGTTATAGTCAGGCGAATATTACGCTGCAACTAGCCGAACTAGGCCATGGTTTAGCTTTGGGTCGCTCATCGCTCGTAATGGATGCTATTAAAGAAGGTAAGCTAATCGCTTTTAAAGCACTTGCAGTTGAAAACCCTTGTCGTTATCGACTGATTTTAAACCCTGCTATTCAGGATAATAGCGCTATGACGGCCTTTAGAGAGTGGTTGAGTGAGCAAGTTCAGGTGATACAGGCGTTTGAGTGTGAGTATCTATAATAGCCCCTTTATCACCAGTGAAGCATTGGAGATAAAGAGGTAATCAGAATGGGATGAGAGAAAAAAGTTCTCAGTAGGAATCACTTCTTCTTTTTACGTTTTTTAGCCGATGGGTTTTTATCGCTTGTACTGGCATCTTGACTACTTGGTTGGCCCTGCTCTTCCTGTAAGCGGCTAATTTCCTTATCGGAAGGCACATAAACCACGACGGTATCGGAGAACTGATCATGCCAAGTGGTTTTATTTTTTGAGACCAGCATCCAGAGAAAACCCAGCCCTGCGCAGAGTAAAGATACCGTTGCAGAGAGAAAACGCATCAAGGCCTGTGTCGGTGACATAGCCGTGCCATCATTATTCTGTACCCGAATACGCCAAGCCTGCATGCCCAGAGTCTGTCCGGTACGTAGCCAGAAGAAGGCAAAAAAGCCAAAGGTCATAATAAACAGAAAGCTTTGAAAACCAGGGCCTGCGCTATCGGTCATGGCATCGGCTTCCACAAAGGGAAGTCGGGCAAAACCGGCAAATAACCATAGGGCAGTAATAATCAGAAAATCATACAGCAAACCACCTAAACGACGGGTTAAGTTGGCAGGTTGTGTCCATTGCTGATTGGGGAACTGACGCCCGCGTTGAAACATATTCAATACTCTAAGGTTAATAATAAAAGTGTAAAGCCGGAGCCAATCAAAGCCCTAAGTCATTAAACCTCTCAGTAAGGCTTCTGTGGCTTAAGACTTTGTTGGATTTTCAATCGCTATCTTTAAGCTAGCCACTGCGTCGAATTAAGACGGCACCATAAAGCGCACAGGCTATGGCTGGGACTAAGATAGCCCAAATAGGTTCAAAGCCATATACGACACTGGCAGGGCCTAAAAGATCCTGAATGTATTTTACGGATAACCCCACAATGACACCGCTAAAGACTCGGGTGCCAGCTGGGGCTGAACGCAAAGGACCGAAAACAAAAGAGGCCGCGACCAAAACCAAGGAGCCTATGGTGATGGGCATTAACATTTTTTGCCAAAAGGCGAGCAGGTGATCATGGGATTTTAAACCACGTTCTTCCAAATATTGAGAGTATTGCCAGAGTTCACTGGGGGCCATATAGCGTTCATTAATGATGATCATCTTCATCAAATCAGGCGTTAAACCGGTTTCCCAGCGCCATTGTTCAAGCTGTTCTTCTTGTATACCTTGAGCGGTGACCTTGCTGGTTTGGACATCTTTTAATATCCAGCTCTTGCCGTCATAAGTACCGGATCTAGCGTAGAGCATCTGATCCATCTCTTTGGTTTCTTCGTTAAAGACATAACGGGAGATACCAAATAAACGGCCATTGGCCTGCATGGAGGCAAAATAGAAGTATTCGTTGCCTTCCCTATGCCAAACCCCGCGACCGGTTTTAACCCTTTCGTTACCGGATTTTTTTAGGATACGGTAGTTTTGTGCGTCAATTTCAGTGACAGGAGAGACATATTCACCAATCAAGAAAGTGACAAGCATAATGGCCAGCATGGGTTTCATGACGGAGCCAATAATACGCACAATGGAGACACCGGCGGCACGGATCACCGATAGCTCATTACTACTGGCCAGTGCGCCTAAGCCGATTAAGGAACCCACCATTACGCCTACGGGCACCAAGTCATAAATTCGCCGGGGCACTGTCATAGCAACAAAATACAGGGCATGGGTAATCTGATAGGTTTTATTCAGATCATCCAGTTCATTGACTAATGCTAGGAGTACGTCCAAGCCCAGTAGTAAGGTTTCTACCACCAGAATGGAACTCAATACGCTGACAGCGATATAACGGTCTAATGTTTTCATCAGCTTTATACCGCCCCTTCCGCTGTTTTATCTGCTTCCGGTTTGTTTGGTGTTTTAGGTTTGGAGCGACTTAAAACATGTTCTTTCATTAATAAACCAATGGCAATTAGGAAGAACACCAGATGCACGGCCCACATACCGATAGCCGGGTCTAAACGACCCTTTTCCAACATGCCTTGTACCGAAATCAGAGCGCTTAAATAGAATATATGCAGGAATACCGCAGGGAAAAGTTTGGCGAAACGGCCCTGACGTGGCCGAACGTAACTCAGTGGCACGGCAATTAGGGTGACGATGATGACCATTAGAGGTAGAGAGATACGCCACTGGACACCGGCAATATGGGCCGGTTTACTGGAACCCCAGATCTTAGATGTCGGCAGTTGACGTACTTTAACAGAGCGACGTCCTGAGCTTTTTTCTGCCAGACGTACGGCGTAACGTTCAAAGCCCAGCATATTGAAATCTTTATGGCCTGCTTGACCTTCGGTACGGGCACCATTTTCTAACACTAAAAAACGGCTACCGGTTTTCTCGTCCAGGTATTGATAACCCAGTTCTGCCCGGAAGACGGCTGTACGGTTTTCACCTTTATCGCCTTTAATCTCCTGAGCTAAAAATACACCACGCATCTGGGTATTTTGCTCTGACAGCTTTTCGCTATAGACCACCTGTCGACCGGAAAATTTCTGGAAGCGCCCGGCCTTAATGGTGGAAAAGTCCATGCGCCGTTTCTGGTCTTCAAAAATAGCCGCCGCCTTGGCTTCACTGTAGGGGGTTAACCAAAGACTAAAACTACCGACAATACTGGCTACAAAGAGACCGCAGCATAGGGTATAGACTAGAAGGCGTGTGGGCGTGAAACCACAGGCCAAGAGTACCCCCATCTCATTTTCCTGATACAAGCGGCCATAGGCCAGCATCACCGCCAGGAAAAAGCCCAAAGGTAAAATCAGTTCCAATACAGAGGGCAATTGCAGCAGTAACAGGCTCCAAAGAAAATCCAGAGACAGAGAGCCTTCAGCGATATCTTCAAACAGGTCAATAAAGCGGCCACCCAAAATAATCAGTAGCAGTACCAGAGTGACCGCCGTCATGGTCTCCAGTACTTCACGAATCAGGTAACGAAATATAATCAAAAGTGGCTCCTGTGATTCTTTTTCCGGTCATCGTCAGTCATACCCTATTAATTTCATCAGGTATCGGCGTATCCGGCTTTCCGTTCAGTTATGCATTGCGTAAACTGAGGGCAATAGTTGAGAGTCTTTTCTCAGCGGGCAAATTATCCAATAACGCTTCTCTTTTGTCTTGTTAGTATTTTTATCTTATTAGTCTATTTTGTGGAGTCTCTATGCAGTTTATCGCAACAACTCAGACGTTAACTGAATTAAATAAAGATTGTGTCGTCGCTTTTGTAGCAGCAGATGGTGAATTGGGCGCTGTTGCTCAGGAGCTGGATCAAGCTTGTAATGGTTTAGTGACGAAAATTATCGAGCAGGGTGACTTTACCGGTAAACAGGGCCAAACCCTATTACTGCCTGTTGTTGATGGCTTAGCGGCGCAACGTCTTCTGTTAGTGGGTGTAGGTAAAGCGGATGAGTTGAACGATGGCAAATATCGTTCACTTATCACAGGTATGATCAACGCCGTTAAGGGCAGCAAGATCAGTTCATTGGCACTGAATCTGGACGAAGTCGCGCTGAAAAGCAGTCATGACAACGCTTGGAAAGCCCGTTTACTGGCAGAAAATACCGAAACAGCGCTGTATGTCTTCGATCAGATGAAGAGTAAACAAGCGGATGAATTAGCCCTGAATGAGATTACTCTGGCCAGTCAGGATAAAGACGCTGTTGAAGCGGCTCTGTCTGTGGGACAAGCCACGGGTCAGGGTATGAATGTTACCCGTGACCTAGGCAACTTGCCGGGTAATTTTTGTACGCCGGTTTTCCTAGCGGAACAAGCGGAGCTGATGGTTACTGATTGCGACGAGATGACGCTGACCGTACTGGATGAAGACCAGATGGCCGAACTGGGTATGAATTGTATGCTATCTGTGGGTGAAGGTAGTGTAGAGCCGTCTCGTTTGATCGCTGTAGAATATAAAGGCGCAGGTGATGAACAGCCCCATGTACTGGTTGGTAAGGGTGTTACCTTTGACTCCGGTGGTATCAGCCTGAAGCCGGGCGCCGGTATGGACGAGATGAAATACGATATGTGTGGTGCTGCCAGCGTCATGGGCACACTGCAGGTATTAAAAGCATTGAAGCCTAAGGTCAATGTTGTGGGTGTTGTAGCTGCTGTTGAAAATATGCCAGCGGGTAACGCGACTAAGCCGGGTGATATCGTGACGACGATGTCCGGTAAAACCGTAGAAGTTCTAAATACTGATGCAGAAGGCCGTTTGGTACTGTGTGATGCTCTGACCTATATCGAACGTTTTAATCCAGCGACCGTTATTGATATCGCTACTCTGACCGGCGCCTGCATTATCGGTCTGGGCCACCATGCTACAGGCTTACTATCCAATGATGATGACCTGGCCGCTGACTTACTGGAATCCGGTATCGAAGCTGCTGACCGTGCTTGGCATCTGCCGCTATGGTCAGAGTATCAATCTCAGCTAGATTCTAACTTTGCCGATATCGCCAATATTGGTGGTCGTCCGGCAGGCACTATCACTGCAGCCTGCTTCCTGTCCCGCTTTACCGAAGACTACCGCTGGGCACACCTGGATATCGCAGGTACCGCTTGGCACAGTGGCGGTAAAGAGAAAGGCGGCACCGGTCGTCCAGTACCTCTACTGACTCAGTATCTTCTGTCTAAGGTTTAAATACTGATGCAGTGAATCCTGTTTTAATGGGATAAATTAAAAGGCGGTAAGGCTGTAGTGGTCTTGCCGCTTTTTTTGATGGAATAAAAGTTATGGAAATGGCCAAAAAATCAATTATTACATGGATAAGTATTGTTAGTGGCTTAGTCACTATTTTACTGATTTTTGAAAATCCTTTTCAAGATAAAGCTAGACTGTTTGCTTATGTGGAGGGTCAGGATATAGTCTCTTATGATAAAGAACTAGTTTTTAATTGTGATACATATAATAACTGCAATAGAAAAGATGTCGGGTTGAAAAATAAAATTGATGAGAAATCAATTGTAAAGGTATCGTTGAAAAACGAAGGTGAAATTAAAGCCAATAGAGTTCATGTAAAATTTACGGGGTATTACGATACAGCTATAGTGAAAAAAGGAAGTGAGTTTGAGGAATATGAAAGAGAGATACCTATATATATAGATTACCTGGAAGCTGATGGTGTAGTTGATATATATTATTTGGATAGTGGGCCTTTTGTTGGTTTATGGTTTATAGAGGATAAACTTTCAATTTCATCTCCTGATAGTGGCAAAGCAAGGCTGCGCTCAGATATCAAAGGAGAGGGAATAGTATGGTATTTTGAAAAGTATTATTTCTTTGTTGTCTCGTTGATTTTTATTCTTTTTTATATTGTTTATTTATTGTTGGATGAAAGGCATAAATACAATATGAACGTATATGATGGAGTGAATAAGTCAGTACCTGACTCCATTGGGAATAACAATCCTTCGGAGGATGATTTTGAAAAGAAACTTGTAAAGCTGTCAAAGGCATGGGAACTAGGGATTGTTTCAGAAGAGGAATATAAATCTAAGGGAAAAGAAATTCTAGAAAAATCCATTGATGATGAAGTTTGAATGTTTTTGATGTATAGGGCTTAGGTTCTATGATTTATCAGCCTGAAAACTTATTGGAATGTTTGTCAGGTATATATTAATGATAATAAACTGTATACCAATAGGATATTTCTATTTTACAGATATTTTTCTAACGCCCTTAATCACTCGGCCAATGGTGATGATGGCGATCAATCACAAACCTATGCTGGTGCCGAACCGCTTGATGCTGATGTGAGTGGCTATGGGGTTCAGGCCCTTCCCAGCCTTTATGGTTATGTTGGTGGTGTTCATCGTGAATATGCAGGTGTTGATGGTTTTGTGCCGGGTGCTGATGCCAAAGATTGAGGGCGGCTGCTTTTGGCCAAGTGATTAGGGCTATTAGGGTTGTCAGTCCTGCGGTCAGTGCTAGGATGATAAACGCGGTTGTCATATCAAAGGTTGCCCCTAACCATCCGGCCAGTGGATAACAGATTAACCAGCAGGCATGGGACAGTGAAAAGTGGGCGGCAAACAGTGCGGGTCGGTCTTCTTCCTGACAGGCGCTGCGTAGTAATAACCCGATAGGTGTTTGTACCAGAGAAGCACTAAAACCGATAAGACACCAGAGTAATAATAGTTCGTGGTAATCGGGTTTGAGTATGCCGCCTAGTAAAACCAGACTCATCACTGCTGAGCCGGTTAACATCAATAAGCGATCCGAATAATGTTTGAGTAATTTGGGTACTGACAAGGCCGCGGCAATAGAACCAACTCCTGCTGCGGCGAAGGCTAGGGGCACCATGGATTCAGCCATAGCCAGTTCAGATCGAACATAGACCACGGTATTAACGATCTGCATGGCACCGACGGCGGAGATGGCGAGATTTAATAGCATCAGGGCTTTGAGTTTTGGGGTATTAAAATAGATACGAATACCAAAACTTAATCGATACCAGAAGCTATCGTCGGTTTGCTCGCTATTGCTAGGGTTTTCCCGCGTGTCTTTTTCCTCTGCATCTTTTTCTTTTGTATACTTTTCTCCTGTTCCTTCTTTCTTGGACTCGCCTGTTTCTGTCGGGTTTTCTTGAGATCTATTGTGTGGGTTTCTACTGGGTAAGGTGACGGAAAGTACCAATAAAGCCGAGATAACAAAGGCGATGGCATTCAGCGAAAACAAGGCATTAAAGTTAACCACGGTCAGTAATAGTGCAGCGATAGTTGGACTGAGCAGGTTTTCTAGATCATAGGCCATACGGGATAGAGACAATGCCTGAGTATAGTCTTCTTCATTGGGTAGGATATCGGGTATCGTTGCCTGAAACGTTGGTGTAAACAGAGCCGAACAGGTATTCAGCAAAAAGATCAGCAGGTAGATCTGCCATAGGGCATCCACAAAGGGTAAGGCGACGACCGTGCTGGCCCGTAGTAGATCCAGTATTACCATAAAGCGTCGACGAGACACCTTGGGTGATAGGGTTCCGGCTAAAGGAGAAATCACCACATAGGCCAGCATTTTTAATGCTAGAGCATACCCCAGTACCAAACCGGCATCGCCTTCGGCCAAATCATAGGCTAAAAGGGCCAAGGCCACTGAGGTAAAACCGGTACCAAATAGCGCGATCACCTGAGCACTAAACAGGTGCCGAAAGGTGCGCTGTTGCAGCAGAGCGAACATAGGCCCTCCAAAGCAAGACAGAAGTATAGGGACGACCTATTTGAGAAGTAATATATTCATCAAATAGGTCGTCCCATTATTAAGGTGCTTCTGAAAAAAGCATGTATCAGTTTAGCTTTTCATCGACACCTCAAATGTAAAAAGTGAAAAGGTTACATCACTCGTTTGATGGCCTGATAGTCCCCTGATATCTCCAGTGTCACGGTGACATCACCGCCAGAACGATTACGCCAAAACCAACCGTGACTGCCGTCGAAAGCCGCGGTTAACTGGCCGTTATCGCCCGTTACATTACGGCCTTTGTTATAACCGTAGTAGTTGGTATAGGCGTTATCCGCATGAGTATCAAAGTTGACCTTGCCGCCACTGGCTATCCAGTTGTAGTTAACCTTAGCGCCTTTTTTCATCGCCAGTTTTAGCTCTGCGGCGGCTCCCGGTACTAGCTTGATCACTCGTTGTGCAGGATTAACCAGAAGAGGTTTTGCCGTTTCAGGCTTAACGACAGCAGGCGCTGTTGTTTGTGCTATGTTTTGGACCGGTTGCGCTACGTTTTGAATCGGTTGAGAAACGGTTTTTACTAGCGCGACAGGTGTTGTTTTATCCACAGGGCTGGCGGGTATCTTATCCATCTCTGATTGCTGTGCCTCTAGTTTCTGTATCTCAGGTTTCTGTGCTTTGGCTTCCTGTGCCCCCGATTCCCTGGCTAAGGAAGTTTTTATCTCGCCCATCTGAGCCAATCCTAAGCTTTTACCGATACCTGTAGGGTCAATGGCATATTCTGCCGGTAAAACGACAGTAATCAGTAATACGCCAGCCACTACGGCAGCGGCCAGAGTGGATAACAGCAGTTGCTTGCTGGAAGGTAGTTGGTCTGCATTGGGTATATTTGAGTTGTACATAATTTAAAACCTATATAAAGCGGTGCCAATTTTTATTGATCACTACAGATGGATCTATTTGGCCCCTGAAACGACACAAAAAATGGAAACTTCATCCAGAGAATGGCTAATACCTATTGTTTATCTGGATAGATCAAACGTGTTGAGCAAGGTAATCAGGCGACAAAAAAGCCCACTAACTGATAACCCAACAACATAAATCCAGCACTCATTAGCGCTACATTAGCCAGATAAGCGTGACGTAAAAATCCGCTATGGCGACGCCAGTAACCCATCAAAATCAGAATAATACTGAGGGCCATAAGCTGTCCGAGCTCTACGCCCACATTAAAGGCGATTAGGTTGGCGAGCAGGCCGTCGGGGGAGATATCAAAGTCCTGAATCTTGGTGGCTAAACCAAAACCATGGAAAAAACCAAAGACCAGAGTGGCTATCTTGGTATTGGGCTGTACGCCAAACCAACGCTGAAAAGCGCCAAGATTATCCAAGGCTTTATACGCCACGGATAAGCCGATAATGGCATCGATAATGTAGGCATTGGCTTGGATATCAAAGTAGACGCCCAGCAATAGGGTGGTGGAATGACCCACAGCAAACAGACTGACGTAGATGCCGACGTGGCGGATCTTATAGAGGAAAAAAATCACCCCAACAAGAAACAGCAGGTGATCGTAACCTGTGACCATATGCTTGGCACCCAGATAGATAAAGGGCAGCAGATGCACGCCACTGATCTCTTGGATATAACCCTGATCACCCACGGTAACGCCGTGAGCAAATAAGACTTCGGAGAAAAACAACAGGCTGATAAGCGCAAGTAATGACGTAGGCGCTAATCGTCCTCGAAAAAAAGGCATCGACATAAATAGATCCACAAAAAATATTTTACGGTGATCCTCTTATTGATGACTTAAGCAAACAGATCGTCGGAATATGGTGCTAAAGAGCACTCGAAAAAAGACAGATCCGTGACGGCTATAAGTAAAAAATAGAGGGATTTCAGGCGTAAAAAGCTATTTTTGGTGGACGAATAGGAGGAGATTGCCGGAAAGAGACGGAGGTATAGGGAACGTGTATTGGGCTATACCGGGGGCTAGGCAGACTTACCGCAACTTGTAGCAGGGGATAGGCATTTTCATGGCTGTGATCTGCTGGATTATGGCCATGGAGATGGTTAGACCGTTGCTCGTCGTGATCGCCATCATCATGAGTATGCTGATTGTTTGTGATTGTACCCGCCGCTTCAACCGGCGTTAGCTGATGATGATCCAAAGCTTCCTGTTGGCTAAAGGCCAAAGGATTATGCTGAGCCACAAACAATTGCGGCAGCATCAACAAGGCAGGCAAAAGCAACGCAAGCATAAGGTATTGTACCTTGCTACGAGTCTGCATAAGCCGGGATGTTGTCAGCGGATGTCTCATGGGCTGTTTAAGAATCTCTCAAAACGATCAATATCAGTTAAGGCTGCGGAGTGTACCGGATAACAGATAACAACTTGATTAAAAAGTTCCGTTCTTAAGATAGTTAACCTCTATCTGTTGTTGGCTAGAGAAAAACAGATAGAGGTTGCTGAGCTGAATACAGGGCTAGAGTGGCAAGGGGTTAATACCGGAAGCGGTTAATCTGTTTACTCAGCTGTTGGGCTAAGCCTGCCAGTTGATCACTGTGCTGGTTGGATTGTGCGGCATCTTCGGCCAGATGACCTGCAACGTCTCGAATGGAGGTGATATTACTGGAGATGGATTCAGATACCGTATGTTGCTGTTCCGATGCGCTGGCGATTTGCAGAGCCATATCATCAATCTTACCCATGGCCTCAACCACGGATGCTAGGCCTTGCGTGGCGCTCTCTGCGGTTTCGATACACTGTTGGGCGGTCTTTTCACCCCGGTGCATGGCTTTTTCAGCATCCGATGAATACTGCTGTAAGGCGGCGATTAGCTGCTGAATATCTTCTGTGGACTTTTGTGTTTGTCCTGCCAGATTACGTACCTCGTCGGCCACCACGGCAAAACCACGACCTGCTTCACCGGCTCGGGCCGCTTCAATGGCAGCATTCAGTGCCAATAGATTGGTTTGTTCGGAAACCCCCTGAATCACCTCAACAATCTGGTTAATATCCTGACTTTGTTGTGCCAGTTGTCCGATGACCCTCGCCGCTTCAGAGACATCCTCTGCCAGCGAGTGCACCATTTTTAGATTGGTATTTACATTGTCTTCACTACGAGTCACGGCGTTGCGGGCGTCTGTGGTCGCTTGGGCAGCACCGCTGGCATTATTGGAAACATCCTGAGCATTGGCGGACATTTCGGTCACTGCTGCAGCGACCAGATCCAACTCTTCTCTCTGCTGTTGAATGCCTTTATGGGTATTGGTTGAGATCTGAGCGGTTTGATGGGAGGTCTGTTGCAGACTATCCACCTCTTTGGCCACATCTCGCACAATATCATGGGTCTTCTGAATAAATTGATCCAAACCTTGAGCTAACAAGCCCACCTCATCATTACGTTGTAAGGTAATACGTTGGGTCAGATCGCCTTCCTGTGAAGCCAGATTCAGTACTTGAGTGGTCACTTGATGCACACTGTGACCTATGGCCTTAGCGTTAATGGCCACCACTAACAGGCCTGCAAATGCCACCAAACCACCGGCTAATAATTGACCCCATAAGCTGCTGCTAAAATCAGAATTCAGCTCATTACGGATCTCTGCCACGGCACTTAGGGCAACGGCCTCAGGTATATCAACAATTAAAGACCAGTTGGCGGATACTCCCTTAATATTAAGGGGTAGGTTGACTTGGAATAGGGCTTCGGATGGGCTTTGGCTGTTATTTCCTGCTGCGGAAATGCGAATCACTGAACCCGTTTTCTCCTGTCGGTTAATCAGCTGTTTGGCTTCCTGACTTAACTGACCAATACGTTTAGCATTATTAGAATCTGCTGCCACAATGCCTCGCTCACTGAAGACACGAACGCGACCACTGCCCTGATAAAGTTCCTGATCCAGATTCTCGGCCAACTGTTGTAAAAAAGTCAGTTCGGTATCGACCCCGGCAATGGCAACCACTTGATTTTGATAATGGATAGCGGTGGTTAATGAGGTGCCTAATATCTGTTTACCATGGGCTTCCCAGGTATAGGGTTCCACAATACAGCTCAGACCTGTTTCGAGAGGGCAGAAATACCATTCCGTTTGACGGGTACCAGTTTCTGTTAGGGCAGGATTGTAGATATCACTGGATTGAATCGGTTCTACCGCCACCGAGTTACCATCTCTGAACCAGTAGGGGGAAAATTGGCCTTTTTCATTGGAGTGGTTTGAGCTTGAGCCAGCTGAATTGGCTGATGTATTAAAGTTATCATCTGCGCCATCTACTTTATTAGGTTCCCAGACAATAAAAGCACCGGATAGGTTTTTATGTCGACTCAACATATCGCCAATTAAACCACTCACCGCCTCTCGCTGAACTAAGGCAGGGTTCTGGCTATTAAGGCCACTTTCCATTCCATCTGCTAAATGGCGGGCTAGCTGCATGCCTTCATTGAGCTGTTGCTCGATGATCCCGGCCTGACTGTGGGTTTTAGCCAGTAAGAGCTCTTCTACCAGCTCGGTAACCGTTGAGTCCAGCTGTCGGTTTACTTTCACATTTGTTTGATCTGCATACCAGAGGCTAACAAACATAACGGCAACCACTGCCAGTAAAAGACTGCCTCCTGCAATCACTGCAATTTTTAGGGAGATAGAACGGCTAATCATGGTGCTGAGGCCTTTTTGATCTGGGGGAAATCTGTAGAAAATATTTGTGCGGATTGCACTTATTATTAGAGCTTCTTTAAATCGTGCCTGAGTCCAGGGTTTTTAATCAATAGGTAAACACTAATGCTTACGACTGATTACTACTGGTTACTTTTTTATTGATAAGTATTTAACTCGTTACTACTGGTTACTTCTGTTTGTTGGGTTAATTTTGATCATTGCTAGTCTATTTATAATCCAGCTTTACTTTTAAATAAAGTCAGTATTAGCCTGTATTTTTTAATTGTATGATAAGGTTTTTTCTATGCAGGGGTGGAAGTGATAAATTATTTCTATGCAGCGACTGAGCTGCGATTTATTGGGATTTGAAGCCTATGTTGCTAGTTTTGGCGTTATTTTAACCCTGTGTTTTAGGTCTTTATTGCTGTTTTAAATATTGATTAAAAAATAAAAATAACTCTTTATAAGAAATAATAATGTGGTTGATCTGTTTTTATTATTTTATTTAAGTTTGATTTTTCCTTCTTATATGTCTAGGCGTTTACGAATTAACTGTCTGAATAAATGTATAGCGTTTTAATATTTCGGGTTGGGTAGTCAAATCTTATGCCGGTGTTTTAACGTGATACTAAATAAGCGCCGGTTATTTGTTAATTGAATTGCTTTGCCCTTAAATTACTATAATAAGGAAAATAAAATGAAAATGACCTGGTTAGCTCCAGCTATTCTTTTAGGCTCTATTGCCAGCACTGCTCAAGCGGTTGAAGTCTCTGGTACCGTCACTTTTACCAGTGATTATCGTTTCCACGGTATCTCTCAAACCGGCGGTGATGCCGCACTTCAGGGTAGCCTTGATGCGGGTTTTGATAACGGTGTCTATATTGGTGCCTGGGGAAGTAACCTTGATTTTGGCGATGATGCCAATCTAGAGGTGGATTATTACATCGGTCATGCAGGCAGCCTGACAGATGAGCTGGAATATGCAGCGACTCTGTATTATTTCCAGTATGTGGGTTATGACGCGGCGGATATCGATTTTGCTGAAGTTGATCTACAACTGTTCTACAAGGGTGCGACACTGACCTACGCCATGGCACCGGATTATGTTAACAGCGATGAAGATGGCCAGTATCTGGCGCTGGATTACAGTATGGGCGTTACCGAGCAAGTGAGTCTGGATCTGCATGCCGGTCATAGTTTTGGTAACTACTGGGACAAGTTTGATATCGGTGACTACAGTGATTTCTCTGTTGGTGTATCGGGCAGCGCAGCAGGTTTAGATTTGTCAGCCGCTTACCTGTTCAACAGCATCGATTCTGATATGGAAGTGGATAGCGGCCTATTCCGTAATGACAGCACGCTTCTATTAACCGTTTCCCGCTCCCTATAACTTTCTCTATCGAGTACTCAATGCACTAGATCTTTGTTTCAATCGCAGTGCCAACCGGTTTGTTACCGGTTGGCATTTTATTACGTTAAAACCTACTTTAAATACCGTTTACGCTTCTCTGAAACCGCCGCCGCATGAGCATCAAATCCCTCATAAGTGGCTAAGCGTTCCGCTTGTTTAGCCAGCTCTGGATAACCGCTTTCGGTCACATAAGCCACAGACATAAACTTCATAAAATCATGCACCGATAAAGGGGATACCGTTGCTGCTGCGCCAGAGGTGGGCAATACGGCATTACAACCCAAAACAAAGTTACCTAGGGTGCTTGGGGAGTGTGGGCCTAATAAGACTTCACCGGCATTTTTGATCTCACCTAGATACTGCCAAGGTTCCTGACTCAGGATCTGCAAATGTTCCGGGGCATAATCATTAATAAAATCAAAAGCGCTGGCACGATCTTTCGCCAAAATAATACCGCCCATAGGGCCACATAATACCGTGCTGGAATAATCCACTCTGAGCTCGCTCATCTCTGCCCAATGTTCAGGAAGTGCCTTGATTGCGGCGTCGGCTACTTCTTGTGAGGTTGTTACCAGATAAGCAGAGGAGTCAGGCCCATGTTCCGCCTCAATTAACAGATCCATAGCTGCTAGAGCGCCATCAACACTGCTATCGGCAAAGACAATGGATTCGGAAGGGCCTGCAGGGATACCAGGATCTAAGCGATCAGACAGCAAGCGCTTAGCCGCGACCATCCAAGGACTGCCCGGGCCAACAATCTTGCTACAACGAGGTAGGGTATCTGTGCCATAGGCTACGGCAGCCACAGCCTGAGCCCCGCCACATTTATACACCTCGGTAATACCTGCTTCCTTGGCGGCCACCAATGTTGCCGCATCGACACTGCCATCTGGCCCCGGTGGGGTAACAATAATGGCACGTTCGACTCCAGCGACAACCGCAGGAATAGCATTCATTAATACAACAGAAGGGAAGGAACCCTTGCCTCTGGGCACGTAGCAGGCCACGGATGGAATTGGTAGGAAGCGTTCACCCACAAAGGCACCGGAACGTATCTCTTGCAGGGTCATTTCGCCAGGTTTTTGAGCTTCATGGTAGCGACGAATATTATCAGCGGCATAGCGGATGGCTTCATGGGTTTCCTCATCAACCTGCTCTGCGGCTAGGATAAATTCGGCCTCTGTTACCTTCAACTGTTCAATATTTAGCTGGGCACCATCAAAGCGTGCCGTGTACTCCACCAAGGCGGCATCACCTTGTTCTTTCACCTGTTGAATAATCGGTGCAACCTGAGCCGTATAATCGGATAGATCCGACTCGGTACGTTGCAGTAATTGTTCTCTTTCGGTATTGGAAATCTGATCTAAAGACCAGACGCTGATGTTTTGGCTCATGTTTCTTGCCTCATATCTTTTGTCTTATGACAATTTTATTTAGGGTTTTAAGGTTTCTTGGGGAGCGTTTTTTTAAGGACTGAACAAGGCTATAAAAGCTGTTCTCGCCACTGGCTTTGCTGTAATCGATGGGTAAACCATTCCAGTGCCTTGCCACGACTGGAACGTCGCCAGCAGGCAGAGAGTTCGATGGTAAAGGTGTGATTCTCAATATCCCGTATGACCAACTGATCGGAAGCCAGTTGCTCTTCGATAAAGTAGAGGGGCATATAACCCACGGCCAGGCCGCACATCAGGGCTTCACGTTGGGCAAAAAGATCCGGTACGGTGAGCTGATCACAGCCCTTCACCCGACTGTTTTTATCCGGTTGTAGTAAGCGACTACTATCGCCAGAATCCACCAAACGATATTGTTGCACCTGTTCTAAGGTGATGGGGCCTATAACCTGTGCCAGTGGGTGATTGGCAGCCATAACAAATACCAGTTCCCGTTGACCGATGGAGACATGATGTACATCCACTTCATGGGGTGGGCGCCCACTAGCCCCCAGTACTATATCGGCGCGTTTGTCATATAAGGCATCCCAGGTACCTGTGTAGACCTCTCGGCTAATACAGATACGGGTGCCACTGTTCAGCTCATAAAAGTCACTGACCCACTGATATAAGACATCGCTGCGTAACATATTGGTAAAGGCGATGCGGAGTTCCGATTCCCAGCCTTCGGCAACCTTGTGTACCTGAGCATAGAGGCTTTCGTGCAGGCGCAGGATCTCCCGGCCATAGTCCACTGCCGCTTCTCCAGCAGTGGTTAACTTAACCCGATAGCTTTGCCGGTCCAGCAGGGCTTCACCTAGCTCCTGCTCCAGTTGGCGCACGGCATAACTGACACTGGAGACGGTAATACCCTGCTCAACGGCAGCAGCGGACAGGCTGCCGCAACGTTGAATGGCAATTAAGGTGTTGAGGTATTCAGCTTTCAGTGACATCTGATAAAAATCCGAAAGTGTTGTTCAAAGTCTTTGGGTTATCTTTGGTCAATGGCATTTATAAAATGACCGCCTGTTTCGCACTTTATTATTTGCTAAAAAATAAGTTCTTTATTGCTTGGCAGCGGGTGCTCTTATTACTTCGCCGTAGGTCTTTTTATGAGTAGCTTAAGCGTGTCAAACACAGGCCCAGGTGGCGATATTTCTGAATCAACCTCTTCTGGGTTAGAGTTAAATCACAGGTCTGGCACCGATCGTCACAGCACGGGTAATAACAGCCTGATTGGTAGTACTAATCTCCTGATCGCTGCTATTGCCTGGGGCGGTATGTATGGCGTCTCTCAAATCGCCCTGCAATACCTCGATCCTTACTCCATGACCAGTATTCGCTATGGTCTGGGTGCCTTGTTGTTCTGTTTATTACTCTGGTTCCGAGAGGGTTGGTCGTCTTTTAATTATGATGGTCAGTTCTTTAAGCTTTGGTTGTACGGTTCCTGTGGTTTTTGTGGTTTCAGTATCTTGTTATTTCACGGCCTTAAATATGCTCCTGCAGAACACGGTGCGGTGATCGCATCATTAATGCCCTTGATTAGCGCGCTTATTAGCTGGCTGACACAGGGACATCGACCGGGTAAAACCACCTTAGCCTGTACGCTTATTGCCATTGCTGGAGTTGTATTGGTGATCTCCCGTGGCGAGGTGGCTAACTTGCTGCAGCTGGAAGCCATTAAAGGAGATCTTATGATCATCTTGGGCGTAACCTGTTGGGTGATCTTTTCTATGGGTTTGAGTAGCCTGCCAACTTGGAGCTCCAGTCGTTACACAGCGCTGGCTTGTTGTGCCGGGCTGCTCACCATCTTGCTTGCTAATTCTGTGGCTATCCTCGTCGGTGTATCGAATATACCGACCTATGGGGATCTCTCTCCGGTACTATTTGAACTGAGCTATTTGGTTCTGGCTGCCGGTGTATTAGCGGTATCCTGCTGGTCCAGCGGTGTTTCCCGTATGGGCGCCATTAACTCTTTGCTATTTATGAATATGATTCCGGTATCCGCCTTTATCATCAGCTTTCTGCAAGGGCGCAACATAGATCCTATGGAGGTTTATGGCATGTCCTTGGTGATAGTTGCCCTGCTGGCTAATAATATTGTGCCGCGTATTCAGCCTATTAAACGGTCATGCATATAGTCTGAAAGATTCTGGATTGTCCCTGCCACTAGGGTTTTAGGCCGAGGAAGAGCCGTGACGAACACCTCAGATTAAAACCATTAGGGCGGGACAGATGAAAAGCGATCCCCATCATTTTTCATCTGCCGTGGCAGAGACGTTAAACAGTCAAAGGCCTATCAGTCTTACCCCAGTTTGATCCAGGTGGTTTTTAACTGGGTAAACTTATCCAGGGCATGCAAAGACAGATCACGACCAAAACCGGATTGCTTGTAGCCACCAAATGGGGTGCTAAAGTCCAGAGCATCCATGGTGTTCACAGATACGGTACCGGCCTTTAGTTTACGGGCCACACGGTGTGCGCGGTTCAGATTGGTTGTCCATAGGGATGCCGCTAGGCCATAGATAGAATCATTGGCGATAGCAATGGCTTCGGCCTCTGTTTCAAAGGTTAGCAGTGCGGCCACTGGGCCAAAGACTTCATCCCGAGCGATAGACATCTCAGGGGTCACATTGTCGAAAATAGTGGGTGCAACAACGGCGGTATTTGTATCACCTTCACCCCCTGTGATCAGTTTGGCGCCTTCTTCTACGGCTTTGCTGATGCATTGGCGAACATTGGTCGCGTGGTTATGATCGATCAGCGCACCCACTTGAGTACCGGCTTCCAGAGGATCACCTACTTGCATGGAGCGAGCTTTGGCCAGGAATTTTTCTACAAACAGATCTTTCACACTGCTTTCGATCAGAATACGAGAGTTAGCGGAACACACTTCACCCTGATTAAAGAAAATGCCCATGGCAGCGTGTTCAATGGCAGCATCCAGATCACAATCCGCAAAGATCAGGTTGGGGCTTTTACCACCGGTTTCCGGCCAAACCTGCTTCATATTGGATTGGGCTGAATAACCCATAAATAACTTACCCACAGCGGTGGAACCGGTAAAGGCCAGACAATCCACATCATTGTGCAGGCCCAATGCCTTGCCTACGATATGACCGTGACCGGTCACGACGTTTAAAACACCGTCGGGCAGACCGGCTTCTTTAGCCAGTTCCGCCAAACGCAGAGCGGTCAGAGGGGATTGCTCAGCAGGTTTCAGTACCACAGAGTTACCACTGATCAGTGCCGGTGCCAGTTTCCAGGCGGCAATATCCAGTGGGAAGTTCCAGGGCACAACTGCAGCCACAACACCGACGGGTTCTCGGGTGATGGTGGCAATATTATTACCATCTGTTGGTGCCACTTCGCCGTATAGCTTATCGATGGCTTCACCGTACCACTCGAAACAGGCCGCAGAGCCTGGGATATCGATATTCAATGCATCCTGAATCGGTTTACCCACGTTCAGGCTTTCTAACAGGGCCAGTTCTTCGGTGTTATCACGAATCAACTCAGCCAGTTTTTTCAGTACGGCTTTACGTTCCGCAGGTGCTGCATCAGCCCAGATACCCGAGTCAAAGCTATTGCGGGCAGCGGCGACAGCGGTATCGACATCCTCAGCACTACAGGCGGCTGTTTTAGCCAGCAACTCACCGGTTGCAGGGTTGATGGTATCGTAGGTGTCGTTATCACTGGCATCAACAAACACGCCATTTATAAAGGCTTGAGTTTTCAGTTGGGTGTCTTGTTGTTTCTGTAACCAGTAGTTTTTGTTTTGTTCAGTCATTTTTTTCTCGAAGAGGGTCAGCAGAAGATTGTGGTAACGCTTCGAACAAGTTGTTCGAAGTTTTCATAGGTTCAGACTAGAAAGTGTCGTGGTATTTGTAAAATATTATTATTTTGATCCTTGTATCTGTTTTTTTGATGCAGGACTGCTTATTAAGAGTGGTTAATTTAATGGGAGGCTTTCGAAGGGAAGGAAGGCTGGAGGTAGAAAAGGGTTAGAGAAAAAACAGTGCAGAAATATGGACAAATACTGAATAGGCCGGAAGTGCTATCGCCAGTCTTTTAGGCCGTATTTTTTTAGGATTTTTTCCAGTTCACCTGAAGCCCTGAGTTGAATAATCCCCTCTGTTAGTATTCGGGCGTATTGTTTGGAGTTGGCTATAGCGGGGGAGAAGGCGATATAGGTCTTGTCTTGCTGTTTTATAGTGCCAGCAGACTGGAATTTCTGGCTCACACCCATTTGAGAAGCCGTATACCAAAACACTGGGCCAGCTTCGATAAAGGTATCGATGCGATTAGTGAGTACCATTCGAATACCTCGCTTTAACGGGGCATTGTTACCGCTAAGCATATTCACTTGAGCAGTAAATTTATGGTTTTCAAAGTACTGATTAAGTGTTTTTCCATAGTCATAATCAATAATGGCTCCGATTTTAACTTGTCCCAGAGACTCCACTTGTTGGTATTGCCAGGGATCGCCTTTTAAGGTGAAAAACTGATTACCTACAATAGCCAGCTCTTGTTCAGGGAAAATAAAGTCCGGCGCATCACCATAAAAAGCCCCTAAAATACCGTGCACCTTGCCTATCCGAGCTTCGCTAATCGCTCTGGCCCAATTAAGGTTCTTATATTCCACGCTATGGCCGTGAGTGCTAAATACTCTTTGGGCAACTTCCAGAAGAAAACCTGGCTGGTTTTTATCGGCAGTGCATACAAAGGGGCACCAGACATCGCTGGCCAGGATTATCTTATCCGCATAAGCAGGAGATGCTGCTACCCATGTCATAAGCTGAATGAGTAGGCAAAGCCTTAAATAGTGGTATAGATACCTGCTTTTTTTACTTATCGCACTGCCTGTCGATAAGGGATTGCTATTAAGCCGAGTGATTAGCATCAATGCCCTCCGTTATCTGAGCATATTTTAAGGCTAGTCTATTTTAGAGGTGGTTTTATAACGCTACGGCTCTGCCTTTTCACAAGTCTATTACTCATCTGCTTGTTCTTTATCCTGCCGTATCACCTTATAAAAACGTTCATCGGTAAATAGGGTTTCTGACATATCCTGAGTTTGCTCTTTTACCTTTGTGATAAAGGCTTCGGCGGCTGGCGTGAGACGAAACTGGGATAAACGAGCCACACCCATGCGCAGGGGTCTGAGTTTTTCTTTTAGAGGAATGGCTTTTAGCTCTGAACCATCCAGAGCAAGGTTGTTTGCCATAGGAGTATTAGCGAGAGAATAACCAAAGTTATTGCCGACAAAACCACGAACCATACCTAAGGATTCTGCTTGGTAAGCAAAATTAGGTTCTAGCTCCAGACTTAAAAACAGAGAGAAGAAGTACTCCCGGCTCATGGGCCAATCGAGCACGATCATAGGGTATTCCGCCAGTTCCTTTAGAGATAACTCATCCCGATCAGCTAAAGGATGATCCTTGCCCAACACAGCATAAGGAGGGAACTCTAGTAGGGGCTCAAACTCGATATCACTGGGAACCTGCAGATCATAAGTTAACGCCAGTTCGTAACGACCGTCGTATAGGCTTTGAATAAGATCCTTCTGGTGCCTTTCATCACACTGCACATTTACGGCAGGATAAGCATCCATAAATTGTTTGATGATTTTAGGCATCAGAATCGGGGTGAAGGTTGGAAAACCGACAATCCGTAGGGAGCCTGCAATATCGTGCCCCAAGGTATTGGCGTAATGGGCTAGACCTTCTGCTTCATCCAACAGTTGTTTGGCCTTACGAATAAACTGCTTACCGGAAGGGGTTAGGGATAATCCTTGGGCATGATGACGAATAAACAACTGTAGGCCTGTCACATCTTCCAAATGTAAAACCGCAGAGGAAATAGAGGGCTGGGAAACATGCAGGGCTTCGGCGGCCTTGGTCACGCTATTCATTTCACCTGCGACCACAAAGTAACGTAACTGCTTTAAAGTAAAACGCATAGCATCGGTTCTCTTGTTGTAATAATAAGAACGTGACCATTTAACAGCAGAGCTCTTAACTAAGATCACTCGATTAAGACGGCCCGATTAAGGATCATTTTTCTGGGGTTTGTAAGGCTGCGAAGGCTGACGCTTTCCGTCGGAGACGGGGCAAGTATCAAAGGCTATCTTTATGAAAGAGTTTCTCTTGAAGAGTCCCTATGAAAGGCTCTGTGAAATAGCCTGTTTTGGCGATTCTATACTGAATATCTGACGGTTTACTAGGGCTTGAAGACTATATTTTGACGTAGTAGAGCTTATACAACCTGCTGGGTCGTTATTCAGTTACTGTATATTGATATTTTATAATCAATTGAATTAAAAGGATTTTTTATCTGTTTTGTAGGAATTCCCCCCCTTATTTCCTTGTGTTTTTTGCTATCAAAAATAGCCTTGAATAAATTTTTTTAATGCCTTTGTTAGTTTAATAATATTTTAACAATCCAAGGCGCTGCCATAGGCTTGATCCAACCTTTTTGAAAGACGAAAAAACAAAAACAGGATACCGACATGACAGTTGAAAAAATAGATACGCTTGTTATTGGTGCTGGTCAGGCAGGTGTTGCAATGAGCGAACACTTAAGCAACTTGGATGTGCCGCATATCGTTTTAGAGCGCAGCCGTATTGCTGAACGCTGGCGCTCAGAGCGTTGGGACTCTCTGGTGGCTAATGGCCCAGCTTGGCATGATCGTTTTCCTGGTTTGGAGTTTGAAGGCTGTGACCCTGACTCTTTTGTAGCTAAAGAGCGCATTGCTGATTATTTCGAAGATTACGCAAAAAAATTCAACGCACCGATTCGTACGGGTGTAACTGTTACAAACGTTGAGCGTAATACCGATCGTCCGGGTTTCACTGTTGAAACTTCTGAAGGTGTAATTGAAGCCAATCGCGTAGTGGCAGCAACAGGTCCTTTCCAAAAGCCTGCTATTCCGCCGATCGCACCTAAAGATGATGCTATTAAACAGATTCACTCCGCTGAATACCGTAACCCTCAGCAATTGGCTGAAGGTGGTGTGTTGGTTATCGGTGGTGGTTCATCCGGTGTACAGATTGCTGACGAACTTCAGCGTGCCGGTAAAGATGTTTATCTGTCAGTGGGTGCTCATGACCGTCCGCCTCGTTCTTACCGTAACCGTGATTTTGTCTGGTGGTTAGGTGTTCTGGGTGAGTGGGATGCTGAGGCGATGAAGCCGGGTACAGAGCATGTGACGATCGCAGTAAGTGGTGCTCATGGTGGTAACGGTACCGTTGATTTCCGTGCACTGGCTCATCAAGGCATCACCCTGGTTGGTCTGACGGATTCCTTTAATAATGGCTCCGTACGCTTCAAAACCGATCTAGTAGATAACGTTAACCGTGGTGATGATAACTATCTGTCACTGCTGGATGCGGCCGATGCTTATATCGAACGTAACGCTCTGGATCTGCCGGAAGAGCCAGAAGCTCGTAACAAGCTGCCAGAGCCTGAGTGCATGAGCAACCCTATCCTTGAGCTGAACCTAGCTGAAGCGGGTATCAAAACCATCATCTGGGCAACGGGTTTCTCCGTTGATTACAGCTGGCTAAACGTCAATGCCTTTGATGACAATGGCAAGCCTGCTCATCAACGTGGTGTATCTACCGAGCCTGGTGTTTATTTTGTTGGTCTGCCTTGGTTGTCTCGTCGTGGTTCCACCTTTATCTGGGGTGTATGGCACGATGCGAAACACATCGCAGGTCATATTGCGACACAGCGTACTTATCTTGCTTATAAAGATTCTTCTCAGCGCTAAGATCAATCATCGATAGATCAAAGGGATAGGTCATATGGCCTGTCTCTTTATTGCTTTGTTTGACGTTATGCAAAACCAATAATTTAGCTTAAGCGCTAGAACAAAGTCTTTTCTGCGATGAAAAACTTTTGTTTAGCTGCGTAATGGGAGTGCGTTGATGCCTACTCATACTCGAATTCGCATGTTTAATACCAAAGAGACGTATCCAAACCAATCTTTGGATAATGATCTTTGTCAGGCTGTTCGGGCCGGTAATACTGTTTATGTCCGAGGCCAAGTGGGTACTGACTTCGATGGTAATCTGGTCGGCTTGGGTGATCCTGCGGCGCAAACCGAACAAGCCATGAAAAACGTTAAACAGTTACTGGAAGAAGCCGGTTCTAATATGAGTCACGTGGTGAAAACCACCACCTATATTACCGACCCTCGTTTCCGTGAAGCGGTTTATAAAGAAACCGGTAAATGGTTTAAGGGTGTATATCCTATCTCTACCGGCCTAGTCGTACAGGCGCTGGCACAACCGGAATGGTTGATGGAGATTGATATTATTGCCGTCATTCCTGATGATGAGGCATAAACCATGACATTTTCCGTAGCAGGTATCTGCCCTGATACTGGCATGATGGGCTGTGCCATCACCTCTTCTAGTATCTGTGTCACCAGCCGTTGTGCCTTTGTACGCAGTGGTACCGGTGTCGCATTAACCCAGAATATTACCAATCCTGATCTAGGCCCTCTGGCGTTAGATTTATTGGCTGAAGGCCAATCTCCTAAGCAGGTGATGTCGGCCTTGGCCGAAGCGGATACGGATGTTCAGTGGCGCCAATTAGGTGTACTGAATGCTCAAGGTGAAGGCACAACTTTTAGCGGTGATAAGGCCTTAGGTCTGTATGCCACGGCAGAAGGTAACAACTGTCTTGCCATGGGTAATCTACTGGCCAATACACAGGTACCACAAGCCATGGTGGATGCTTTTGAAAAAAGCACAGGTCACCTAGCGGAACGCTTGTTGAGTGCACTGGAAGCCGGTCTTGCCGCCGGTGGTGAAATGGGCCCGATTCATTCTGCCGGTATTCTGATGACTGCAGATCCCAAGTGGCCCGTAGTGGATCTACGTGTGGATTGGCATATCGAGCCGATCACAGAACTGCGTATGGTTTGGAGTAACTACCAGCCACAGATGAATGCTTATATTACCCGTGCCATCGATCCTGCTAACTCCGAGTCCTATGGTGTGCCAGGGGACGAGTGATCTGGATTATTGTATTGATATCTTTAGCTCTATGGACTTGGTTGTCGTCGGATCTATGGATAAGCTTTAAGGATTGGTTGTTATAAGGATGTAGTCGTTGTTGTGCCCCGTTAATTGAAGCCCCGCATACCGAAACAAACCGATTCTGTAGAGACGTTTTGTTTCGGTGGTTAAGTCAATTAACAGACTAAATCTTAGTCGCTATATTTAGCCCGCTGGTACCCTTAAACCGCGGGCTTTTTTTGTTTTAGGCCATAAGGGAATTTCGAAGTACTTTTACTTAAGTATGTATAGGAGGAAAAGCTCAGAAGTGACATCAATCTGATATCCGGCAATAAAACGTTAGTCTGGTCTGATAGATAGCTCAGACATACTATACTGGTATCTTGACCGGCAGTATCCGGCAGGTCCTTATTCATGGTGTCATTAAAAGGAATATTAGAACGATGCGTAGGGTAGCCCGATCTTTTGCGTTTGTACTGATTTCATGGCTTTTCATCTTTGCTTTACCAGCCAATGCTCAGAACCAGAGTGATGGTTCTAAGGTTAATCAGACCTCTGGTTCTTCTGCATCATTTGTTTTAACCCCTGAAGAAAAAAATTGGTTAGCTGAGCATCCCAAAATCACTTTGGCCTATGATGGTGATTTCCCTCCCTATAGTGAACAGCTTCCATCCGGTCATTTTCAGGGTTATGCCAAAGACATTGTGCAGCTAATAGAGCAGCGCTTGGGTATCTCTTTTCAGATCTATCCTGATGGTAATTGGAAAAATCTTTTTAATGCCGCAAAGCAGTGGGATGTGGATATTGTGGCCACAATGAACCCTGTGCCTGAAAGGCGTGAATGGTTTGATTTTTCCAATGAATATATCTTTTTATCCCGAAGTGTTTTTGCCAAAAGCTACGATCACCGTTATCAAACGCCTGCGGATATATACAAGGTAAGGATTGCTGCGGTCGAAGGTTATTCCCGTAATAGCAAACTACTGAAAGACTTCCCTGAGAGTGAGCTCTTTTTGGTTAAAAACATGACAGAGGCCCTGATTGCTGTGAGTGATGGTTCAGCAGATATTTATGTTGGCCCTGAAGATATCGCGCTCCATCTGTTAAAAGTCAATCATATCAATAATATTGAGTCCAAATTCATCTGGCAGCAAAACTCGTCATCCCAGACTTTTGGTGTCAGAAATGACTGGCCAGAGTTGGTCGGTCTGATTAATAAAGCACTGAATGATATCGGTCAGGATGAGTGGAATAGAGTTAAGGATAAGTGGCTGTCCAGTGATAATGCTCGGCAGATATCCGATGTGGAGAATAAGGCAAAAAGTGAGAGTATCGATCTCTTTTCATTGGTGATCGTAGCAGCGATTATTTTCGCATTCTTAATAGTGGTGGCCTTATTACTGCCAAGGTTTATCTCTAATAAGAAGATGGCTAAATATATGGCCACCAGAGCATTCACCTATTCGATAGTCTCTCTAACAAGCTTGATTATACTGATTGTATCCCTGTTGGTTTGGTACACCCTGGAGCAAAACAAGCGCTCAACACTAGAAGATGCTCAGGATAATATGACTTTTGTACTGAAGAGAACATCGGACAGTTTAGAGGCCTGGGTGGATGAAAAGCGTAGTTATTTGTCCAGTTTGGGGCAGCACCCTGAATTAGTGATGCTCACTCAGCAAATGTTAGCGGTTAAGACAGAGTCTCAGGCTTTACAGTCCTCAGCTATTCAGCAAAATATCCGTCAATTTTTTAGCCGGAATGCTAATAACTTTGGCCATGAAGGCTTTTTTCTGATCAATACTGACCGGGTCAGTATTGCTTCAAGAAGAGACTCTAATCTTGGCTCAAGGAATTTGATTGATATTCATGTGCCGCAGATATTGGATCGTGTCTTTGCTGGTGAAACCCTGTTTATTCCACCTATTCCATCGGATGTATCAAGCGATACCTCCCATCAGGATGATTCCCACTTCAAAGCATTCAGCACCTTTTTTGCCACACCTATAAAGGATAAAGAAGGCAAGGTGATTGCTGTTCTGACTCAGAGATTAGCCCCGGAAGATCGCCTTTCCCAAATTTTACAACAGGGCAGTATCGGTCGTTCAGGAGAGAGTTATCTGGTGAATAGCGATGGCCGAATGATCACCGAAAGCCGCTTTAAAAACGCTTTACTTGATGAATCTTTATTGGATGCTCTCAGTAAAAAAGGCGCGTTGTTAGCCTTAAAAGACCCCGGAGGCAATTTGCTGAACGGGTTTGAGCCCAGAGGGTCATTTGAACAACTGCCTTTTACCCTGATGACTCAGCGTTTAATGGATTTTTCACGTCAGAGTAGTCGGCTAGAGGTTTCCAGTATTGAAGCCAATATGACGGGGTATCGGGATTATCGAGGTGTGCCTGTATTAGGTGTGGGCTTCTGGAATTATCATCTGGGTGTGGGGGTTACTACAGAGCTTGATCAGGGAGAGGCTCTTGCGTCATTTAATCAGATGAGACTCTATCTGATTGCCACAGCCTTTATTGCCCTATTGCTAGCCGTTGCCTCCAGTATGCTGACGGTAACGATTGGTCAGCGGGCCACAAGCTTTATGAGGCGCTCTAATGAAGAACTGGAAAGCCGGGTGGAAGATCGTACCCGTGCATTAAAAGAATCTGAGAGGCGAAGCCGTACCATCTTTGAGAATACAAAAGATGCGATTATTGTTATCGATTCCAAGGGCTTAGTACAAGAATTCAGCTTAGCGGCCGAAAGGATTTTTGGTTATTCCGCACAAGAGGTGATCGGCAATAATATTAAGATGTTAATGGATGAGCCTTATAACAGTCAGCATGATCGTTATCTATCGGATTATTTGAAGTCTCGGAAAGGTAATATTCTCAATCGAAATGCTGAGCTTGAAGGTAGGCGTTCCAATGGGGATATCTTTCCAATGGATCTGGCGGTTAAGGAAGCCACTTGGGACGATAGCCTGATTTTTATCGGCATTATACGGGATATTACCGATCGCAAGGCCGCAGAGAATGCTCTTAAAGAGAAGGAATTACTGCTCAGCTCCACTCTGGAAAATATGCCCGGTGGCATGTATCTATTGGATAAAGATTTAAACGTCAAAATCTTTAATCGCCAGTTTAAAGAGATTATGGGCCCAGGGGGAGAATACTTAGAGATAGGGAGGCCCGTATTAGATGCCTCCCGTCGTTCCTTTCAGCATAGTTTTTCCACGGAAGAGGAATTGGAGCGTTTTGTTCAGTCCCGAGCCGATTCTATTCGTAATCCCCCCGAAAATGGTGAAGAACTGACACTGGATGACGGCCGTACCATCTTGGTGAAATACAGCAAGTTGGATGATGGTAGCCGTATTGGTATGGCGACGGATATCACAGATCGAAAAACCATAGAAGAGACGTTAAAAGAGGCAAAACAAGCGGCAGAAGATGCCACTCAGGCTAAGTCCGACTTTTTGGCCAATATGTCCCATGAGATTCGCACCCCCATGAATGCCATTATCGGCATGAGCCATCTGGCATTGCAAACGGATCTCAACCGAAAGCAGCGTAACTACGTGGAAAAAGTGCACCGCTCCGCTGAAAGTTTATTGGGTATCATCAACGATATTTTGGACTTCTCCAAGATCGAAGCGGGCAAATTAGATATAGAGCAAACCGAATTTCGTTTAGAAGATGTGTTTGATAATTTAGCCAATCTTGTGGGCCTGAAGGCCGAAGAGAAAGGGCTGGAGTTGATGTTTGATATATCTTCTGACGTTCCAGTGGCTTTAATTGGTGACCCCTTACGTTTGGGGCAGATCCTGATCAATCTGGGTAACAACGCCGTTAAATTTACCCATAGCGGTGAAGTGGTGATGCGTGTCAGTACTGAGCAGGATGAGGCTGACCATGCCCTGTTGCACTTCTCAGTGCAAGATTCCGGTATCGGTATGAATGAACAGCAGCAGGCCAAATTATTCAACTCCTTTAGTCAGGCGGATAGCTCCACTACCCGGAAATACGGTGGCACAGGTTTAGGTCTGGCTATCTCGAAAAAACTCACAGAGATGATGGGCGGTGAAATCTGGGTTGAAAGCCAGCAGGATAAAGGGAGTTGTTTTCACTTTACTGCCCGTTTTGGCAAACAAGCGAATAGTCCTCTAGAAAGACCAAAAGTGAGTGGTGATATCGGGCACTTCCGAGCCTTAGTGATCGATGATAATTCGTCAGCATCAGAAATCCTTTGTGCCATGCTGACAGGTTTTGGTCTTAAAGTGGATCGGGTATCGGATGGGCCGTCGGCACTTCATCAACTGGAGCAGGCAGATGAAGCTGAACCCTACCAGTTGGTGATTACCGATTGGAAAATGCCGGAAATGGATGGCATTGAAACCATACGGCAGATTCAAAATAGCAGTGCGCTGAAAGAGGTGCCCACCGTTATTATGGTGACGGCTTATGGCAGAGAGGATGCCACTCGTGCTGCCAAAGGGGTGAATATCAATGCCTTTATGACCAAGCCTGTCACGGCTTCCAGCATGCTGGACACCATTATGCGAGTGATGGGTAAAGAAACCACCATATCCAAAAGGGATAACCATCGTCATGATGATGCGGCTCAAGCGATTAGTCACCTACAGGGTGCCAATATTCTGCTGGTGGAAGATAATGAGGTCAATCAGGAGCTTGCCGCTGACCTGCTGACCAGTAATGGCGTAAAGGTTACTCTGGCAGAAAATGGGCGGGAGGCTGTTGATCTATTGCAGCAAGCAAATATTGATCAACAGCATGAAAGTTTTGATGGTGTTCTGATGGATTGCCAGATGCCTGTTATGGATGGCTATACCGCCACCGGATATATTCGACAGCAGTTACAGCTCACCGATTTACCTATTCTGGCCATGACCGCTAATGCCATGGCGGGAGATAAAGATAAGGTTCTGGATGCAGGCATGAACGACCATATCGCCAAGCCTATTAACGTCAATGTGATGTTTCAGGTGATGGCGAAATGGATTACACCGGCAAAGCCTGCTTCATTGAGCGTTATTACAGAGCCAGAACCTGAGTCTGATCTTCAATGGGACGACCTGCCAGATCTCCCTGGTATTGATCTCCAACAGGGGATGACACAAACACAGCATAATCTGCCTTTATACATCAAACTGCTGAATAAAACGGCTCAGAATCAGGCGGATTTTGTTAGCCAGTATCAGGATGCCCAGAAACAAAAGGACTGGCATCAGGCTGAGCGTTTGGCTCATACGCTAAAGGGCGTATCGGGCAGTATTGGTGCTCAGGCCCTCTATCTTGCGGCCACTCAGTTGGAGCAGGATACTAAAACACAGCAGCATATTCCCTTGCACTGGCAGAAGGTGTGTGAACACCATACTGAGGTTATGGCGGGGTTACAGAAGTGGCAAGCTTCGATGGCATCGCCGGAGGCTGATAAAACAACCATCGTCGATCCCGTTCGTTTGATCGAGGTGCTGAATCAGCTACAAGAACAGCTTGATGAATACGATACCGAGGTTTCGGATACGTTAGAGCAAAACTTAGAGCTACTGCAGAGTTTGAACGGTACCAATAAGCAGGACATCGATTCCTTATGTCGAGCGATCGATAGCTATGACTTTGAAACGGCGCTTATCAATGTGGAGCAATTGAAATTGGCGGTACAGGAATCCTGAGGCAAGAGGGATATGTCGTGAGCTGATTCTGTTGTTTTAATCAAGAAAGATCCTCTTGGATCTGTGCAGGTGCCTTATAGGTAATATTTAATACTGATAATACTTTTTGTCCCTCTTTTGTAGTGACAAGCACTCTTAGCTTTTCCACTTAGATTTTACAGGGTTCGTAAATGATAAGAAAAAAGCTCACAAAGCACTGGCTCAAATATTTATAAAATACTGGGTCAGCCAATGATTCCAATCCCGCTGATGACTCATCGGGAAAGGTATAAGCTAAGAGGATTAAAGTATGCAGTATCATCTTAATGGATTTAAACCCGGTAATTATCAGATTCCAGATTCGATTCGGGAACCCGTCACCTCGCCGCCCCTTGTGGTTATGCCAAAAGAAGTGGACGTATTAATTGTGGGCTGTGGTCCTGCAGGTTTAGCATTGGCAAGACAGTTATCAGAGTTTTCAGATATTACGACCTGCATTGTTGAACAAAAATCCGGGCCATTATTATTTGGTCAAGCAGATGGCATATCCTGTCGCACCATGGAGATCATGGAAGCTTTTAACAGTAGTGAGCTGGTTAAAGAAACCTACCAACTTCACCAGAATGCCTTTTGGGAACCGGACAGTGAACAGCCCGAACATATCAAGCGTACCCACAAAGTCCCTGACGCCAGATTAGGTTTGTCTGAGTTTACCCATGGAGTGGTCAATCAGGCACGGCTACACGATCTGTTGCTTGAAGGCATGGAAAACTCCGTCACTCATTTAGTACCTCATTATAACCGTCGTTTGCTTGAGTTAGATGTTGATGCCAGCCTGACCCAAGATTTAGACGCATACCCAATCACCGCCACTTTCGAACGCAACGATGCGGCTCAATCGGCCCAAGAGAAAACAAACAGGGTGGAAACAGTTCGAGCGCGCTACGTGGTGGGTAGCGATGGCGCAAGAAGTGCGGTACGTAAGAATCTATCCATTGCTCTGGAAGGGGATTCGGCCAACAAAGCCTGGGGTGTGATGGATGTTTTATTGGTAACCGACTTTCCCGATATCCGAGTGAAAAGCTTTATCCAATCACAAGAGAATGGTGCCGTGATGCTGGTGCCTCGGGAAGGTGGTTACCTGGTCAGACTCTATGTGGAACTGGACCTATTAGGTAAAGACCAGAGAGCCTCCAATCTTGATCTTGGTGTGGATGATATTATTGCCAAGGCACAGCTGATTATGAGCCCATACAAGGTGGATGTTAAGGAAGTGGCTTGGTGGTCCATTTATGAAGTAGGGCAACGAGTTGCCGAGCGCTTTGATGATCGGCCTGTGGATAATTCAGAAAATCTGATTCCTCGTGCCTTTATCGCCGGAGATGCCAGCCATACCCACAGCCCTAAAGGTGGCTGGGGTTTAAATACCTCTTTGCCGGATACCTTTAATCTAGGTTGGAAGCTGGCAGCGGTATTACAGGGAAAAGCGAAACCAGAATTGCTGCAGACCTATACCACTGAACGACGTAAAGTCGCCCATATGTTAATTAATGCCGATAGAGAGATGTCTGCTCTGGTGGCGACAAAACCGACCGCCAAAAAAGACTCAACACAGGTTAAGACAGATACGGCGGATATTGAGAAATTTATTGTCCGACAGAACGGTTTTATTGCCGGTACCTCGATTCAATACGATCCCTCATATCTTTGTACCGGGCAAGAATATCAACATCTGGCGAGCGGCTTTAACATTGGTCAACGTTTCCATTCTGCCGAAGCGATTCGAGTCTCCGATGGTCGACCACAGCACTTAGGGCATTTGATTAAAGCAGATGGTCGCTGGCGCATTTTTGTCTTTGGTAATCAACAGAGCCCTGTGGATAGCACCTCAGATGCGAATCAGTTGATACAGTTTCTAGCGAACTCTGAGTCTTCTCCGGTAAAAAAATACACCCCTGAAGGAGCTGATATCGATTCTATTATTGATGTGTATGCCGTATTCCAACAATCAGACCTCTCCATTGAAAAGATGCCGGATTACCTATGGCCAGCCAAAGGAAAATACGGTCTTAGAGATTATGAAAAGGTTTTTCATACTGTAGAAGGCAAGGATATCTTTAAGCAACGAGGCATAGATCGGACCAGTGGTTGTATGGTGGTGGTACGACCAGATCAGCATATCGCCACTATTTTGCCTCTTAATGCACATGATGAACTGAGTGCATTTTTTGATCGCTTTATGATTTCATAAAGTAGCATTGAGGTATTCAAAAAAAGCCCCTAAACGTTAGGGGCTTTGTCTAGTATTAAGCCGTTTTTCCCTTTACCTCTTTATTAGGGCCCCTAATGTATAGGCCAATTCAATATCCTTCTCTTGCAGTCCTTCCAATGCCTTGGTGTATATCTCGCTTTCTAAAGACGCTTTGTCATGAAACGTTGTGCTCCAAAATCGTATTTGATAATGCACGCCAAACTCTAAAAATGCTTTTAAGATAATCTGAGGCGGTTTGGGCGATTGCAGTACTTTATCTTGCCCTTCTGTGGCTGCTAATAAAATTTGCTCAATCTCTTTAAATGAATGGTTAGGCGTAAGATAAAAGTTAAGATTATGGCGTCTTAAAGAGTCTGGCCAGCTCATATTATGGAAGGGCTTAGCTGCGATTAATGCGTTAGGTACGACATGAATATAACCATCCGTTGAGCGAACTCGTGTCTCTCTCCAGTTAGTGGATATAACCTCTCCTTTTATCGGTGTTTCAATGAGATCGATCCACTGTGATGGCAAAATTGAACGGGAGAGGTGAAGTGATATACCGGATAGCAAATCCCCTAAAGTGCTTTTCATGGCAATAACACCAAACGCTGCAAAAACAGTGGTTGATATTAGAATCTGATGACTGGGCCAACTGAGAACAAAGTGTGCGATCCATAGGGCAAAGGAGCTAAGCAATAAACAGCGTAAAATTTGGCTGATGAGTGCCGATATAGGGAAGAGTTGTCCTGATTTTTTATAGCGTAACCGTATAATCCATTCCAAAAAGTATAGTAATACTGCTCCAGACCAAAATATTAACCAAGCATCGATATAGTGCTCTTCAAGTGCAAATGATTGTATGAATGATGGATCCCAATTGAAGGTTTTG
The DNA here is from genome assembly GCA_047518265.1 of Oceanospirillum sp. Taxonomy (GTDB): domain Bacteria; phylum Pseudomonadota; class Gammaproteobacteria; order Pseudomonadales; family Halomonadaceae; genus Oceanospirillum. Next base: position 68,348 of record JAKZRG010000005.1, read on the forward strand.
GCTGCTTTTTCTCCCAGAAAATCCAAGCTATCCACAAGGAGTAACACTGCCAAAATATAAGCAGACTGGAGAAATGCACGGTAGCGTTTAAGCACTTCAACTTTTGCTACATTCCCCTTGCCTGCTGAAGAGTCTTTTATTTTTCCCGGATAAACATTAGATACAAGATAGGCAATGACAATCGACGATAATAGTATGCCGATATTTAATAAAACTAGGCTGTAAGGCTTCATAATGATACTTCCAATAGAGAGTTAACATATAACGTATTAACTTGTTTTATTAGTCAGATAGTCTTGTTGATCTCAGAATTGTTATCGTCTTATTTACTCTAATAGTTTATCTGTGGTCAGTTAAATATAGTGGGGGATATAAAAGAAACCAACTTTTGAACCAAGAGAGAAATGCCCTCTGTTTTTTGTATTAATCTGATTTAAACCACCATTTTTTATCGCTTAAGTATTGTTCAAAACGATGCATCTGTTTTTTTAATGCAGTTGAGAGATTAATAATATTTTATCCATGCAGTACGGGATCATATGCTGAGTGACATCATTATTTACCAGCCGCAGTAGTGGCTGTGTCGCTCAGGAGAGATCATGGCTCAGGCAAATACCCTCGAAATTCTGCAGCAGTTAATTAGCTTTGATACCACCAGTGCTAATTCTAATCTGGAACTGATGGCTTATGTGCGGGGCTATCTGAAGGAGTATGGGGTTGAGAGTCAGCTGGTGTATAACGCTGAGGAAAGCAAGGCCAATCTTTACGCTACTATCGGTCAGAAAGCAGGTGAAGCCGTCAAAGCCGGTGTGATGTTATCCGGTCATACGGATACGGTGCCAGTAACCGGTCAAAACTGGACAAAATCCCCTTACAAGCTGACAAAAGAAGACGGTCGTTATTATGGCCGTGGCACCAGTGATATGAAGAGTTTTATTGCTGTGGCGCTGGCGGCTGTGCCTGAGATGCAAAAGCAAGATCTACATACGCCGATTCATCTGGCATTTTCCTACGATGAAGAGATCGGTTGTGTCGGTGTCCGTCGTCTGATCGATACTCTAAAGAATCACCCTATTAAACCAGCGGTTTGCATTATCGGTGAGCCTACTTCTATGCAGGTGGTCACGGCCCATAAAGGCAAGTTGGCGGCTCGGGTAACGGTGACCGGTAAGGAGTGCCATTCCGGTATGGCGCCTTTGGGTGTTAATGCGGTGAATTATGGTGCCCGCTTGATTACCTGGCTGGAACAATTAGCCTTGCAGAAAAAGACCGAAGGCCCCTTTGAAGACGGTTACGACATTCCTTATAGCACGGTACATACGGGCACGGTTCAGGGGGGTACGGCACTGAATATTGTGCCCAATCATTGCAGCTTCTTGTTTGAAATTCGTAATGTTGCTGCCGAAGATCCAAAAGACCTCCTGGCTCAATTCCAAGCCTACGCCGATGAACTGACCGCTGAAATGCGTCAGGTTGATGCAGTCTGCAATATCAAGATCGATATCACTACGGAATACCCAGGTTTAAGTACGGCTGATGATGCGGATATGGTGTCGTTTGTCCGCAGCCTAACCACAGCAACGGAGCCGGGAAATATTAACTTTGGTACCGAAGGTGGCTTGTTTAGTCAGGTCTTGGGTATTCCTACGGTGGTCTGTGGTCCCGGAAGTATGGATCAGGGTCATAAACCCGATGAATTTATTCAGGATGAACAGATAGAGCAGTGCGAGGCCTTTATGACCCGCCTGATTCAGCGTCTGGCAGTTTAAGCCTCAGTATTTGACCGTTAAAGCTTAGGGATAAAACCTTTTGATTATTTAACTGTTAATAATCAAAAGGTTAGATCGTCAAAGAGCTTACAGTTCAACTCATTAAACTATGACATATTGCAGCGCACGGCGCAGGAGGGAAGCCCATTATTCAATACAATAATAAAACTTGATAACACGACACAAAAGAACGCAAGTTAAGTTTCCATTTTTGACTGATACTTAAAATATGCTCACCTGAGCCAAGAAAATAAGAAATTATTCAGGAGCGAAAATGTCTGATAATACTGCATACGCCGATGGCGTTAATACGGTTGCAAAAGACCAAAAATCCGGTTTTAAGCGAGTCTTAGGATTGGGTTCATTACTGGCCGTTGCGGTTGGTTTGGTAGTTTCCCAAGGTGTAATGGTACTCATGCTGCAAGGCGCGGGTATTGCTGGCCTAGGCTTTATTATTCCCCTTGCCATTGGTTTTGTTCTGGCACTGACCTATGTCTATTCCTTCTCTGAACTGTCGTTGATGATTCCTCGGGCCGGTAGTCTGAGTAGTTATACGGAAGTAGCCATTGGTCATTTCCCGGCCATTCTTTCGGTCTTCTCCGGTTACGTGGTGGTGGCGATGTTTGCCCTATCCGCTGAGCTGCTGTTAGTGGATTTTATTCTGGAAAAAATCTACCCCGGCGTATTCCCTCCGTATACGGTAGGTTTCGGTTTGCTGGCGATCTTTACCGGTCTGAACCTACTGGGTATCGATGTGTTTGCTAAGCTGCAGTCGGTACTGGCCTTTATTATGGTGGTTGTACTGCTGCTGTTAGGTTTAAGTGCGGTATTGGGTGTGGCAAATCCTCATCCAGAAGGCATTGATCTAACCGGTACTTGGAATCCTTTAGGTGCAGAAGTGATCACACTGGTAGCTCTGGCGATCTGGGGTTATGTGGGCGCTGAATTTGTTTGTCCTCTGGTAGAAGAATCAAAAGATCCTGAGCGTAATATCCCTCGTTCTATGATCATAGGTGTGACCGTTATTTTTGGCACCATCGCTATCTACTGCCTAGGTGCTCTGCTGTATATCCCTGCGGATGATCTGGCGGGTTCTCCTCTGCCGCATTACGATTACGCCAAAGCGGTATTTGGTGACGCCGGTTTAACCTTCCTGGCAGTGGCTGCAGTAACGGCCACCTGTAGTACGGTGAATACCTCTTTAGCGGCAATCCCTCGTATGCTTTATGGTATGGCGCAAAATGGTCAGGCTTTTCCTCAGTTTAAAAAGCTAACCCCGGGCACGAATACCCCTTGGGTTGCCGTACTGTTTGTGGCTGCGGTAACGGGCGTACCTATGATAGTGATGGGCGATAACCCAGATGCCATTGGTCTGCTATTAATCTCTGCGGCAATTGCTTGGTTGCTGGCTTATATCATTACTCATATCAATGTGATTGTACTGCGTCGTCGCTACCCAGATATGAAACGTCCATATAAAACGCCGTTTTATCCATTGCCACAGATCGTCGGTATTGTTGGAATGATCTACGCCGTGATCTATGCCTCGCCAGCCCCTGAGCTGAGTGGTCAGATCTTTGGTGCCGCAGGTGTGGTGCTGGGTGTGGTGACTGTGATTGGCGTGTTCTGGGTGAAAATGGTGATGAAGAAAAACCTATTCGAACCAGAGCCCATTGAGAAGGTATTGAATGCGGAATAGCCTTTAATAGGTATTTCTCTAACAATTATTCTCTTTCACAATAAAGCCCGCTTATTGATTCAGTAAGTGGGCTTTATTGCTCTGGCAGTAGCGGCTTCCGCAGTCTGTCGCTTTTTGGACTAAGCCTTTTGAGCTAGGCCATTTCCTTGGTCTTTGTTTATGTTGGGTTTACTGCTTTGATTGATTAATGAGGGTTAAGACGATGCAGGTTATTTACGATTATCAGCAGATACCGACTAGCTTACAGGGCGCTATTGTTACTATTGGCAATTTTGATGGTGTACACAGAGGTCATCAAGCACTGATTCGTCGTTTGCAGCAACAACAGGCTTGCTATCGTAATAACCAGATTCTTAATCATCATCGTCAGGATAAAAAAGACGCCGTTAAAACTGACAAATTTAAGGTAGGGACTCTTGAGCATGATGCCTTCAAGACAGTGGTTATTCTATTTGAACCCCAGCCGAAAGAGTACTTTTGTCCCGGAACCGCACCAGCACGTATCTATAGTTTGGAGCAAAAGCTACAAGCCCTGCGTCGATTAAAGGTGGATGGAGTTTTGGTACTGCGTTTTGATGACACCTTGCGTCACCTATCCAGCCATGATTTTGTACAAAATATCTTGTTGGATGGTTTGAATATACGACATCTGGTTATCGGAGATGATTTCCGTTTTGGTAATGATCGCAAAGGTGATTTTAACTTTCTAAAAGAGATGGCAGAGCAAACAGGTTTTGTTCTGGAGCAGTCTCCTACGGTGACAGATAAAGAAGGGGATCGTATTAGCAGTACTCTGATTCGCCAGTGTTTGCATCAGGGAGCTATTGGTCGGGCCAGAGCTTTAATAGGTCGGGCACACTATCCGAATCTTCAGGTGGCTTAATATTTTGCTTGCTTGGCTTTTAATTTTATCCACAAGGAGAGGTCTTAGCCAACATACTGCTACACAGTTCATAAAAGGCTTGCGCTTGTGGTGACAGGGTTCGGTCTGCCAAACGTTGAATACCAATCGTGCGCTCAAGTTTAGGGCTTTTTAATGGTAACCAGATCAGATCCGAGTGGGCGGCAGACGTTGCCAGTTGAGGCAGTGTGGTCACGCCAAGACCCTGCTCTAACATAGAGTAGAGAGACATCATATTGGACACGCGATAACGGGCATCTTCCATCAGGGCATGGAGAGGTGTATTACGCAGCAGGCGAACGGTACCGTTATAGATACGGTTATGCTGTTTCAGATCACGCCAATGAATCGGGCGATGAAGTTGCGCTAGGGCATGCTGTTTATTACAGACAACACCAATAGGATCATGGCGCAGGGGTTTGAATATAATCTGGCTATTTTCCTTTACCTGAGTACCTTCTTTTACCTGATTGCTCTCCCTTACTTGATTGCCTAGCGCAATATCCACCTCACCCTGAAGCAGTCTGGCTTCAACTCTCTCGGCTGTATCATCTTCTAACTCCACCTCTACTTCCGGGTAATGAGTTGAAAACTCAGCGAGTACCGTCGGTAATAATCGACTGGCAACAGAAGGAATAGAGGCTACGCGGATACGCCCTGTCTCGCCTCGGGCCAGAGCTAAAAGGTCGGTTTCTAAGCGGTCGGCCTGGGTCAACATCGCCTGGATTTTAGGTAAACAGGCCTGACCAAAAGGGGTTAATTTAGCCTTGTTACCATGTTCAAATAGTGTTTGTCCCAGGCTATTTTCCAGTTCTTTGATTGAGCTGGAAATAGCTGCTTGTGAGCGATTGGCTCGGCTGGCAGCGTTACGGAATCCTTTCTCTTCTGAGACTAAAACAAAATGATAGAGCTGTTGCAGTTTAAGATTCATGGTTTTTACCAGTGACGTGGCGGATTTCCCTAAACTTGAGGTTCACGGTTCGCCCTAAACTTAAGATTCATGACCAGCTCTAAGGGAGGGTTCTGCTTGGCTTAAAATAGCGCGATCAGTTTTTCTTAACAAAATCGTTAAAAAAACAATTAGACCTATTGTACTTATATCCCGATGATTTCCTATACGAAACATTTGTTTTCTGTCTTTTTAGCATCAATGGTTTGGATGTATGGCATCAGATTTGCTCCACCGGCCATGATCTATAGACAGAGCCCGCTGACTTATACAGCCTTCTGAAAGGAGAGAATCGATAATGACAACCCAAACCCTAAGTCTTGCACAGATTGAAGAGTTGAGTTTCCAAGCTTTAGTGGGTGCTGGTACCTCTGAGAAGGGGGCTCGTTCACTGGCTAAGGCGGTTGCCGCTGCTGAACGTGACGGTATCAAGAGTCACGGTTTGGTATATGTGCCTAACTATTGCGAACATGTCCGTTGTGGCAAGGTCATCGGTCAGGCTGAGCCTGAAGTAAGCACGCCGTCTTCATCTGCTGTAGTGGTTGATGCGGGTAGCGGTTTTGCACACCCAGCTATTGATGCGGGTTTTGAAAAGCTGATTGCACTGGCAAAAGAGAATGGCTGTGCCGGTATGGCAATCCGTAACTCTTACAACTGTGGTGTACTGGGTTATCACACGGAGCGTTTGGCTGATCAGGGTTTGTTGGCTCTGGGCTTTACTAATGCTCCTGCTTCTATCGCTCCAATCGGTGGTCGTAAGCCTGTTGTGGGCACTAACCCATTCTCTCTGGCAACACCGGATGGAAAAGGTGGTGTGGCGTTTGTACTGGATCAATCCGCCAGTGTTGTAGCAAAAAGTGAAATCATGATGCACGCCCGTGCAGGCAAAGCGATCCCTGAAGGTTGGGCATTGGATTCAGAAGGTAACCCAACCACAGATCCCGATGTTGGCCTAAAAGGCAGTATGGCACCAAGTGGTGGCTACAAGGGTTTTGGTGTCGGTCTTGTAGTTGAAGTTCTGGCAGCAGCACTGTCTGGTGCCACTCTGGGTACTCAGGCAAGTCCTTTCTCTGGCACCGCTGGCGGCCCACCTAAGACAGGTCAATTCTTCTTTGCCATTGATCCACAAACCTTCTCTGGCGATGCTTTTGCTGAGCGTATCGAAGATCTGGTGGCTTCTATTGCAGAACAGCCGGATGCCCGTTTGCCAGGTCAACGTCGTCTGAATAATCGTGCAGAAAACGATGTGAACGATATTGAGATCAGCGAAGAACTGCTGGAAAAAGTGAAAGCGTTTATTGCTTAAGATTCTTAATCAATAAGATATTGATTGGCGTTTTCAAACCCTCCTCACTCCCACGTTCTGCGTGGGAGTGTATTAGAGCTTTATATCTAATGTCAGCTCTAGGTTTACAAAAAATAAACATAACCTAGTGTTTTCCCTAGTATTTTTCACCTGCCAATAAGAATAGAATTCGCCCCAATTTACTTCTGTCTAGGCGTTCCCTCCCTGCATAATTTGATGGCGAAAGAGTAGGATCGCATGGAGTGCATTTTGTCGCATTTGAGGTATCTGTCTGTTTTCTTGCAAAGTTAAGGATATAAACATGCAATTTAAAGGCGCTATTCTTGGACTGTCCCTTCTTCTTACAGCCCCAGCTGCTCTAGCAGGCCCTTATGTTGGTGCGGGTCTGAATGTTATCAGCTATAACGACAGTGTTTATGAAGATACAGCAGGCTTAGAACTTGCTGGAGGCTATAGTTTCAATAAGTATATCGCTATAGAAGCTGCGTATATGGATTGGGGTGAGGCAGATGATGATACTTATCCAATCTGGACATTATCAGGTAACTCCTTAAAGGCTGCAGTGAAAGGGATCTTCCCTGTGAATGATATGTTTTCTTTAATCGGAAAAATTGGCGTTCACTCTTGGGATCTTGAGGTGAAGGATAGTAGTGACAGGCTTCAGGGGGATAATGATGGTTCCGATAGTTTTTTTGCACTTGGAGCTGAATTCAATATCAATAAACATTTTGCCATAAGTGCTAGTGCTGCCCGTTACAATGTGGATAAAGGTGACTTCAATTCTGTTGGGGCGCTAGCTCTGTACCGCTTTTAGATCTCCCCCCCTTTCTACTTGATTGAATCGCTAAATAGCCTCCGATAGATATGGGGGCTATTTAACTTTATTTATATCCATCAATATATTGAGCTTAGGCTTCCTTTCCTTCTTCAGTCGCATTTTCAACTTTAATTTTTATCTCCAGCCGTTTATTTATAATCTGCTATTTATCCCCTGCTACTTATACCCCAGCTCCGCCGAAATCGCGGCAGCAGTATTAATCAGTTGCTGAGTAATGGCCTGATGAGTGCTTTCCCCTTGCATAAAGATATCTGGGCCGGAGATATTAATGGCGGCAACCACTTCATTGGCGTAGTTGCGAATAGGCGCTGCGATTGCAGTGGCAAAATCGGATTGATTAAGGGCATAACCCTGAGTGCGTTCTTTCTCAATGCATTGACGCAGTTCCGGCAAACTTTGAGGGTTTGGCTGGGGAACACCATCAAGCTGCGTGCCCAGATATAACTGTCCCAGAGCCTCTTCACTGATACCGCTTAATAGTGCGCGACCCAAGGCATTGGCATGACAAGGAAGCCGAGTACCTACCGGTACATTCACCGATAAACGCTGTGAGGCCAGTGCCCGATAGATATAGATGGTATCCCGGCCATCCCGAATGGCTAGATGACAGGATACCGATGTGGCGTCACGCAATTGATTCAGATGTGGTGCCGCAATATCCACAATATCCCGGCTGGCCAGGAAGCTATAACCCCGCGATACCACCGCTGGGCCCAACTCATACGTATTACGGGCCACCTTGGAGAGATACTGCATATCGGTCAGTGTTTGTACTATGCGGTAGATCGATGAGCTACTGACTCCCAGATATTCCGCAAAATCATTGGTACTCAGTACCCGTTGCTGTGGATTGAACATTTCTAAAATACTCAAGCCACGAGCCAGGGCTGGCACGGTGTAATCTTTTTCTGCGCTATCTGTCACGTCGGTGCTCCAAAAGTGTGCGTGAAGGCCAATATCATAGAGTCTATTTTTCAAATATAAATTTTTTTTTGGTATTTGAATATAGTTTGTCTTTTTATCAGAAAAAATGGTTTTATGCTTGCTATATGAAAAAAATAACCATAATTTAACTTATCGGTGAATGATCACCTTTCAATAGTGGCTGTATATTTCATATGTGAATATTTAAATTTACATATGAAATATTACCAGCTGAATCACACTCCGGAGACCCAAAGGGCTGTCATCATGACTAACGACACTTCCAAGCCAAATCAGTTTGTTCTTAAAGCGACATGTAAAGCGAGCAGCGGCATTGTTGCTGCAGTAACGACCTTCTTAGCCGAACGTGGCTGCTACATCAGTGAGCTGTCCCAGTTTGATGATCCTGATACCGGTCGTTTCTTTATGCGTGCGGTTTGTTATGTGGAAGAGGGTGAATGCCAGCTGAGTGATATCGAAGGTCAGTTCCCAGAAGTGGCTGAGAAGTTTGAGATGGAGTGGGAGTTGCAGGCTGCGGCTACACCAACCAAAGTGCTGATTATGGTCAGTAAATTTGATCACTGTCTGGATGATCTGCTTTACCGTCTGCGTAAGGGCGAAATTAATATGGAGATCACTGCGGTGGTTTCTAATCATCTGGATCTGCGCCCTATGGCAGAGCGGGAAGGTATTCGTTTTATCTATCTGCCGGTGACCAAAGAGAACAAACGTGAACAAGAGCTGGCGCTGCTGGATATCGTAGAAGAGACAGGTACTGAGCTTGTGGTACTGGCTCGTTACATGCAGATCCTATCTGACAACTTGTGTACTGAACTACACGGTCGTGCCATCAATATTCACCACTCCTTCCTACCGGGCTTTAAAGGTGCCAAACCTTACCACCAAGCTCATGAGCGTGGCGTAAAACTAATCGGTGCTACTGCTCACTATGTGACCTGTGATCTGGATGAAGGTCCTATTATCGCCCAAGCGGTTCAGCCGGTAGATCATAGCTATCGTCCGGATGCACTGGTAGCGGTCGGTCGTGATACCGAAACAAACGCTCTGGCTCGTGCGGTGAAGCTGCACACCCAGCATCGCGTTTTCCTTGATGGTAACAAGACTGTGATCTTCAAATAAGGTGAGTGAGATGGCCCGATTAATCGACGGTAAACAGCTATCGGCTCAGGTGCTGGATCAGGTGGCTACCGAAGTACAACAGTTGAAAGCTGAACATGGTCTGACACCTGCATTGGCAGTCGTACTGGTAGGTGATGATCCTGCCAGCCAAGTTTATGTTCGTAATAAAGTACGCCGAGCTGAAGAAGCCGGTATCCGCTCCATTGAGCATCGTCTGGGTATGGATACCGATCAGCAGACATTAAATGCCATCGTGGATCAGCTGAATAACGATCCAGACGTACATGGCATTTTAGTGCAGCTACCACTGCCTGCCCAGTTGGATGAAGCTCAGATTATCGCTGCCATCAATCCGGCTAAAGATGTGGATGGCTTCCATCCCCTTAGCGTAGGGGCTTTGGCCTCAGGACAACCGAGTTTGGTGCCCTGCACACCTTTGGGTTGCATGATTATGCTGCAACAGATCCATGATGATCTGAGTGGTAAACATGCGGTTGTAATCGGTCGCTCCAATATTGTGGGTAAACCTATGGCAGCCCTGTTGTTGCAGGCTAACTGCACGGTGACCACAGTGCACTCCCGTACCAAAGATATCGAATCCTTGTGTCGTCAAGCAGATATTGTTGTGGCCGCAGTGGGCCGTTCTGAGTTGGTGAAAGCCGACTGGATCAACCCCGGTGCCACTGTTATCGATGTCGGTATTAATGCCGTTGAGGTTGAAGGTCGCCGCAAGCTGGTGGGGGATGTGGACTTTGCATCCGTTGAACCGGTTGCAGGGGCTATTACACCGGTACCTGGTGGTGTTGGCCCCATGACTATTGCTTGTCTGATGAAAAATACCCTGACCGCAGCTCGTGCGCAGCTGGCATCGGTTAACGCCGATGGTTCCAGTCGTTCTAACAGCTCTGGCAGTTCTGACAGTCAATCCAATTCCCAACCGGCTGTTGCAGTCGGGTAATCCTGAATTACGGAGGGCTTATGCCTTTCTCTCTTTTGAAATACGGTCTTAAAAGCGACTATCCGTTTGAGCAGGATGCCGATCTGCCCGCGCCAACTGAGCTAAAGAAAAGCTACGACGTGGTGATTATCGGTGGTGGTGGTCACGGTGTGGCCACTGCTTACTACCTGGCTAAGTACCACGGTATCACCAATGTTGCTGTGTTGGAAAAAGGCTACCTGGGTGGCGGTAATACGGCCCGTAATACGGCGGTAATTCGTTCTAACTACCTGACCTCTGAAGGCGTTAAGTTCTACAGCGAATCGGTAAAAATGTTTAAAGAGCTCTCTAATGAGTTCGATTTTAACATTATGTACTCCGAGCGTGGTCAGCTGACGTTGGCCCATACGGATGCCACGGTACGTGCCTTCCGCCAACGTGCGGAAGTGAATAAGCACTTTGGTGGTCGTACCGAGCTGATCGGCCCGCAAGAGATCAAAGAGCTGGTGCCGACCCTGAATATGAACCCGGCCCATATGCCTGTATTGGCTGGCTTGTGGCATATGGACGGTGCAACCGCCCGTCACGATGCCGTAGCCTGGGGTTACGCAAAAGGCGCCACTCAGCGTGGTGTTGAACTGCACCAGCTAACCGAAGTGACCGATGTTATTGTTGAAAATGGCAAGGTGACAGGTGTGAAAACCAACCGTGGTACGGTGAATTGTGGTTGTGCCATTCAAGCCGTGGCAGGTCATAGCTCCTTGATGGCGGCAAAAGCGGGTTTCCGTATGCCGATCACCACGTATCCGCTACAGGCCATGGTGACTCAGCCGGTTAAGCCGTTCCTTGATCCTCTGGTCAGTTCTTCGGCGTTGCACTGTTATGTGCAGCAAACCGGTCGTGGTGAGATTGTCTTTGGTGGTGGTTCTGATCCATACCCTCTGTATAACACCCGCTCGACACTGGAATTGAAAGAGAGTCTATTGGCTCACGCCATCGAGATGTTCCCATTTATGGCCAATCTGCGTTTGATGCGTCAGTGGGCCGGTATCACCGATATGACTTCTGATTACAGCCCAATTATGGGGCTAAGTCCGGTAGAGAATTACTACCTGGATGCCGGTTGGGGTACTTGGGGCTTTAAATCGACACCGATCTGCGGCAAGACCATGGCAGAGTTAGTCGCCAGTGGCGGTAAGGTGCCGGATCTGATCGCACCGTTTGCCATGGAACGTTTTGATGTATTCCGTCAGGTTAATGAAATGGGCGCTACGGCGGCCAGTCACTAAGCGATCCCTTAAGCGAGGAGCGATGAAATGAAAATTATGCCTTGTCCGCTTAATGGACCACGCAATATCAGTGAATTTGTCCACGGTGGCGAAGTACGTGATATGCCAAACCCGACCACCTGTAGCGATAAAGAGTGGGCCGAGTACGTGTTCTACTCCGATAACCAAGCCGGTGTTGTCACCGAGTGGTGGTTACACGCCGCTTCCGGTTATTGGTTTATTGCCGAGCGTCATACCGTAACCGATGAAATTATCCGTACCTATGATCCGTCAGAGATCTTTAAAGAGCGTGTTGAATTCAGTGCAGAATCCACCGCACAGGAGGTTGGCGCATGAGTCATACAACGCGTTTAAAGGCCCCAATGGGCCTGCTAATCGACCGTACTAAGCCGGTTAGTTTTAAGTTTGATGATAAGTCCTATCAGGGCTTTAAAGGTGACTCCATTGCCAGTGCTTTGGCAGGTTGTGGTCGCTGGTTACTGTCCCGATCTTTTAAGTACCACCGTCCACGGGGCCCGCTGACTATGGCCGGTCAGGATGCCAATACTCTGGTTCAGTTTAATAAAGAGCCTAATGTTTTGGCGGACCGTGAGCTGGCAGCTAGCGGTATTGATGTACAGGGTCAGAATTACAACGGTTCTCTGGACGGTGATCGTGACGCGGTATTGGGTCACTTCTCCCGTTTTATGCCAGTGGGTTTCTACTACCGTTGCTTCTTTAAGCCTATGGGTGCTTGGCATCGTTGGGAAGGCATGATCCGTAAGAAAGCCGGTCTGGGTGTACTGGATCTGGATTTCAAACCTGAGTATTACGATAAAGCCTATCTGTTCCACGATGTTGTGGTGGTAGGTTCAGGCCCTGCCGGTTTAAGTGCCGCACTGAAAGCAGCCGATGCCGGTGCTTCGGTACTCTTGGTTGAAGAGCAGCCGATTCTTGGTGGCTCGTTAACGTATAATCGTTTTGATGTTGAAGGTCAGCAAGCGGATCAGTTACGCAGTGATCTGGTGGCGCGCGTTGAACAACACGCCAATATCGAAGTACTAACCCGTGCTGCTTGTAATGGTTGGTTTGCGGATAACTACTTGCCTGTCATTCAAGGCAAGCGTATGTATAAGGTGCGCGCGAAAGAGTGCATCGTGGCATCCGGTTCCTTTGAACAGCATGTGGTGTTCCGTAATAACGATCTGCCGGGCGTGATGATGGCCAGTGCGGCTACCCGTCTGATGAAGCATTATGCGGTTAAGCCGGGTAATCGTGCCGTGGTACTGACCGGTAACGACGATGGTTATCTGACAGCTTTGGAACTGCTGGACCAGGGCGTTGACGTCGCTGCCGTTGTGGATATGCGTTCATCCACCGAATCCAAGGACATTGCGGATGCGGTATTGGCCCGAGGCATTAAGGTAATGTCTGGTCACACGGTTTATGAAGCGATCCCAACGAAGGGCAATAAACACGTTCGTGCCGTTGATGTCCGCCGTATTGTTGCCAAGGGTGAAGTGGCGGATAAAGGCGAGCAGATCAACTGTGATCTGCTGTGTATGTCTGCCGGTTATATGCCCGTCTATCAGTTGCTGTGTCAGGCTGGTGGTCAGCTGAAATATGATGACTCAGCCGCTGAGTTTTCACTGAGCAAGATGCCGCAACACCTGCGTATCGCCGGTTCTGTTAACGGTATTCATAACCTGAATGCCGTTTTACACGATGGTGAGCGTGCCGCATTAGAAGCCCTGCAAACATTAGGGCTGGCCAACGGTGAAGTACCTGTTGAGGTGAGTTGTAAGCGTCGAGTTAACTTTGAATGGCCGATCTTTAGTCATCCCAAGGGCAAAGACTTTGTGGATTTTGATGAAGATCTGCAAGCAAAAGATATTGTTAATGCTACACGTCTGGGTTACCGGGATGTACAGCTGGTAAAACGTTTCTCTACTGTCGGTATGGGGCCATCTCAGGGCCGTCATTCGGCTTTGCCAACGGCACGTTTGGTGGCAGATTCTACGGATCGTACGGTCACCGAAACCGGTGTTACCACCGCACGTCCACCCTTCTCACCAGAGAAACTGGCTCATGTAGCCGGTCGTATTTTCGATCCGTACCGTCGTACCGCTATGCATCACCGTCATAAAGAACTGGGTGCCAAGATGATGCCTGCGGGTAACTGGCAGCGTCCGGCTTTTTATGGCAAGCCTGAAGATCGTGATGATTGTATGCAGGCTGAAGCGCATCACGTGCGTAATAACGTGGGTGTGATTGATGTGAGTACCTTGGGGGGGATTGAACTTCGCGGTCCGGATTCTGCTGAGTTTATGAACCGTATCTTCACCTTTGCTTTTTTGAAGCAGCCTGTGGGTAAAACCCGTTATGCGGTGCTGACCAATGAGCACGGTGTGGTGATCGATGATGGTGTTTCCTGTCGTCTGGCCGATGAGCACTTCTATGTTACCGCGACAACCGGTGGTGTTGAGCGTGTTTACCGGGAGATGATGAAGTGGAACGCCCAATGGCGCCTGGATGTGGATATCACCAATGTGACCTCCGCCTTTGCTGCCGTTAACCTGGCGGGCCCAGATGCCCGTAAGGTACTGGAAAAGCTGGCCACGGATGTGGATCTAAGCCCAGAAGGTTTCCCTTACCTAGCCTATCGCGAAGGTCATGTGGCAGGTATTCCTTCACGTCTACTGCGTGTGGGTTTTGTGGGTGAGCTGGGTTACGAAATTCACGTACCGGCACGCTTTGGTGAAGCCCTGTGGGATGCTCTGCAGGAAGCGGGTAGAGAGTTTGATATCCGTCCGTTTGGTGTGGAAACCCAGCGTCTATTACGTCTGGAAAAAGGCCATATCATCGTCAGCCAAGATACCGATGGCATGAGTCATCCCGGTGAATTGTCTTTGGGTTGGGCGGTCAGTCGTAAGAAGCCGTTTTTTGTCGGTCGTCGCTCGGTTGATATCGTTATGGCGCAACCTCAGACTCGTAAGCTAGTGGGCTTCAAGCTACCGAAAGGCACTAAAAAGCCGGAAGAGGGTCATCTGGTACTCAGCGGTGAGGATATCAGCGGCAACGTCACCTCCTGTGAATTCTCCTCTGCGGTTGATGCCATTATTGGTCTGGCTTATGTGGGCATTGATCAGGCTGAAGTGGGCAGTCAGTTCCCTATCAGAGTAGACGGTGCTGAAATCGTACAGGCAACTGTCGTTGAGCTGCCGTTCTTCGATCCAGACAACACGCGCCAGGCGCTTTAATTACAGGAGCTCGCATCATGAGTGCAACTACACCTGAATCATTCAGTAAACGCAGCTTTGTATACCGCCAACTGGCCGAGGCGAAGTTTGAAGAAGTGGCAGGGGCAGCCCTAGCAACGGATCTGCACAACGGTCGTCATCAAGCCGTGCAAGCGGGTCTATTGGATCTGTCTGTACTGCCCCGTACGGGTTTTCGTGGTCTGAATGCAGCACAACACCTGCAATCAGCGGGTTTACCTGTACCGGCTAAACCTAACCAAGCCAGTGTCACCGATAAGGGTGAACTGGTCTTGCGTTTAAGCCAGAAGGAATTCTGGGTACTGGGTGCCATTGCCGATCAGGGGGCAGGGGTTGATGCTCTTAATCAACGCGGCTTACCGGAGCGGGATTGTTATGGGCTGTACAATCAGGACAGCCATGCTTGGTTAACGCTAACTGGGGCTCATCTACCAGCGGTTATGGCAAAAGTCTGTGGTGTTGATCTGCGTGAAGACGCCTTCCCGCTGGGAAGTATCGCTCAGACTTCTGCTGCACGAATCAATGTGGTGGTAGTTCATCATCAGGTGAATGACATTCCGTGTTTCACTATTCTTTGTGATAGCGCCGCAGCGGAATACCTGTGGGAATGTCTGCAGGATGCTATGGCGGAATTTGGTGGTGAAGTGATTGGTGCAAACGCACTGAGCTAATCTATCCTTACTAATAGAGAAAGGGAGCCTTTATGGCTCCCTTTTTTCGTTTTTAGGCGTTAAAACAGGAGGTTAAGAATAGAGATTTAGGAAGAATAAATCTTAAAAAGCCATGCATAGTTTTTTTTAATGCTAGACCGCTAAAAAACATATTTTACTGATACCTGTAAGCTGTTTAAGGTGGAGTTGTGTAACGGCATAAGCATTAAAACTTTGGAGTGATCTCGAAAATGCCAGAAAAAAAACAAGTAAATATGCAGGAAGTGTGGCAGCAGGATAAAGACCACTATATTCACCCTTGGACAGACTTTTCAACCTTTCAAGAAACCGGTTCCATGGTGTTGGCAGATAGTGACAACGTCCATGTAATTGACGGCGAAGGACGTAAATACCTGGACGGAATCGGTGGACTTTGGTGCGTTAATATCGGCTATGCCCGTGACGAGATGGCTGATGCTATCGCGGATCAGGTGCGCCAAATTCCGTATTACTCTTGTTTTGGTCACCATACAACGGTACCTGCTGCAAACCTAGCCGCTAAGCTGGCTGAGTTGGCACCGGGGGATCTGAACCATGTGTTCTACGGTTGTGGTGGTTCTGTGGCCAATGATACCGCAGTGCGTATGATCCACTTCTACTTCAACCAACTGGGTCAGAAGACGAAGAAGAAGATCATCTCCCGTATCGATGGTTATCACGGCAGTACCTATATGGCCATGTCCATTACGGGCGTGAAGTTTGACCATATCGGTTTCGATATTGATGACCAACTGGTACATCATATCTCTTGTCCGAACCCTTACCGTCGTCCAGCGGATCAAAGCCTAGAAGCTTTCTGTGATGAGAAAGTTCAGGAGCTGGAAGATAAGATTTTAGAGCTGGGCCCAGACAATGTTGCGGCTTTCTTTGCCGAGCCTATCATGGGTGCCGGTGGTGTAATCGTACAGCCAGACGGTTACCACAAACGTATTCTTGATGTGTGTCACAAGTACGATGTGCTGTACGTTTCTGATGAAGTGGTGACGGCGTTTGGTCGTTTGGGCCATATGTTTGCTTCAGAAGATGAGTTTGGCATTGTGCCGGATATCATCACCTGTGCTAAAGGTCTGACATCCGGTTATCTACCACTGGGTGCCACGATTATTTCCGATAAAATGTACGACGTGATCAGCAAACCACAAGCGGACGGTGCACTGTTTACTCACGGTTTCACCTACTCCGGTCACCCGGTAAGTTGTGCTGCTGGTGTGAAAAACATCGAGATCATGGAGCGCGAAAATATCTGCGGCCATGTGAAAGAGATGGGTGCTTACTTTGAACAACAGGTGAAAACCCTGATCGATCTGCCTATCGTGGGCGATGTTCGCGGTCGCAAGTTTATGATGTGTATTGAAAACGTTGCGGACAAAGAAACCAAAGAGTTGATCAACCCGGATGCCAAAGTCGGTAACCGTATTGCTGATCACTGTCAGGCCCGTGGTCTGATTGTGCGTCCTCTGGCCCATATGAATGTCCTATCACCACCATTGACTCTAAGCAAAGAGAACGTGGACTTCCTAGTAGCAACGTTACGTGAAAGTATCGAAGCGACAATGGAAGACTTGAAGGCGGAAGGTTTTATTTAAGCCGAAGCCTAAAGTAAGCGTTAACCCTATGCTCAATCCGCTAGGCTACCCTCAGAGCCTAGCGATACCCCCTTATCTATAGCGTTGGGGAATATTTCTCTATAGATAAGGTTCTTAAGTCAGCGGGGACGTTATTGCTGTGCTGTTTAAACGAATTAGCCCTGTATTGCTGACAAAGCTCTGATATTTATCAGGGCTTTTTTTGTGTTTATACTTCCTGAATTCAAACTGGTTGTTTAATCGGGTATACCAATATTCTTGTTTTTACTCACTAATTACGATTAATGCGTTGTGAGGTAGTGCTATACCTGTAATGATCAAAATCGAATATCAATGGATGGCTGAAGTAAATGGTATCTACGGATTCAAATAGCGATATTAGAGACATTCGATTTGAAAATGATAGGTTGCAAGGGGTAGGGGTTGAAGTCATAAGCCATGGGGAGCTCACTAAGAAAGAGCCCTCTCTATTATTAGGTAAACCTGAGCGTGTAGATTTCTATTTTCTGTTATTAGTCACCTCGGGGCGGGGTGTGCATACCGTGGATTTTGTTGAACGTAGACTTAAAACTGGAAGTCTTATTTTCGTGAAACCTGGTCAAGTGCAACAGTGGTATTCAGGAGAGAAAATTTCTGCACAAATTTTGTTAATTGATCCAGCCACGCTTCCTTACACTAATGAACTTATTACTACACGGGAGGTTGAATCCCTCGTGTTGTTTAACTGGCAAACTTATACTCAGTTTTCCGATGAAATGTTGTTGAAAACAAGGGATGCTTTTCAACAATTACGTCATGATATTAATCGCTTTGATGGTAGTGAACTGGATGTCTCGCTTATTCGACATGAGCTTTTAGCTTTACTTTTTCGTTTGGCCCGATGGCAGCAGAGAGAGCTCAATACGGAGATTCTTTTACGGCCAGGTTATGATAAATATCAACTATTCCTTCGTACTCTGGAATCTCGTTTTCAGCAGGAACATTCCTTAAAATTTTACGCGAAACGATTGGGGTATTCAGAAAGTACCATCAGTCGGGCGTGTTTGGCGGTCGAGGGGCGTACGGCTAAGGTTGTTATTGATCGCAGGATTATTCTAGAAGCCCAACGAGTGCTGGCACATAGCAGTGCTTCTGTTGCAGAGGTGGGTTATCTATTGGGCTTTTCAGAATCGACTAACTTTATTAAATTTTTTAGACGCATGACTGATCTTACCCCGACACAATTTCGGCAACAAAAGATATTTCAGCATACAGAAGTAGATGAGTTAAAAAGTGATTCTATATCTGGTGCCCATAAAAAAATTGGACGATAGATAACTACCGCCCAATCTAAGGACAACCCTTTTACTGCTCTAAGCATTCCTTATATAAGAGTTAAGGGCAGGTATAGCCGCCATCAATCACCAAGTCTGCTCCCGTCATAAAGGATGCTTCATCGGATGCAAGAAAGATTGTGCCATAAGCAATTTCTTCTGGCTTGCCAAAGCGTTTCATAGGAACAAGGTCAATCAACGGATCCCATACGTCTTTTGGTACAGAGCTTTCAAATAAATTAGTATCAAACATGCCTGGGCAGATCGCATTGATGCGAATATTTTCACCCACAAATTCCAGAGCGGCTGATTTTGTCATCAGACGTACAGCGCCCTTAGTACTTTGATAGGCGGTTGATACACCTGCTCCGGCAATACCATAGATAGAGGCAAAGTTTACGATTGATCCACCTCCATTACGTCGCATGGCAGGCACGGCAGCTTTCATTCCTAATAGGCAACCTAGTTGATTGACACTGACAATCTGATGGAATTTTTCGATAGTGTGATCCATTAGGCCTGCGTGATAATAAATACCTGCATTATTGACTAACACATCTAACTTTCCGAAGGCTTTTTCTGTGGCAGCAATAGCTGTTTCCCACTGATCTTCTTTTGTCACATCAAGGGCGATTACTTCAGCCTTTCCGCCATAAGCACGGATTTCATTGGCAACATTCTGAGCATTATCCCAGAGACCTGTGGCCGTTTTATCTTCTGCAATGATAGGGTCTTCAGGTAGATTCGCCAGCATCATACTCGCGCCTTCTTTTGCCATAAGGCGTGCTTGAGCACTACCAAGACCGCCGCCAGCACCTGTTAAAAGCACTACTTTACCTTCAAGCCGTCCAGACATTTCAATCTCCCGTAAATGTTGTTTTTATAAATAGGGTGTTTTTAGAGGATCCCGCTTTCAGTCATCGTTGGCTTTATGGCAACGGTGTGTACTGTATCGGGATGCTGTATTTATGTCTCTTCAGTGCCTATTTGTTAGCAATGGATTTGGGCTGTAGAGACAAGAGAATTATTATGAATATTGCAGAATGCTTCGAGGTCAGATCACTTCATGTAATGATCAAAATCGAGCATTTCAACTAAATGAAAAATAAGATGTTAATGGGTTTGCAAGTAAAATCCTGGCGGTATAGCGGGGCTGACAAGCTTTATTTCATGAAATTGATAGGTCTAATAACATAATAAAAAAGCCGCCATAGCGCAGGGTGGCTAGTGGCGGCATAAGGACGGGTGATTAGAGGACCACCCAATTTTGGGAATCGGAAGTCAGGGCAGTGATTTTTTGATCACTGCAGAAGTTATTGGTATAGGTCTCTCTTAACCAAGTACCTTTTAACTCGGTAAGAACTCCTTACCCCAGCCTTCACCAGCAATTTTGCGTTCGATCATGGATTCGATCTCTTCCGCGCTGTAACCCATGTCTGCAAGAACCTCTCGGGTGGAGTGACCAAAGCGTTCCGCTGGACGGAAGGCGGTGATGCTGGATTCCGTCGGGCGGATGGAATACTGGTCAATCTGAGTAATCACATGGCCGCTTGGGTGATCCGGGAAGGTTGAGAAGGCAAAGCTGCCGCGATCAATGCCTACGGTGCCATCGGCTTCTCGGCTGTACAGCTCTCTTAGGTGTTCAATGGCTTGGGGTTCTGCGGCGGCGATATTGGCGGTGCGCAGTACTTTAGCCCAGTAACTAGCCGGTGCTTTGGCAAAAGCTTCTGTTAGGAAGGCTTTAATATCATCCGCTTGCTGAATCTCTTGCAAACCTTCAACGGTGGACAGTTTATCCAGTTCTGCAGTGTTGGAGTCTAGGAATAGCCAACCATCACTGGTGTTGTAGAAGTGTGATAGCTCATGGTTACCCAGTACTTCACGACCGGAAGGTTCGTCAAAGGGGGCGCGGCCTTCGTAGTCAAAAGCAAATGGGATCTGTGCATAGTTGGTCACTGCTGACAGTGAGGTACGGGAGCGGGTGGCTTCACCGGTTTTCAGTTTATGGTACAGGGAAGCGGCCATACCCAAACCAGCAGCGAAACCACAGTTTACATCCAGTGTGCCTAGGTGAGCGTGTTCTTCTGGAGTTTCTGTGCCACCAAAACGACTCATAATACCGCTGTTCGCCTGAATGATATCGTCGTAACCGATATAGTCTGTTTTAGGGCCTTGTTTCATACCACCCAGACAATCCAGGCGACAGAAAAGTACGCCAGGGTTGATGGCTTGCAGGCTATCATGATCCAGTCCCAGTGGTTTCATCTGACGGTTCGGTGCGTTAATGACCACCATATCGACAGATTTCACTAGACGGTTAAAGGCTTCGCGACCTTCATCAGTGGTGATATCCGCCAGAATACTGCGTTTACTCACGCCGCATTGGAAGGTAAACAGGGTGCCGATTAGCGGATCGTATAGCGGCGTCACCGGATCAAGCTTGATCACGTCAGCACCAAAGCGGGTTAAGAAAGCCGCCGAGTGCGGGCCGGCAATGACGTTCGTCAGATCCAGTACCCGCAGGTCTTCCAGCCAACCTTTTCCGCTGGCCGGTTGAATCTCAGAGCCCGTGGGGCGAGTCACAGTTTCCTGCTCGGCAACTTCACTTAACTGGGTCAGGGCTTGCTCAAAGCTGACATTTTTCCGAGCTTGAGGTTTTAGGATGCTTTCATCCATATCCTCAAACCAAGTGATTGGGCCCGGTTGTTTCATTAAGCCGTATTCTGGATCGTTCACTTCAACAATCAGACCCGCAGCATTGGTATGTTCGTCGTTAACCCACTCTTGCGTGGTGCGGTGCGGTGCCCCTGGAATCTGGCCTTCGCCAAACAGTTTGCCCCATTCCGTAGACGTCTTGGTCAGGAAGGCTTCTTTCATCTTAGCGGAGATAATATCGGCCCATTTTTTCGGTAGAGGGTAGACACCAATAGAGGTTTCACCGCCCCATTCCGCCAGAGGCATATGCAGATCTTCAACGTCTGGCAGGCCTTCTGCCATCAGCTCATCATAGACACCCAGCATCTGCAGTGCTCGCTTGGCATGGTTACGGTGAGACGGGCAAACACAGTAGAACTTACGGCCATCGGCACACTGGTAGGTGCGGTAAAACGGATCAAGGTATTCCTGCAGATCCGTATAACTCAGATCCATGGTGATGTTGTTGTTTTTACGGTGCTCAATCTCATGCTCACGCATGGTTTTATAGCGTTCTGGCAGGCCTTCAATAACATAGGAGTTGTAGGACAGGCCTTCCATCAGAGCTGCGGCGACAGGGACCTCAATCTGGTCACCACGACCGGTTTTTTCTCGCTCAACCAGGGCCAATACCACAGAGCTGGCTGCCAAAGAGGTGGCATAAGAGGAGCCCAGAGGCAGAGGTGAGAAGCTTGGATTTAAGCCCATCAAGACCCGGTTAAAGCCCATATCGGTGAAAGCACCACCGGTGGCTGCAACCACACCTTCGGTGGCTTTCCATTCGCGACGCAGTTCATCGTTGCTAGCAAAACCTGGCACGGAAAGGGTGATCAGTTCCGGGCGCTCTGCACGCAATTTTTCAAAGTCGATACCCAGACGTTGCATAACATCAGGGCGGAAACTTTCGATCACAATATCGGATTGTGCAATCAGAGAAAGTGCTTGGTTAAGGCCAGAATCTGTTTTCAGATCCAGACGTAAACAGCTTTTATTACGGTTAAGAACGGCGTTAGCGGGATGATCCCACTGAGGGCCTTGTGGTGGATCAATATGTACCACAGTGGCACCTAAATCAGCCAACACCATAGCAACGGCTGGGCCGGCAATCTGTTGGCCAAAGTCAACTACGCGGACACCTGCCAGTGGCAATTGATTGTTATTTTTCATGTCAGCAATCCTGAATTAACGCTGTTCCAACCCACTGATCTAAAACAGTTTTGTTGGACTCGATAGTTGTTTGTTACAGCCATTACCTTGGCTGCGTTTGCATGATGTCGTGTTTGTATTTTCTGATGGCGTTTTGCTTATGTTTGATTTTCATAAGCTCAATTTTTCAGTTCTGCCATCAGAGTTTCTATCACGTCATGGATGGGCATGTTAGGAGCGAAATTTGCGTCAAACCAGCAATAAAAAATGGCCCTAAGACATCATTTTTTTTATGGCTTGATAAGTATATTGATGGAGCTACTAAAGGGAGGAAGAAAAAATAAACACGGATCTAGGCATTGATCGGAGGCGGATGAATTTGAAATTTTGAGACAGCAGAAATTTAGAGACCAGGGATACAAGGTTGAGCGAAATATTTCGATGTGACGATTTTTAAGCCATAAATATTTTTAGGCCTTAGGGCGGTTTTTTATTGCTTTTCAGCTTAGGGGCTATTCATAACAATAGCGTTCGTATCGATTTAGGTGATTTTTAATACCTGGCTTCGATGACGAGGGACTCGCAGAACAACTCCAAAAATCCTAAGCAAAGAGTCGAACCATGAATAATAAATACAACAATGTTGTTATCCCCATAGATCTGGCCCATGAGAGTTCGTGGCGCAGTTCCCTACCGATAGCAATAGATCACGCGAGAGAGAACAAGGCGACACTTCATGTGGTGACCGTCGTACCTCATGCGGATATCCCGGCTATTGCCGTGCACCTGCCAAAGGGTATTGATCGACATATCCGAGAAGAAGGCGAAGCCGAGTTAAGCGCTCTAGTACAAGAACTCGTACCTGATGATATTTCTCTGGCGACCCATGTGGGTCAGGGCCGTATCTACAAAGAGATTTTGCATATAGCCAAAGCGGTGGATGCGGATCTGATTGTGATGGCTTCCCATCGACCTGAATTAGCAGATTACGTCATTGGAGCCAATGCGGCCCATGTCACCCGTCATGCCCAATGTTCCGTACTGGTTGTACGAGAAAAAGAGGTTATGGATCAATCGGCGCAAGACCATCATCAGGAGGCGACAGCATGAGTCATCACTCATCACAACAAAAGGGACTGCCGGAGTCTGGCCTGTTTGCTGGAGTCAATCCGGTTATGGCCTTAGGTTCCGCCATTCTGGTAATGGCCTTTGTTTTATTCACCATTGTTGATCCCGAATATGCCAATGGAATCTACAGTGCCGCTAAAGGTTATATCGCGTCGGATCTAGCCTGGTACTACATTGGTTTAATCAGCTTTTTCCTGTTTTTTGCCGTTTGGTTAGCTTTTAGCCGTTACGGGGATATCCGTTTGGGAAAAGACTCGGATCGTCCTGAATTCAGTAACTTCTCTTGGTTCTCTATGCTATTTGGTGCCGGGATTGGTATCGGTATTCTGTTCTGGAGTATCGCTGAGCCTATTTATCATTTTCAGAGTAACCCTCTGATCGGTGAAACTCAGCAACAGACGGTGGAAGCGGCTCAAGTGGCCATGCGTATCTCTATTTTTCATTGGGGATTACACGGCTGGGGTTTATTTGCCGTGATCGGTCTGGTTCTGGCTTATTTCTCTTACCGCAAGGGATTACCGCTATCGATCCGTTCCAGCTTGTATCCGCTATTTGGTGACCGTATTTATGGCCCTATCGGTCACGCAGCCGACCTTTTGGCGGTGTTTGGTACTGTGTTTGGTATTGCCACCTCTCTGGGTTTAGGTGCGCAGCAGATGAACGCGGGCCTGTCCTATATGCTGGGTCTAGAGGTATCCACGAGTAATCAGATTATTTTGATTGCGGTGTTATCTATTATCGCTACGGCTTCGGTATTGACCGGTTTGGATAGGGGTATTCGGATTCTGAGTGAACTGAATATGCACCTGACTATCCTGATTCTGGGGCTGTTTATTGTTTTTGGTCCAACGGCCTATGTCTTGGGTGCCTTTGTCACCAATATTGGTGATTATCTGTTCCATGCGGTAGAGCTGGGTTTATGGGTCGATCCTGATCCTAAGAGTCAATGGCAGGGTTGGTGGACGATTTTCTACTGGGGTTGGTGGATCGCTTGGGCACCTTTCTGTGGCGTGTTTATCGCACGTATCTCTAAAGGCCGCACCATCCGTGAATTTATTCTGGGTGTACTGGTAGCGCCTACGGTACTGGCCGCATTCTGGATCACTATCTTTGGCAATACCGCCATGTTTGTGGAACTGTTTGGCAGCGGCGGTGTGGTTGAAGCCGTTAATGCAGATACGACTATGGCGCTATTTAAAACCATCGAGTTGATGGGCGCTGGTGAGATCATGACTCTGGTGATGTCGGGTATCTGTACTGTGATGCTGATTACCTACTTTGTCACCTCGGCAGATTCTGCAACGCTAGTGATCTGTACTTTGATCTCTATGGGAGAGGAACATCCACCTGCGCGTTACCGTATTTTCTGGGGCGTGGCGATTGGTGCGGTTGCTGCAGTATTGCTCTATGCCGGTGGCCTGAAAGCCCTACAAACGGCTTCTATTGTGGCGGCGCTGCCTTTCTCAATTATTGTTGTGATGGCGACTTATGGTTTGTACAAATCTTTGCGGGAAGAGGTTGTGCCGGGCAAAGAGACTCAAACCAAAGTTGCAGAGCAAGAGTCTGTCCAAGCTCCTGCTGAAGCAGTAGTGTAAGGTCTCTAGATCTTAGATAAACCGCTATAACGAATTTAATAAATATAAAAACGAGCGCCAGCTTTCAGGCTTGGTGCCATTCAGTGAAAGGGTAATGGAGAGGATGCTATTTAAAGCAGCCTCTTCATATAAGCAGATATTTAGGAGTCGATATGTCTACGCAAGTGATTCTTCCGCGCATTATGCAGGTGGGTGAAAATGCCAGTCAGGACATTCCTGCTGTACTGGCGGGTTTAGACTGCAAACGTCCATTGATTATCACCGATAAGATGATGGTGGAGCTGGGTTATGCCGGTCGTATTCAAGCCTGTTTGGCTGAGCATCAAATTAGTGCTGAAGTCTTTGATGATACGGTGCCGGAGCCGACGGTCGCGTCTATTCAAGCGGGTGTGGATAAGATCCGTGCCGGTGACTACGACAGTATTATCGCTTTAGGCGGTGGTAGCCCTATCGATAGCGCTAAAGCTATGGGCATTTTGGGCAAATTTGGTGGCGAGATGCGGGATTATAAGTTCCCACGTATCGTTAACGAAGAAGGCTTGCCGATTATTGCAATTCCTACCACGGCAGGTACCGGCTCTGAGGTGACACGTTTTACCATCATCACTGATGAAACCACTGATGAGAAGATGTTATGCGTCGGTATAGGCTTTATGCCGGTAGCGGCTTTGGTGGATTATAACCTGACCCTATCTCTACCGGCTCGTATCACCGCTGATACGGGGATTGATGCTCTGACTCATGCGATGGAAGCCTATGTTAGTCAGAAGGCCAGTCCTTATAGTGATAGTCAGGCTCTATCGGCTATGCGTCTGTTGGGGCCAAATCTGCGCCGGGTGTATCACGATGGTTCTGATACCGAGGCCCGTGAAGCTATGATGTTGGGCTCTACTCTGGCGGGTATCGCTTTCTCGAATGCTTCCGTAGCCTTGGTGCATGGCATGAGCCGTCCGATTGGTGCAGCTTTCCATGTGCCTCATGGTTTGTCTAATGCCATGTTGCTGCCTGCGGTAACAGAATTCTCTATTCCGGCGGCGTCCAAGCGTTACGCGGATTGTGCCCGTGCTATGGGCGTGGCCACTGAGCAAGATAGCGATTCCGTCGCCAATGAGAAACTGTTAGTGGAACTGCGCGCTATTAATGAAGAACTGCAAGTGCCTAGCCCTGAGCAGTTTGGTATTGAGCGTCAGGTCTTTATGGATATGATGCCAACCATGGCCGAGCAGGCATTAGCCTCTGGCTCCCCCAATAATAACCCCCGTGTACCGAGTGCCGAAGAGGTTATCGAGATCTATAAACAGCTCTGGTAATCCCTGGGATACGGGGTTCCTCTTACTTAAACAAAAGGAGACTTTCTCCTTTGTTATATAGAAGGGATACCCCGTTATCTTCTGCTTTTTGATAAACCCTTTATTGAGCTGAATTTTCAGTTCCTAAGACTTAAGCCAATTTATAAGGGGCAGGGTTAACTCTGTCTGATTACTTTTAGGATATTGCTATGAACACAGTCGGTCATTTAATTAACGGTGAAGTGTCAACTGAAGCGGCACGTTTACAAGATGTCTTTAATCCAGCTACTGGCGAACCAACTAAGCAGGTGGCTCTGGCCTCAGCGGCGACCGTTGAAGAAGCCATTGCAGCGGCAGAAGCGGCTTTTCCAGCGTGGCGTAATACGCCGGTAGGCAAACGTGCGGCTGTGATGTTCCGTTTTAAAGCGTTGCTGGAGCAGAACGCTGAAAAGATCTGCCAGATGATCGGTGAAGAGCACGGTAAAATCAGCCACGATGCTGCCGGTGAGTTACAACGGGGTCTGGAATGTGTGGAATACGCTTGCGGTGTAGCCGAGCTGGTTAAAGGTGAGCATAGCCGTAATGTGGGCCCGGGTATTGATTCTTGGAGCGAGTTCCAGCCATTAGGTGTGGTTGCCGGTATTACGCCGTTTAACTTCCCGGCGATGGTGCCGCTGTGGATGTACCCTATGGCGATTGCCTGCGGTAATACTTTTATTCTGAAACCGTCCGAGCGTGATCCTTCCTCGACACTGTTTATTGCTGAACTGCTACAAGAAGCGGGCCTGCCAAAAGGTGTTATCAACGTAGTAAACGGTGATAAAGAAGCGGTGGATATCCTGCTGACGGATGAGCGTGTTAAAGCCGTCAGTTTTGTCGGTTCCACGCCGATTGCGGAATATATCTATTCCACAGCCAATGCTAATGGCAAGCGTTGTCAGGCCTTAGGCGGTGCGAAAAACCACGCGATCGTTATGCCGGATGCAGATATGGATAACGCCGTTAACCAACTGTTGGGCGCTGCCTTTGGTTCTTCCGGTGAGCGCTGCATGGCGCTGTCTGTAGCTGTTGCGGTTGGTGATGAAGCGGCGGATGCTCTTGTGAGCAAAATGAGTGCGGCTATGGAGCCTTTAAAGGTAGGTGCATACTCCGATAGCAATAATGATTTTGGCCCGGTAATTACCCGTCAGCACCAAGAAAAAGTCGTGGGTTATATCGACAGTGCTGAAGAAGATGGTGCCAAAATTGTGGTAGATGGTCGCGATCCTCAGGTATCTGGCTATGAAAATGGCTTCTTTGTGGGTGCAACCCTGATTGATGCTGTGACCACAGATATGGTCAGCTATCAGGAAGAGATTTTTGGCCCGGTTCTGCAAGTGGTACGTGTGGATACCATGGAAGAAGCCATGAAGCTGATCAACGATCACGAATACGGTAACGGTACCTGTATCTTTACCCGTGACGGTGAAGCGGCACGTTACTTCTCCGACAATATCCAGGTAGGTATGGTAGGTATTAACGTCCCTCTACCTGTACCTGTGGCATACCACAGCTTTGGTGGTTGGAAGCGTTCACTGTTTGGTGATCTGCACGCTTATGGCCCGGATGCGGTACGTTTCTATACTAAGCGTAAAACCATTACTCAACGCTGGCCTTCCAGCGGTGTGCGTGAAGGTGTGAGCTTTGCTTTCCCGAGCTAATTAAGTTTTTGTTTTAAGTGTTGTCATTTGATTTTGCGGTGCCTTTTTGCAGTTTTGTGAAGGCATCGCGTTTTTGTTTCTGATGAGCGACTTTTTTAATCATTATTTTACTTTTAAAAGGCTTTTAAAGCGCTTTAAAGGTACTTTTAAAGAACCGTTCAACAGAAAATATTGTGATGGAGGTTTAATGGATACTGCCTTGCCAAATAACGTTCAGCCAATCAAACAAGCAGAAAAACAAAGTCAGGAGAAAAGTAAAAAGGGGACAAAGAGGTCGCCTAAAAAACAGATAAAAGAAGCGCCAAGGGAGAAGGGCTCTTCCATTACTCGGGTATTGGAAATTATCGAAGCGGTATCTCGTGCTGAACGGCCCATGTCACCGGCAGATCTGGCGTATCAGCTGGATATCCCGAAACCCAGTATCCACCGCTTGCTTAGTCAATTAGAGACAGACGGTTATGTGCAAACCAATATGCGGGGATTGCTGCTTCCCGGTGATCGCATGCACGGTATTGCTATGGGTGTACTTTATAGCGGCCGTTTTAAGGCGTTACGACAAGCGATTCTAACCCGGTTGACCGAAGAGATCGGTGAAACCTGCGGTATCGCCATACCCAATGGCACCGAGATGATCTATTACGACAGGGTGCAATCGGATACTCGCTTGCAGCTGCATCTACCCGTGGGCAGTCACACCCCCACTTGGTGTACCTCCAGTGGAAAGCTCTACCTCAGCAGTTTACCCAAAGAACGCCGCCAGCGGATTATTAGAAAACTGCCGCTGACACAATATGCCCGCAATACTCTGATGGATGCAGATATTTTGGAAGAAGCTTTGGCAGAGATTCAGGAAACGGAATTAGGCACAGATAATGAAGAGTTTGTGGATGGAATGGCCGCCTGTGCGGTTCCGGTTAAAGACGAAAACGGTAAGTTATTTGCCTGCTTATTTGTCCACGCACCCTTAATCCGAAAGAGCTTGGAAGAACTGAAAACCTATACGCCATTATTGCGACAAGCCGCACTAGAGCTAGGTCAGTTAATCAACGATACTGAAGTCGGAAAAAGTTAATCTAAGGTCAGGATAATTATGAAAAAAAGACTGCCACCTCTCAACTGGTTACGCTCCTTTGAAGCCTCTGCCCGGCTGTTAAATTTTACTCAGGCGGCTGATGAGCTAAACCTGACACAGGCGGCCATTAGTCAGCAGGTTAAGGGGTTGGAGTCTCAACTGGGTGCGGCGTTATTTAAACGTTTGCCCCGAGGTTTGGAATTGACCGATGCCGGTCAGGCTTATCTGCCTGTCGTACATGAAGCCATTGAGCGCTTGGCCGTAGCGACCAATGAAATTTTTGGTCAGGGGCGTTCTAAATTACTGACTATTCGGGCCAACTTGGTCTTTTTTACCTGTTGGTTGTCGCCACGTTTACATCTGTTCCAAGAGCAGCACCCAGATATCGGTCTGCGTTTTACCAGTAATATCTGGATAGATGAACGCCATAAAGATGCCGATCTAGAAATTCGTTACGGTAAAGGCACATGGCCGGGCCTTAAAGCAGACCGACTTACCTGGGATGAACTTTTTCCCGTTTGCAGCCCAGAGTTTATCGATGGTCGCCTGCCGCCTAATTCACCAGAAGAGCTGACAGAACATACTCTATTGCATGTTATAGGTTATGAAGAAGGCTGGGGGCATTGGTTAAAGAAAACCGGTTTTGATCAGGTACGTATGCCACGGGGCATGCAGTTTGATACCTTGATTTCCGCTCTGGAAATGGCCGCGCAAGGGCAAGGGTTGGCACTGGGCCGAACCTCGCTGGTGTCGGATATGATCGCTAATGGCCGTCTAATCGCCCCCTTTGAACCAAGAGTGGCCACCTCGGAAGCCTTTCATCTGACCCATGCGGAACACGGTTATATTCATCCTCATGCAGAAGCCTTTCGGGAATGGATTATTGGCGAAGCGGAGATGGAGCGGGGGAGATAATCTAAATTAATAGATCCAGTAATAGTGTTCCCCGCGTAAGCGGGGATAAACCGGGCAACTAGACGCTCTTGTTGATGGACTGTTAGTTAGACGAGGCCAAATCTCGTTTTATTGCTATGTGCATATAATAACTATCGGCGATTTGGCGCATATTCGCTTGGTCGAAGCTTTCCCAGTTGATAGTGCTCGCTGTCTTTCTGTAAAAAGTGGCTGATGCAACTCTTTTAGACTTGCTGTTACCTTTAACATCAACTAGATCTGTACTGAGATTGTAGATGATTTTGTCTGCATCCGGTGCATTATTAAAGACAGTGGGGGTCAGTTTCATGATGTCCCAGTGCCAAGTTTTGACCATAGATTTAGATGACCAATTTTCTGTTGGGATATGGTCAACAAAAAGCGCTTTGGTATGCGTGACATACCTTGCTTTGACTTTGTCTTCGTTGAGGGTAAGCAGTGTGATCTCCACTGGGTCGTCGGTATTTTTTAGTTGTCTTTCGGTAAGCCAGCTACTAATGCTTCCCGCGATAATGAGCCCGATAAAACCAAATAATAGCCACTTTTTCATTCTAGTATCCTTGCATGAATGTGTATAAAAACGAACTAATATATATTTGGTTTTTTGTCTTAGCTATTACAGGTTATTACAAAGGCGCTAAACCGATCCGCTTTCTTAGGAAATACGCTCCCTGCGCAAAGGGGGAATCGGTTAGTATCTAATTCTTTATCATAAAATATTTTGGCTATGGATTATTCATAGCGATACACTAGCTGCTTTCTCGCTAAGCACCCGCTGGAACGCCCCATGACCCAAGTTGATTTTTATATTCTGCCTGCCACGGAACAGGAAAAGCAGTTGCTATTTGCCTGTCGTTTAACGGAAAAAGCATGGCAGAAGGGGCATCAGGTGTTTATTCAAACCCGTGACCGGACTCAAGCGGAGCAGATTGATCAGCTGCTTTGGCAATTCCGCCCAGACAGCTTTATTCCCCATTTGTTGATTGATGATGCCAAGGTAGACTCTGTGCCTATCGCTATTGGTTTTGATGAACAGTGTGGCAAACATCATGATGTGATGATTAATCTGTGTGAGCATATCCCAGATCACTTTAGCCGTTTTGAGCGAGTGGCCGAGATTGTTTTTCAGCAGCAAACCCTGTTACAAGCAAAACGTAATGACTGGCGTTTTTATCAACAGCGGGGATATCAGCTGAATCGTCATGATATGCGGCGATAAATTGCTATATAGAGGTTAAAACCCCGGTTATCACAACCCTTCTCACCATGTATAATCGATCGATTAGCTAAAACTTTTCCGCTGCTCCGCGCCTGCGATAACACGTCGTGTTTAGTCGGTGCAGCTAACCCAATTAAAGTGACGTATTGAGCCCCATGGAAAAAACTTATCAACCCGAATTGATTGAACGTACCTGGTATCAGAACTGGGAAGAGAATAAGTACTTTACCCCAAGCGGTGAAGGCGAAGCCTATTCTATTATGATTCCGCCGCCAAACGTCACGGGTAGCCTGCACATGGGCCATGCGTTCCAGCACACCATTATGGATGCGCTGACGCGTTACCGTCGTATGCAGGGCCGTAACACGCTATGGCAGGTAGGTACTGATCATGCGGGTATCGCCACTCAGATGGTAGTTGAGCGTAAGCTGGCTGCTACCACGGGTGAGAGCCGTTACGATCTGGGCCGTGAGTCCTTCGTTGAAAAGATTTGGGAATGGAAAGAAGAGTCCGGCGGTACCATCACTAAGCAGATGCGTCGTCTGGGTAACTCTGTGGATTGGGATCATGAGCGTTTCACCATGGATTCCGGCTTCTATCACGCAGTTCAGGAAGTATTTATTCGTCTACACGACGAAGGCCTGATCTACCGTGGTAAGCGTCTGGTGAACTGGGACCCTAAGCTGCACACAGCGATCTCTGATCTGGAAGTTGAGAACAAAGAAGTCACCGGTAAGATGTGGTACCTGCGTTACCCACTGGCCGATGGCGTTAAAACCGATGCCGGTGATGACTTTATTGTTGTCGGTACCACCCGTCCGGAAACCATGCTGGGTGATACGGGTATTGCGGTAAACCCAGAAGATGAGCGTTATCAGTCTCTGGTAGGCAAGTTTATTGAGCTGCCACTAGTAGGCCGTCGTGTTCCTATCATCGCTGACGACTATGCGGATATGGAAAAGGGTACGGGTTGTGTGAAAATCACCCCGGCACACGATTTCAACGATAACGAAGTGGGTAAGCGCTGCAAGCTGCCAATGATCAATGTACTGACCCTAAATGCGGATATCCGTGATAAGGCTCAGGCATTTAATTCTGATGGCAGTGTTAACGAAGAGATCGATACGACGATTCCTGAGAAGTATCAGGGCATGGAGCGTTTTGCTGCTCGTCGTCAGATCGTTGCGGATTTTGAAGAGCAAGGCCTGCTGGTTAAGATCGAAGAAAACGCCATGACCGTACCTTACGGTGACCGTGGTGGTGTGGTAATCGAGCCGATGCTGACCGATCAATGGTTCTGCGATGCCAAGACTCTGGCGAAGCCTGCTATTGAAGCGGTAGAAAATGGCGATATCAAGTTTGTGCCTCAGCAATACGAAAACATGTACTTCTCTTGGATGCGTGATATTCAAGACTGGTGTATCTCTCGTCAGCTGTGGTGGGGCCACCGTATTCCTGCTTTCTATGATAATGATGGCAATGTTTATGTTGCAGCATCTGCTGAAGCAGCCCGTGAAAAATACAACCTAGATCTAGAACTGGAATTGCGTCAAGACGACGATGTTCTGGATACTTGGTTCAGTTCTGCTCTATGGACTTTTGGTACGCTGGGCTGGCCGGAAGATACGGAACGTCTGAAGCAGTTCCACCCAACCGATACTCTGGTTACCGGTTTTGACATTATCTTCTTCTGGGTTGCTCGCATGATCATGATGACCATGCACTTCTGTAAAGACGAAGACGGTAAACCACAGGTGCCGTTTAAAAACGTTTATGTTACGGGTCTGATCCGTGATGAAAGCGGCGACAAGATGTCTAAATCCAAGGGTAACGTACTAGATCCTCTGGATATGATCGACGGTATCGATCTGCCTGCTTTGATGGAAAAACGCACCGGTAATATGATGCAGCCACAACTGGCGGCTAAGATCGGTAAGCGCACCGAGAAGCAGTTCCCTGAAGGTATTGCAGCACACGGTACCGATGCCCTGCGTTTCACTCTGGCGGCACTGGCTTCTACGGGTCGTGATATCAACTGGGATATGAAACGTCTGGAAGGTTACCGTAACTTCTGTAATAAGATCTGGAACGCTGCCCGTTATGTACTGACCAATACTGAAGATCAGGATTGTGGTCAGAACGGTGGTGATGTTCTGCTATCTCTGGCAGATCGCTGGATTATCAGCAGCCTGCAACGCACAGAAGAAACCGTGATTCGTCAGATGGACGAGTACCGTTTTGATCTGGCGGCACAGACGCTGTACGACTTTATCTGGAACCAATACTGTGATTGGTATCTGGAGTTGTCTAAGCCAGTACTGTGGGATGAAAATGAAGGCGAAACCGACGAAGAGAAAGAGCAGCTAGCAGCTCTGCGTCGTGGTACTCGTGGCACTCTGGTACGTGTACTGGAAGCGATCATGCGTCTGTCTCATCCAATGATGCCGTTTATCACAGAAGAGATCTGGCAGCAGATTAAAGGTCTGGCGGGTAAAGAAGGCGACACCATTATGTTGCAGCCTTATCCACACCCAGTTGCTGAGCTGATCGACGAAGCTGCAGAAGCGGATATCGAATGGCTGAAATCTGTGATTGTCAGCATCCGTAATATCCGTGGCGAGATGAACATCGGCCCAGGTAAAGAGCTGGAAGTGCTGATTCAGAACGGTAGTGAAGAAGACTTCCGTCGCTTACGTGATAACTATGTTGCGTTGACTAAACTGGCTAAATTGAGCGAAATCGTTTGGTTAGATGAAGACGAAGAAGCACCAATGTCTGCTACTAAGCTGGTAGGTAAGATGGAAGTGCTGGTGCCTATGGCCGGTCTGATTGACAAGAAGGCTGAGCTGGCCCGTCTGAAGAAAGAGATGGATAAGCTGAAGAAAGAACTGGGACGTCTAAGCGGTAAGCTGAGCAATGAGAAGTTTGTTGCCAGTGCACCTGAGGACGTTGTAGCCAAAGAGCGTGAGAAACTGGCTGCTGCCGAAGAATCTCAAGCTAAGCTGCTGGAGCAGTATACAAAGATCAGCTCTTTGTAAGCGCTCTGCTTGCTGAGTTCACTTGTTGATACGATACTCTCGTATCAATTAGTGAATCCCAGAAATAAAAGAACCCGGCCGAGGCCGGGTTTTTTTATGCGATTGATTCTGTTCTCGGCTCACTTTCATCTTTAATTGATGGTTGGTGAGTAGTTTATTCCTATAGAGGTGCTTTGAAGAACAATTACCCCATTATTATCCAATATGAGCGTTACGAGTAGAGGCGTAATCATTCAGAGAATAAAGCAGGAATCCCTCCCTTATGTGATCCTTCACTTGCATCCCGAGGAATATCCTTGGATGGGGTCTACTGTAGTCGTTAATTGCAGCTTAGAATACTAGGGAAAACCATAGGTTTTATAATAAAAGTTCTGATTTTATGAAAAAAACACACGTCCCTGTGTGATAAATAACCCCTTCTCCCCCCGAGAGAAAAGTGAGTTAGGTGTAAAGTACCCAGTCCGTGGGTTTAGCGGGCAAGATACTCTTTTAAATATTTATAGTAAATACATGTTTAAGTGGTTTCTTTAAGATGTTTATTAAATATATCTATTCATTGATCTAGGTTTGTTTTTGTTAGTGTTTTTAATCTAAGTGCAGAGTTTTGATCTTGTCCCGAATCAGATTCGCTGGGATAAGGCGCTATAATATGTACATCTAACCAGTGTTTATCTACACTGTTGCGCTTCTATAGGAGAGTTGGGCGTTTATGAGCGAATATCATCTGGTTTATATCCATGGCTTTAACAGTTCTCCGGGGTCGTTTAAAGCTCAGCAGTTAGAAGCCTTTGTCCAACTTAATAAGCTAGCGGTACAGGTACATATTCCTCAGTTGAGCCATTGGCCTGAACAGGCCATGGGACAATTAACGGATCTTTTAGAGACTCTATCGGGTAGAGTTGTGCTGATTGGCAGTTCTTTAGGGGGCTTTTACAGTACCGCTTTGTTAGCCCGCTACCCAGAGATAAAGGCTGTTTTGGTTAACCCGGCAGTTGCTGCCCATGATCTGTTGCCTGCGTATCTTGGCCCCAATGAAAACCTTTATACCGGGGAAAAATACCAGCTGACTCTGGAGCATATGCAACAACTGAAAGCTCTGTATCTGTCGGAGCTTGTGGGGGCTAAGCGTATGCTCGTTCTGCTACAAACAGCAGATGAAACCTTGAATTACCGTCAGGCTGAGCAGTATTACCAGAACGCTCGCCTTGAGATTGAAGCCGGTGGAAACCATAGCTTTGAAAAATTTGAAGATAAGCTGGAAAGCATTCTGCAATTTGGCGATATCCCCTATAATCGACCTCTGGTGAAACCCGATATGACAGCTGAACCAGATGTTATGGCGAAAACAGATGCTTAGATTTGAAATCCGATACCGATATTTGATATAGGATCATGGTTTGCCGCTAATATTTAATGACTCGCGAGCCTAGATACAAAAACCGTCAGGAAAATACATGAGTACAGATAACAATCAATATAACGCTCAGGCTATTGAAGTTTTAAGTGGCTTAGATCCGGTGAAAAAACGCCCAGGTATGTACACAGATACCACGCGGCCTAATCACTTGGCTCAAGAGGTGATTGATAACAGTGTGGATGAAGCTTTGGCTGGCCACGCAAATAATATCCAGGTGACTCTGTATAAAGACGGTTCTCTGTCGGTGGAAGATAATGGTCGGGGCATGCCAACGGACATTCACCCAGAGCATGGTGTCAGTGGTGTTGAGCTGATTCTGACTCGGTTACATGCCGGTGGTAAGTTCTCTAATAGTAATTACCAGTTCTCTGGTGGTTTGCACGGTGTGGGTGTTTCTGTGGTAAACGCCCTATCCACTCGCTTAGAGGTGCATGTTAAGCGCAATGGCGAACAGCTGATGATGGTGTTTGCCGATGGTGATAAGGTCTCTGATCTGGAAGTGACCGGCACAGTGGGCAAGCGTAATACAGGCACAAAAGTACATTTTTGGCCTGACGCAAAATACTTTGATAGCCCTAAAACCTCGGTTTCCAAGTTAAAACATAATCTGCGTGCTAAGGCGGTATTATGTCCTGGTCTGTGTATTCAGTTTTTGGATGAAGCCACAGGTGATACCTCGGAATGGCAATATGAAGATGGTCTGACGGATTATCTGAAACAAGCTTCTGTGGATTGGGATACTCTGCCATCAACGCCGTTTACAGGCAGTTTTAGCGCCACCAATGAAGCGGTGGATTGGGCGCTGCATTGGCTACCAGAAGGTGGTGAACTGTTGGCAGAGAGTTACGTTAACCTGATCCCAACGGCTCAGGGAGGGACTCATGTTAACGGTTTACGGTCGGGGCTGTTGGAAGCCTTGCGTGAGTTCTGTGAGTTCCGCAGTCTGCTGCCCCGTGGAGTTAAGTTATCGCCGGAAGATATCTGGGAACGTTGTAGCTACGTTCTGTCGGTGAAGATGCAAGATCCTCAGTTTGCCGGTCAAACCAAGGAACGTCTATCCTCCCGTCAAACCGCGAGTTTTGTCTCTGGTGTCGTGAAAGATGCCTTTAGCCTGTGGCTGAATCAGCATACGGCAGAAGCGGAACAGCTGGCTGAACTGGCTATCGCTTTTGCTCAAAAGCGTCTGCGGGCCAGTAAAAAAGTGGCTCGGAAAAAAGTCACCTCTGGCCCGGCACTGCCCGGTAAATTGGCGGATTGCTCGGGTCAGGATTCCATGAATTCAGAACTGTTTCTGGTGGAAGGGGATTCGGCTGGTGGTTCCGCAAAACAGGCCCGTGATCGTGTTTATCAAGCCATCTTGCCCCTACGCGGTAAGATCCTTAATACTTGGGAAGTGGGTTCTGATCAGATTCTGGCCTCGCAAGAGGTGCATGATATTGCTGTCGCTATCGGCATGGACCCAGCCTCCGAAAATTTAGACGGTTTACGTTACGGCAAGATCTGTATTCTGGCGGATGCAGACTCCGATGGTCTGCACATTGCGACCCTGATATGTGCGCTGTTTGTGCGTCACTTTCCGGTCTTAGTGGATAAAGGCCATGTCTTTGTGGCTATGCCGCCACTGTACCGTATCGATATCGGTAAAGAGGTGCATTACGCCCTTGATGATGATGAAAAGCAGGGTATTCTGGATCGACTGGAAGCGGAAAATAAGCGCGGAAAAGTTAACGTACAGCGCTTTAAAGGTCTGGGTGAAATGAACCCGTTGCAACTGCGTGAAACTACGATGGATCGTAATACCCGCCGCTTAGTACAGCTCACCCGAGAAGAGCACGATGGCACCATGGAAATGATGGATATGCTATTAGCGAAGAAACGCTCCGGTGATCGTAAGGATTGGTTGCAGCAGAGTGGTAATTTGGCTGAGATTTAAGCCAGATAGTTAAATATGGATGACGATAGAGCAGTGTTATTCATAAATTAACGTATAAACCAATAAGCCCGCGTTATGCGGGCTTATTAGTACTTGTTCAGTTAATGAGTGATCAACCTGTCGATTAATCACTTTAAGTGATCAGCAGCTTTGCGGATGATTGGCGACAAAGTGTGCCAGTGCATTACGCAGTACCTGCGCATGTTCCTCATCATTCTTACGTTCTGCCTTTGCGATATCGTCCAGAATAATCTTCCGAACCATTTGCTCGCCGTTATGGCATAACAGATAACGACCTAATGCGGCAGCAATAATTGGATCTTGACGTTGGTGTTCTGCAATTGCAGCCACCTCATCAGCATTCAGGCCACATAGTTCAAGGCAATCTTGATACGCTAACATGGCTTTACCCTCCCTAGCCTCGCAGGCTTTTCTTCTTATCTTGTGTTTAGCATAGATCAGTTTTAAACAGAGGGTAGTATTTTTCCGAGCTTATTTTAGACGTAGTGCAACAATATATAACGTGACTCAATAGTCACGCTTATACTGCTGAAAGGCCCATGCTTAGGGGATAAGTTGGTATGTTTTTAGCGTGTTGGGGATAAGATAATCGTATTAAATATTGATGAAGGCTCTGTGTTAAAACGATAGTTTCAAACAGTGGCTTACAAGAAATATAGGCCCATCATAATGTAAGGGTTAATCAGGGCTTATATTGTGTTTATATTTGTCTACTTTGCCTTGGATGGTGACTTCCAGCTGGGATGAACTCTAGTTGAAAGGTAGTTAGCAGGTTCAGTGATACCCTGAATTTTTCGGCGGATAAGATCCAGACCAGCACCTGCGACCATCAATTGAAACAGTTTACGGCTGTAAGGCAGATATAAGCGAGCCGCCTGTAAGCTTGTCTTATCTCCCCAAGAGATCCAGACCGTACCCACGGGCTTTTCATCACTACCACCATCAGGCCCGGCAATACCGGATACAGCAATGACATAATCAGCACCGCTATGTTTTAGAGCGCCGCTGGCCATCTCTCTAACGGTGGCTTCACTCACCGCGCCATTTTGCTGCAGGGTTTGTCCAGATACATCCAGCATGGCGGTTTTCTGTGCATTAGAATAGGTAACATAACCGGCTTCAAACACCGCAGAAGAACCAGGCACCGAGGTGATCATAGACGCGATTAAACCACCGGTACAGGATTCTGCCAGGGTGATTTTTTGTTGTTTCTCTTTCAGTAATTGAACAAGAGCGTGGGGCTGACTATCACTGCCCGAGCTGGTAATTGAATTTTGCAGTACCGATTTTAATTTAGTCAGGTATTTCTGGTGCAAGTCACTATGTTGCTGAGTGCTTTGCATCTTTACTTCCAGTGTTGGCGCGCCGGCACGGAAACCGAGATCGATCTCTTCTGGCCAATCTGGAATCTGATCGGTAATCATCTGTTGTAGAGTGGATTCACCGATGCCAAAGGTATGGAATCTATCTCGAATACAAGCCTCTTCAGGATTGGCTTGTGCCGCAATGGTTGGCACGATGCTTTCCTTTAGCATGCTTCTTAATTCATGAGGCACGCCTGGTGTACAAACAATCAGACAATTATTCAGTATCATCTGAAAACCAACAGCCGTGCCTCTTGGGTTGGGTACAATGTCACAACCCTCAGGCAGAATGGTTTGTGTCAGATTGGCATCATTGAGTTGTGCGCCACGTTGCTCACACCAAGCGGTTAGATGTTCCAGTGCTTGTTTGTTTTCCACCAGTTCAGTATCTGTGGCTTGCGCTAACGCCTGAGCGGTTAAATCATCTTCTGTTGGGCCTAAACCACCGTTCACTAAAAGCAGATCGGCGCTTTGGCTCATATAACGCATCTCATCAACTAACTGGCTCAGGCTATCGCCCACCGTCACTCTGCGGGTGACTGTGATACCGAGGGGCTGTAGCTGATCGGCCACCATGGCGGAGTTGGAATCGATAATATCGCCACTCATCAGCTCATTACCGGTCATGAGTAATTGGATGTTCATAAATAATCCTTGTGATTGAACTGTGGTGTCTAAATAGCCATTAAAGGGCAAACTTACTAGATAATAAGAGTGATCTTTTGCCCTAGTGTTTGTGAAAATATTTTGCACTATTAATGAGCAAGCTTACACCGTCGAGCTGTTTAGAAGTTGTTTTATCCACAACGAGAATTAATGGTCTGATTGAAACTGCTGATTCAGCTCTTCCAGTGACTGTATCAATATTTGGCTAAAGGCTGAGGTCAGCAGGGATGCCGGGCGATGGGCCGGTTGTAAAATTGATACAGACAGAGCTACCAAAGGCCGGAAAGGTCGGAAGACCAGTTGTTGCTCGATCTGTTTATATTCAAAATAGCTGCTGGCGGTCATAGGGTCGCAGATACAGTAGCAAAGGCCTTCTTCTACGAGTTTTAATGCGGGCTGAAAATTTCTCAGTTCAAATCTGGGATTAAAATCAGCTTTTTGCTGACGAAAGGCATCCCGTGTGGCCAGCAAATTGGGATGATCTTCCTGTAGTACGGCTAAGGGTTTTCCTGATAAGTCGCTGGCTTCGATAATGGCTTTTTCGCTTAAGGGATCGTCTTTGCGCAGGGCACAGACACAATCCAGTTCAAAGGTTATCACCTTAAGAGCATGGTTAGGCGGCGGTGTTTCCGCCAGACCAATATCGAACTGTTGTGAGGTCACCCACTCTTCGATCACGGAAGAGGCCCGCATCATTAAAGAGACCTTTACCTGAGGTTTATCCTTAACAAAATCGGCCACCAGTCTGGGCAACATAAACTGAGACGATGCCGGCATACAGGCGATTCTTAATCGGCCCTGTTGCATCTCACCCACTTCTTTCATGGTACGAGTGGAGTGTGCCAAGCGCTCTAAAATAGCCTCGGTTTCTTCTAAAAAATAGTGAGCTTCTGGCTTTCTAATCAAGCGTCCACGCTGCCTTTCAAACAAACTCAGACCTAATTCGTCCTCTAAATTGGCAATTAATGAACTGACGGCTGGTTGTGTTCGGTTCAGTGTTCGGGCTGCCTCAGAAATAGATCCGGTACGCATCACTTCTCGAAAAGCTTCTAACTGTCTGATACTTAAATTCATTTTTGTTACCCGCCCTAGATGCCTTCTCTTATCTGTTCTGGATAAGCGTGACTGATAAGTGTTGAAAATATTATCCCATAAAAAAAATCTATAGATCCATTAATTTAATCGTTTTGATTTTATGGGTTGGGATCACCACAATGCGCTTAACACTTAAACAAAAGTATTTCGATCCTCCGGTCAATGGATATGGCAGCTCGTTAGTAGAGAAGCTTTTGTTTAGGTGCGTATCAAGCAAATGCAAATAACTACAACTACAACAAGGTTATCAGTTGAGGTGCCGTGCCCATGAACCGATTTGTCAGTGTACTTCTGACCGGGCTGATCTGCTTGGTGGCCTTTGGACAGTTTGTCCAGGTCATCACCCGATACGTGCTGGAGATTCCTGTTATGGGGTTGGAGGAGAGTCTGCTCTATCCAACACTCTGGTTATACGTATTAGGGGCTGTAAATGCGTCCCGTGAGAATACCCATATTCGCGCAAACGTACTGGAAATCTTTTTAAAAACACCCCGTCAGTTCACATTGCTGGCGATCTTGGGAGAGGTGTTAAGTCTGGTGATCTGCTCTTGGCTGACCTACTGGGCGTGGGATTTCACTAAGTACTCCTGGCGGGTCTGGAAGGAGAGTCCAACCCTGTATATCCCGACGTTCTACGTTGATGTGTCCCTGATCTTAGGTCTGGTGTTGATGATGGCTTATACCGCCTGGCATCTGTTGGGTCATATCCGTGATCTGTCTGCTAATGAGGAGAATAACAATGGTTGAGATCGCTCTACTCGCCGTTGCAGTACTGGTGGTACTGCTAACTCTGGGCATCCCGTTACCCTACTGCTTTGGCGGTGGTTTGATGGTGATGTACTTCCTGGGTGATGTTGTCATGAAGGGCAACATCCTATGGGGTTTCCAGCAGCTGGGTAATCCGGTTCTGTTGGCCATTCCGCTCTTTGTATTGGCGGGCACTATTATGAGTGTCAGTGGTATTGCCGCCAGTTTATTGCGCTTTGTGAATATCTTTGTTGGCCATTTACGTGGCGGCTTAGGTGTTGTTGCCACCATCAGTTGTGCCTTGATTGGTGCGATTTCAGGCTCAGGTCTGACCGGTGTTGCCGCTATTGGTCCTCTGCTGATTCCTGAAATGGAAAAGCAGGGTTATCCAAGAGAATACGCCACGGCCTTGATTGCTAACGCATCTCTGCTGGGGCTGCTGATTCCGCCCAGTGTCACCATGATTGTTTATGGTTGGGTGACGGATACCTCTATTCTGGCCTGTTTCCTAGCAACTCTGGGCCCGGGTCTGTTGATTATGGCGAACTTCTCCGCCGTGAATATCTGGCTGGCCCGTAAGTTCCCTCTGGTATTGGAAGAGCGTCCCAAAGGGGCTGAGTTTGTCGCAGAAGTAAGCAGTCGTGGTTTTAAAGCAACCCCTGCTCTGCTAATGCCTGTGATCATTCTGGGGGGTATCTACGGCGGTATTATGACGCCAACAGAAGCCGCTGCGGTTGCTGTGATCTATGCGGTTCCTGTGGGTTTTCTGATCTACAAAGGTCTGGACTGGAAGACGTTCCTAGGTGCCGGTAAAGAAGCGTCCACCTCTGTGGGTGCCATTATGCTGATGATCCTGTTCAGCATGATTCTATCGCAAATGTTTGTCTTGGAATCCATTCCTCAGGCGTTGGTGGAATCCATTTTCTCCATCACTGAAGACAAAACCATTCTGCTGATTCTGATTAATATCCTGCTGTTTCTGGTCGGCATGGTAGTGAACGATGTGACGGCGATCATTCTGATTGCACCACTGCTACTACCTCTGATGGAAGCCATTGGTATCAGCCCGATTCAATTTGCCGCGATTATGGGTGTGAACACTGCCATGGGTGGTGTGACACCTCCGTATGCCTCGATTCTTTATCTGGGCGCTCGTATCGGCAAAGTGAAAGTCACTAAGGTGATCCGCCCTGCGATGATTCTGATCCTGACCGGTTATCTGCCAGTGGTGTTTTTGACCTCCTTCTGGGACGACTTATCGCTCTATCTACCGCGTTTCTTCGGCTATTAGGCCTGAACGTATTAACTCAAAAATGTATGCAATCCCATAAAAACAAAACGAGGATTTATCCATGAAAACTTTT
The DNA here is from genome assembly GCA_047518265.1 of Oceanospirillum sp. Taxonomy (GTDB): domain Bacteria; phylum Pseudomonadota; class Gammaproteobacteria; order Pseudomonadales; family Halomonadaceae; genus Oceanospirillum. The sequence goes on from JAKZRG010000005.1 coordinate 111,387, forward strand.
CTGTTCTCTAAAAACAAGTTAAGCAAAACGATAAGCGCAACCGTACTGGCAGCGGGCCTGAGTTTAACAGCGGTAGCGGAAGCCGCGACTCTGAAGATCAGTCATATTCGTCCACAGGGCGCCATTGTTGATCAGGAATTGAAAGCCTTTGCTTCCGATGTGAAGCAATCCACTGATGGCGATGTAAAAGTAAAAATCTTTGCCGCCAGTGCCCTAGGTGATTACACCACAGTACAGGAACGTATTTCGGTAGGTGCTATCGATATGGCGGTACAGCCTGCGGCAACCGCAGCTTCTCGTAAGATGCAGATCAGTGCCTTCCCATATGTGGCAGAGAACTGGGAACAAGCCCGTGAGATTTATGGCCCAGGTGGTGCGATCTATGACGCCATGAAAGATCTGTATGCTAAGCAAGATATCACTATGTTGGCGGCCTATCCGGTTTATTTCGGTGGTGTAGCGCTGAACCGTGACGCGGTTTCTCCAGGTGATCCTTCTATCAGCAAGGGCATTAAAGTCCGTGTACCGGGTATTAAAAGCTTCCAGCTGACGGCCGGTGCTTTGGGTTATATCAGCTCGCCAATTCCTTTCTCTGAAGCCTTTACTGCGGTACAGACTGGCGTGGTTGACGGTGTGGTTGGTTCCGGTGCTGAGGGGTATTACGCCTCTTTCCGTGATGTGACCAAAACGTATGTACCTGTGAATACACACTTTGAAGTGTGGTACATGATCATCAACTCCGAGCGTTATCAGGATCTGGATGATGAGGATCGTGTTGCTCTGCAAAAAGCCGCGGTTGAGTTTGAATCCAAGCGTTGGTGGCGTGCAGAAGCGGATCAGTCTGCTTATGAGCAAAAACTAGCGGACAACGGCGCAACCATTATCGAGCTGTCTGATGATGAGCTGGCTGCTGCTGCGAAGAAAGTACGTGCCGAAGTATGGCCACAGATTCTGGAAGATGTGGGTCAGGACTGGGGTCAGGGCGTACTGGATCGTATCGCTAAAAAATAAGGGTCCGTAGGCGAAGGTGGAGCAGTCAAGCACTGCTCTGACCTTTAAAACTGCTTTTAAAGAAGATCTTTAAAGGTGGCCTTTAAAACCGGATCGAAAACAGGTCGGAGTCCTCAAGGTGAACCCTAGGGACAGTTTCAATCGCACCGGCCTGTGGCTTTCCCTCTCTGAATTTTTCCCTCTTTGAACTTTCAGGATATTCATCATGTTTCGTTTTATTTCTCAGTCTTCTGCACCTCAAGTGCAACTGTTGATTAATCAAACAAAGGTCAGTGTGCCTGAAGGAACGTCAGTTTGGGCGGCGATGGCGCAATCAGGTCAGAGGACGACACGTTTGTCCCCTGTCACAGAAAAAGAGCGTTCCGCTTACTGTGCCATGGGTGTGTGCTTTGAATGTTTAGTTGAGATTGATGGCGTACCCAATCGTCAGGCTTGTTTGACTCAGGTAACTACCGGTATGGAAGTGAATCGCCAGGAGATTACCCAGAATAGCATTGCTCATCGAGATGACTCTCTACCGAACAAGATGCCGATGTCACGCATCGAGGGTGAGAGAGTAAGCGACATTCTGGCTGAACAAGCCATTGAAATAAAAGGAGTATGATCATGACCGATCAAACTCAGAAGGGTTCCCCTGTCGTGCAATACAGTGTTGAACCAGAAAAGTTTTCCAGTGATCGCAGGGATAATAGTTTCGATATTGCCATTATCGGAGCTGGGCCTGCGGGCATGTCGGCAGCAATTACGGCTTCAGCCAGAGGCGCATCCGTTGTTGTTTTAGATGATAAACAACAACCCGGTGGTCAGATCTATCGCAATGTTTGTAATAGTCCGTTGGATACTCCCGAACATCTGGGAGCGGACTATCTTTATGGCCAAGGTTTAGTCAAAGCCTTTGAGGTATGCGCCGCTAAAAAGCTCTATCAAGCCACCGTTTGGCATGTGGGTGATAACGGCGAAGTGTTGTTTACACAGCATGAAGCCACTAAAAGTCTAACCGCTCGTGAGTTGATTATTTGTAGCGGTGCCATGGAACGTCCTTTCCCTGTATCCGGTTGGCACCTGCCGGGGGTGATGTCTGCCGGTAGCGCTCAGGTGATGTTGAAGTCCGATGGTTTAGTGTGTGATGACGCTGTGTTTGTCGGTTCTGGCCCGTTGCTTTATCTGATTGTGGCTCAGTACCTGCGTCTAGGTATCAAGGTAAAAGCATTAGTGGATACCACGGCTAAATCTGGTTATCTGCAATCTATGCAGGAACTGACCGGTGCATTAGCCAAACCCAGCATGATTACCAAAGGGCTGGGCTTATTAAACGAAATTCGAAAATCTGGTACGCCTGTTTACCGTTATGCGCAGGATCTGCGTATTGAAGGCGATGACAAAGTTAGTAGTTTGCGGTTTACCTGTTCCGGCAAAAATGAACTGCTTGCCGCCGGGCAGGTTTTTTTACATCAAGGGGTGATTCCCAACCTTAATATGACCCGAGCCTTAGGCTTGGAGCATCTGTGGTGCGATCAACAACTGTGTTGGAAACCTAAGCTGAATGACTGGGGGCAAAGCTCCATTGATAGTATCTCAGTGGCCGGTGATGGCAGTGGTATTGTCGGTGCCGAGGGCGCTGAACATATGGGACGGATTGTGGCGTTAAATCAGCTGTCTCGTTTGGGTGTGATCAGTGAAGCAGATCGTAATCTCCTATCGGTTAAAAGTGTGCAGCGACTGGATTCATTGAATCGTTTTCGTCGCTTTATTGATCGCCTGTACCGGCCTGCTGATGAGTTCCGTCTGCCTCAGGATGATAATACCGTGGTGTGCCGTTGTGAAGAGCAAACGCTAGGACAGCTAAAGGAAGGTTTTGAACAAGGTGCCCGTGGTCCTAATGAACTAAAGGGCATGACTCGTTGTGGTATGGGGCCCTGTCAGGGCCGTCAATGTGGCCATACGGTGAGTGAGCTTCTGGCTCAATGGCGGGGTGTTCCGGTCAGCGATGTGGGTTATTACCGCCTGCGTTCTCCCATGCGTTTATTGAATTTGGAAGAGTTGGGGCGTTTTAGTCAGGTGCAGCCTGATACTGAGGTCGTTGAAACCGAAAGTCTTGATACTGAAACCGCAGATACAGGAGCCACCCCATGAAAGCAGATGTGATTATTATTGGTGGTGGTATTCAAGGTTGTGCAACGGCCTATAACTTAGCCAAGGCCGGTGTGAAGGTATTGGTCTTAGAAAAAGATTGGGCCTCTCGTCATGCTTCCGGTGTGAATGCCGGAGGTGTACGGGTTTTGGGTCGTCACTTGGCGGAAGTAGATCTGAGTAAGGCTTCCATGAAGCTTTGGTTGCAGCTGGATGATGAGTTAGAAGCGGATACAGGTTTTCGTCGACGTTCATTGATCAATATTGCAGCGGATGACGCGGATATGGATACCCTGTTTGCCCGACAGAAACAAATGCTGCCCTTGGGACATACCCATGAACAGATTATCGATCAAAAGGAACTGCGAGAGCGCTTGCCTCATGTCGCTCCGCACTGCATCGGTGGTGTGTTATCGGAAGATGATGGTTACGCCATTCCTTATCAATCGACCTTTGCCTTTCGTAATGCGGCGAAACGATTGGGGGCTCAGTTCTTAGAAGGTGAAGCGGTTCAGAGTCTTCGTAGGGTGGGCCAAAGCTGGTTGGTTAAAACCGGGAACGGTCAGTTTGAAGCAGAGAAACTGGTGAATTGTGCCGGTGCCTGGGCAGATAAAGTTTCTGTGATGATAGGGGACAATATCCCGCTCTCCTATAGCGCACCTATGTTGATGATTACCAGTCGTATGCCGCACTTTGCTACGCCTGTAGTAGGCGCTGTCAGTCGACCACTTTCTTTTAAACAGTTTGAAAATGGCACCGTATTAATTGGCGGTGGCTCCAAAGGCTTCGCGGATAGAGATAACAACCGTACCCGCTTGGACTACAGCAAGTTAGCGGTAGGGGCTAAGAACGCCGTGGACTTTTTCCCCATCATGAAAACAGCCTCAGTGAACCGTATGTGGTCAGGCTTAGAGGCCTATCTGCCAGACAATATTCCTGTCATTGGCCCAAGCGTTAATGCTGAAAATGCTTTCCATGCCTTTGGTTTTTCTGCCCATGGTTTTCAGATGGGGCCTATTGTTGGGCAGGTGATGGCGGAGTTGGTGTTGGAAGGTAAAAGCCGTTTTGATTTAGATCCTCTGCGTATTGATCGTTTTGAGCGCAAGGTGCTGTAAAACATTAATGCAGAACCCTCGTTCCCACGCTCCGCGTGGTAATGGAAACCCTATTAATTGAAACAGTTCCCTTAGGAGGAATTATGAGTATTGAACGTATCGGCTCAACTGAGCGTATGAGCAAAATTGTTAAGCACAACGGCACAATTTACCTATGTGGCCAAACGGCTAGCGATGCGGCTTGGGATATTAAAGAGCAGACCCAGCGTTGTCTGGATAAAGTGGATGCTTTGTTGGCAGAAGCGGGATCTGAGCGTAACAAAATTCTGTCTGTCACCATTTATGTACGTGATATGAAAGATTTTGCTTGTATGAATGAAGTATGGGATGCCTGGGTAGCAGAGGGTGAAAAACCCGCTCGTGCCTGTGTTGAATCTCGTATGGCTCGTCCGGATATTTTAGTTGAGCTATCAGTGATAGCCGCTCAGTAGAGCTTACTTTGATAAAAGACTTGTGCGGTTAAAGCTCGCTTTACTAACGTAAAGTCTCGTGAGAGCTTCCCGAGTAGGATCTTTTATGATCCCGCTCGGGCTTTTTTAATCAGAACGATTTATACCTTTCTACCAAGCTTAAGCCGTGTGCTCAATCACGATTAAGCCATGTGCTCAATCATGATTAAGCAGTTATCACTCGGTTTCGTCCCTGATGTTTAGCAGAATACAGTGCCATATCCGCATCTTTCAGGCTGCGCATATAGTCTGGATGGCCATTAAACAGGGCCACACCAAGAGAGATGGTGACATTGACGGAACGATGGCTTTCCAGTTCGATTTGTAATCCTTCCACCTTGCAGCGGATCTTCTCCGCAGCTTCCACGGCCTTTTCCAAACTGCACTCTGGCAGGACTAATAAAAACTCTTCACCACCGTAGCGAAAAGAGTAGTCACTGACCCGAACGGATTGCCGAACTACTTTTGCCACTTGTTCTAGAACCAGATCGCCAGCGGCATGGCCGTAAATGTCATTGATGCGTTTAAAGTGATCAATATCACACATGACTAAGGCGTAATAATTGCCCGTGGACATGGATAGTTGAGTTTCTTTTTGCAGTACTGGCGCCATATGTTTACGTTCAATCAGGCGTGTTAAAGAATCTTCTTTTGATGAGTTCATTAACATAGAGCTGGCAAGTTCAGATAATAACCAGGCAATTTCGTTAACAGTCTTACTCATCACCTGACAGATCTTTTTCTGTATCTCAACGCCTTCTTCAGTTTGCTGCTCTTTCAGTTGTGTAACCTGGCTGGAAAGGTCATCCATCCGGTGTTTGATATTATTTGAAATCTGTTCCTGAGTACTGATCAGGTCCATCTTATGGGTGACCCACAAGCCAAACTCTGAGCGTTGCAGTGAGTTAGGCTCTATACCTTCCCCGGACATCACCTGGAAAATACCATCGCTTAACCAGTTAAACAGATCGGAGCGAATACGTTCGATCTCTAGAGCAAGATCTTGGCCGGATAGGTTTAAACGCAGAGACATGGCGTTGCGTTCATTCTCGACCATATCATGCATATAAGCCTGATTGATCATACTCAGGCTCGCTTCCAGTATGGTGTTTACCAGACGAATACAAGATGCGAGCTTTTCCCGATCCATGGTTGAGGCGACCAGGATTTCAAAACAACCGTTTTTTACCAGTAGCATGGCGTTATCAACGATGGTCATGGGCACATCAATACGGGCGTGTACCTGACCAATTTTTAGTTGGCGTTCTATCAGACTTTTCATCTCTTCTGGAGGTTTAGGCGAGAGAATATCTTGTAGCCATACCTCTAAACTGCCTTTCAGGCGAGTTTCTACTTGCTCGGTATCAAGAAATTGACGCGCTGATGAATCAGAGAGAAGTTCTTTATAAAAGAGGCTAACCACTTCTTTATATCTGGGTTGAATTAGAAGGCTAATCTCTTCCAGCAAGAGGTTGTGTTCTTCTGTATAGAGATTTGTTAAGTAAAACTTATCCAACCCTTTCATGCTTGGTTCGCCTTAAAGTTCGCTCTGTGGAGGAGGCATATTGTAGCGGTATATTAGATAAAATCAGAGTGTTATACCGAAGAACTTGCTTCTTTATGGCCCTATCATGTGCCAGCAGTGTTAACATATTGCCAAGATATTCCCTAGACACCGCCTTAACGGTAAAATTCACCTCTTAATTTTTTATACGGGACAGCGCAATGGGCAGAGCCTATCAAAACCGCAAAGAATCTATGGCGAAAACGTCGGACGCCAAAGCCAAAGTTTATAGCAAATATGGTCGTGAGATTTATGTTTGTGCTAAAGCCAGCGGTACTGATCCATCGGGCAATCTGACGTTACGTAGCCTGATCGAAAAAGCTAAAAAAGACCAAGTACCAAGCCATGTTATTGAAAAGGCTTTGGATAAAGCCAAAGGCGGCGGCGGTGAAGATTTTGCTACTGCACGTTATGAAGGTTTTGGTCCAGGCAGCAGCATGGTGATTGTGGACTGTCTGACGGATAATCCAAATCGTACCTTTGGTGATGTACGGACTTGTTTTAACAAGGTTAAAGCTAAGATTGGTTCTCAGGGTACTGTGAGCCATATGTTTGACCACAGTGCGATCTTTGTTTTTGCCCATGGCGACGAAGAAGAAGTACTGGAAGCCTTGATGATGGCGGATGTTGATGTCTCTGACATTGAAAGTGAAGACGGTAATATCACTGTATTTGCGCCGAATACCGATTACTTCAAAGCAAAAACAGCTTTAGTTGAAGCCTTTGGTGAGATCGATTTCGAAGTGGATGAGATCCAGTTTGTACCACAAAACACGACACCAGTAGCCGGTGAAGATGTGGCTCAGTTTGATCGTTTCCTAGAACTGTTAAACGATCTGGATGATGTGCAGAACGTTTATCACAATGCTGAGTTTGAAGATTAATAGCTTCTTCTCTTAGCTTTGTTGAGTTTGTCTGCCCTTAGTCTTGCTTGAGACTAAGGGCAGATCACAACGTTCTCTCACTTTTAACTTAACAGTAACGGATGATTCGCGGATGCGCCTCTGGCTTATCCACGCTACTTACCATCCAACACCGCCTACTATCCATCATCGCTTACCATCCATCACCATTATAGTAGTTGTCTGGATTGCTATTTCTTAGCGACTGAAATCCCATCATACTTCTGCTTAGCTTTTACCACCTTCTCGATATATTTACGTGATTCAGCACTGGGATGGTTCTTATTGAGTTTTAGGTAAACTTGCTGAGGCGTTAGGCTATTGATCACCGTTACCGCATGTTTTCTGTCTTTAGAGAAGGTCCGTAAGACATTGCCTGCGCCACCGTTATAAGCCGATATTACGCTGTATTCCCGTGAGAGAGGGTTGGTAATCCCCTTCAGATAGATATCATCCAGAATACTTAAGTAAGCCGCTCCGGTATCGATATTGTTGTGTGGATTAAACAGATAGCTACGATCGGGTTGACCGCTTTTCTTTTTAATCCGCTGGAAAACATCTTTACCTGCGGTACTGGGCACCACTTGCATTAAGCCATAAGCTGGGATATGGCTGGTGGCATAAGGGTTAAAGTGGCTTTCGGTTTCCATAATGCTATAGATCAGAGATTCAGGGATCTGATAGCGTTGGGCGGCTTTACGCACAATGGCTTCGTACTTCTGTCCCCGTACCTGTTGGTGGTTGGCCTCCATAGGGATTTCAATACGATAGACGGTGCGACCATTTGAAGGGACTTTCTGCAGTTTATTTTCGACCAGCCAGGTGGCGTATCGGTTGGCGCGCCATTCCCATTTTACGATGTGCCCTTCGTGATCTTTAACCTGATCCTCCAAAATAGGAGGGCCTTTAAAGGTAATACCTGCATCGGTAAACAGATCGGGATCTCGGTTTTCGTCGGGAGTTAATAGAGTGGTAACAATCGCTTCTTGTAGGCGTTGTTTATGGTCTTTCTCTTCTACTGTTTCGACAATGATATTACCCTTGGCGAAGTCGACTTCCCCCCGGCTAGAGTAACCTTTACCGTATTTAACATACTTATCCGAAGACGATTCGGCCACATTATCATCACCCCAGATAACACTGGCTTTTTTCTTGAGCTGTAAAACCTTCGCTTCGTATTTTCGATAGGCTTGTTCTAGCTGAGCCTGAATCTCTTTGTACTCTTTATATTCCTGACTAAGGTCCGGCAGGTGACTGGTTTTATACTTGTCGTATTCTTTGGCTAGAGCCGGAAATTTGGCTAGCCAGTCTGGCTTTTTGCTTTCACTGTCTGGCAGAGATTCGGCTTTTTGTTGGCTCACAAGGGGCGCTGCTGAGCTTGTCTGCTCTGGAGCGCTATCATTTGTATTTCCCGCGGTTGGTATAATCACCGCTGGCAGCTCTTGCGCTATAACCTCTGTTGCCTCTGGTAGGAAAACAGGTTCAGGCAAAGAGTGGGCCTGAATCGAAGAGGGTTTTGCCACCGCAGCCACGGTGGGTTGAGCAATAGCTTGAGCTCTAGGCTGTGCAACGGATGTTTGCACAGGTTTACTACCCAGAGGCGGTGGATTGTTTTTGGCGATGTAACCGCCCGGCGGTGGCAAGGGTACCAAGCTTTTAACCGGTTTGAGCTGCTGCTGTTGGCTGATAGTTTGGTTTGACCCACCCTGAACGGCACAACCGGACAGTATCAGCGTTGATGCCATTGCTGATAAAAGTAAGGGCAGTCTTTTAAATCCGCTAGGCGTTTTTTTTAGGATCGTCATAGGGCAATCGTCTGCTATCAAAATATTAATAAAGGTTTAACGTAATACTGGGTTCTGACAGCTGATACTTCTGCTGTTCTAAACCATTAATATGTTCTTGCCACCAGGCTTCGCCACCAAAGTGAGGAAAGGCGGTAATAAACGCCGGGTCCTGTCGACGCTGTGCTAACCAACCACTGTAATAGATCATACGCAGTGCGCGCAAAGGTTCTATTAAACTCAACTCATTGGCCGGGAATTCTCGAAACTCTTCATAGCCTTCCACAACTTCGGTCAGCCACTGTTTTTGTTGTAGATTATCGCCACTCAGTAACATCCAGATATCTTGCATGGCCGGGGCCATTCGACAATCATCAAAATCCAGCATGATGAGTTCACCATCGCGCCAAAGTATATTGCCACTGTGGCAATCCCCTTGGCTGCGAATAAGTTGCGGGTTAACCTGACTCAGGCGATGTTCTATCTCTGACAGCAGCTCATCGCTTAATGCTTTATAGCGCGCTGCAAAGCCCTTTAATAAGCCGCTTTCCAATACATGCTGTTGAGCGGTACGGCCATAATCCGCCACGCTTAATGTGGGTCTGTGTTGAAAGCTTTTTAATTCACCTGCACCGTGTAAACGACCTAAAAAGCGGCCCAATTCAAATAGGTGTTCCTCGTTATCCAGTTCTGGGGCATGGCCGCCACGGCGAGTAAATATCGCCATACGAAAGCCTTCAAAATGGAATAAACTCTTACCCTCTTGTTGTTGCGGTGCGACAACGGATAGGTTGTCATCTGCCAGCTCCAGGCAGAAATCATGCTCTTCCTGAATTTGTTCATCACTCCAGCGATCGGGTCGGTAAAACTTTACAATCAGAGGTTGGCTATCTTCGATACCTACCTGAAACACTCGATTCTCATAGCTATTTAGGGCCATCACCCGGCCATCACAATAAAAACCCAGTGACTCCACCGCGTCCATCACTCGACCGGGATCAAGCTGATAGTAGGGTTGGGATTCGATGTTGAAAAGGGGCTGGTCGTTCATAGTTTCTACCGGGCAGACACTCCAGAAGCCAAACCTATACTTGGAACTCACTGATGAGGAGTCCCGAATATGTAGGGTATTTCGCTGGGGTATTTAAATTTTAGGCTGGTAAGGTGTTCTGGCTAATGTCCAGATATGCACCTCTTTGGCGCCATTATCCCTTAACAGCTCGGCAATTACACCTGCAGTCGCTCCTGTGGTCATGACATCATCCACTACGGCGATATGCTGATCGGTAACAGGTTCTGTTAGGCTAAAACTGCCCTGCAGGTTTTTTAGACGGGCTTGGCGATCTAGGGTGTGTTGCTCAGCGGTATCGGTAATCTTTTGGCATAGTTTGGGGTTAAAAGGGCGCTGTAAGGTTTTAGCCACTTCATCAGCCAGAAGAGCTGCAGGATTAAAACCCCGTTTAAAGCGTCGCTTTTTGTGGCTGGGCACCGCGATGATCTGATCCGGTAGGGAGTGGTCGCTATTTTGATAGTGTAGGTGCAGATTACGAGCCATTAAACGTGCCAGTAAACGACCATAAATAAGCTGCTGATCCTGTTTAAAGCGATTAACAAAGCGATCCAAGGGATAAGAATACAGGTAAGGCGAAACGGTTTTTTGAAACGGAGGACTATCATGTTGGCAAGGCACACAGAGCAAAAAGGCCGGTTGCACCAAGCGCTGCGCCGTGGTGATAGGGGCTGCACATTGCCGACAGGCGTGGTTGTTCAGTGCCAAATTCTCTTCACAAGCAATACATAGGGGAAGTTCATCTTGAGCTGGTGCTAGACAGCCTAAACATCGACCGGAAAGTAGGCGATGTTTAAATACTCCTAAACCTTTATGCATCAGCTTTTTAATGGCCATCGCTATTTATATCCTTTAGCTAATATTGCGTCCGTCACTTCGATATTAACCGCTTTTTATGATGGGCGTAAGAGCTATCAAGAACTATTCCGTCAACCTGAAATGGCTCTCAAGGTTGACAGCAGGTTCTACCCGGTTATTATTCGGTGCAATAATAAATGATTTATTCTCTACAGGATTTTCCATGACTGCATCTACGGCACCCCGTCACGACTGGACTCTGGAAGAAGTTCAGGCTTTGTTTGATCTGCCTATGAACGATCTTCTGTTTAAAGCTCAGAGTATCCACCGTGAAAACTTTGATCCTAATGCCGTTCAGGTCAGCACACTGTTATCCATTAAAACCGGTGCTTGTCCTGAAGATTGTAAGTATTGCCCTCAATCGGGCCACTACAATACCGGCTTAGCAAAAGAGCAGCTGATGGAAGTGCGCAAGGTTTTGGAGCAGGCAAAAGCCGCTCGCCAAACTGGTGCGAGTCGTTTCTGTATGGGGGCTGCATGGAAATCCCCAAGTAAAAAAGACTTCCCCGTTGTACTGGAAATGGTAAAGGGTGTTAAAGCCTTAGGCCTAGAAACCTGTATGACACTGGGTGCTTTAGACGAAGATCAAGCGAAAGAGCTGTCTGGTGCGGGTTTGGATTATTACAACCACAACCTAGATACCTCTCCTGAGTACTACGAGCAGATTATTACCACCCGTAGCTATCAGGATCGTCTGGATACTTTATCTCACGTACGTGATGCGGGTATGAAGATCTGTTCTGGTGGTATTTTGGGCATGGGTGAAGAAGAGAAAGACCGTGCCAAGATGATGATTCAGCTGTCTAGCCTGAATCCACATCCTGAAAGTGTACCTATCAATATGCTGGTTAAGGTAGAGGGTACACCGATGGATCAGGTTGAAGATCTTGATCCTCTGGATTTTATCCGCAGTATCGCTGTGGCTCGTATTATGATGCCAGAATCTCATGTGCGTCTGTCTGCCGGTCGTGAAGAGATGAGCGATGAGATGCAGGCCATGACCTTCCTTGCGGGTGCTAACTCTATTTTCTATGGTGAACGCCTGCTGACGACCACTAACCCGCAAGCGGATAAAGATCGTCAATTGTTTAAACGTTTGGGTATTCATCCTGAGCGTCGTGAAGTACCGGTTGATGATGCGGTACACGCTGCTGCGATTCAGGAAGCGATTAAGGAACAAGAGACCGGTGGTCTGTTCTACGATGCCGTAAACCCTGCGGCTAATGACAGCCGTGAGCGCAAACCTTGCGGTCTGGTGGTTTAATCGCTGTAGTCTTAAGTTAAGAGTATTGAGCTAAAAGCATTACGCGATTAGCTAGAAACAAACGACCGGCGATTCTTTGGGATCAGCCGGTCGTTTGCTGTTTGCTCTCGATTTATTGAATGATCTAACGCGCAATATCGACCCGAAATCACTCGGGCTTTACCAAGATTAACCTGTCTGGAAAACATCATGTCTGCCTTTGATAGCCTGCAAGATGCCCTGGAGCAACGGAAACAGGAACACCTGTACCGTAAGCGTCGTACCCTAAATGCTGCGCAGCAACCGGAAACGCTCATTGATGGACAAAAGGTACTGGCCTTTTGCAGTAACGATTATATGGGCTTGGCCAATGATCCTCGTGTGATTGAGGCGTTTCAACAGGCAGCCAGTCATTACGGCGTGGGCAGTGGAGCTTCTCATCTGGTCAATGGTCATAGTGCGGAGCATCACGCATTAGAGGAAGAGCTGGCGGCTTTTACCGGTCGTGATCGAGCCTTACTGTTTTCCACCGGTTATATGGCCAATTTGGGAGCCATCGGTGCCCTCGTGGATAAACAGGATGCGGTGTTTGAGGACAAGTTAAATCATGCTTCTTTATTGGACGGTGGTTTAAGCTCAGGTGCTAAATTTCAACGTTATCTGCACAATGATGTGGAGAGTCTGGATAAGCGTTTAAGTAAGGATCAGAGTCGTCGCCGTTTAGTAGTCACCGATGGTGTTTTCAGTATGGACGGCGATTGTGCTCCCATAGCTGAACTGGTGGCCTGTTGCGCCAAACACGATGCCTGGTTAATGGTGGATGATGCCCATGGTTTTGGTTGTGTGGGAGATCAAGGACAAGGTTTAGCGGAAGCTTTTAATCAGGACCAGGTGCAGGTTCTGATGGGCACGCTAGGAAAAGGTTTTGGTACCAGTGGTGCGTTTATCGCTGGTAGTGACACCCTGATTGAAACCCTGATTCAGTTTGCTCGGCCCTATATCTATACCACGGCCATTCCTCCTGCTGTTGCGGCAGCCACTCGGGTCAGCCTGAAAATCATTCAGCAAGAGCCTGAGCGCAGAGTTCATTTGCAGCAATTGATTCAAACCTTTCGTGCCGAAGCATCGAGTATGGGATTAACCCTAATGGATTCGCCTACGCCTATTCAGCCTATTTTGATTGGCAGTGAGGCGGAGACGCTGGCCTGGAGTCAGGCATTGGAAGCACAGGGTGTCCTAGTGACGGCTATTCGCCCACCAACGGTACCGAAAGGCACGGCACGCTTAAGAATAACCTTCAGTGCTAGTCATACATTGGAACAACTGGAGCGCTTATTAACGGCGCTCAAGCAGATTGTGCAGCAGCGTGGTTTGCCTGAGGTTGAGCCTTTATGAGTGTCCTGAAGAGCGCGTCTGTATTGAAACCCCTTGTACTGTTTCATGGTTGGGGCGCTAAACCGGCTATCTGGCAGCCGTTGGTCGAGGTTCTGCAACAAAAGTGCCCTGAGTTAGACATTATCACACCGGCTTGGCCCGGTTATGATCAAACCGAGCCGTTAGAGCAACCGGCTAATCTAACGGAGCTAGCCGAAGTGATGTTGTCTCAGCTACCTAAAGATGCCCATTGGTTGGGTTGGTCGTTAGGTGGCAATCTGGCTCTGTATTTGGCCGAATACTTACAGAGACAATTGGATCAGCAGAAAGGACAAGAGAAGTCAGCAGATCAAAATAATTTGCTGAACCAAGGTAAACAAAAGGCTCAGCTAATACTGTTGGGATGTAATGCCAGTTTTGCACAGAGGGATCAATGGCCTTATGCGTTAGGTACAGAGGTACTGGAGCAATTTTGTCAGGGCTTTGATCAGGCACCTGAAAAAACACTTAAGCGTTTTCATAGCTTGCAGATGCAGGGTGAACCGGATCTTAGAGCCTGTAAAAGAGCCTTTTCAGGTTTGATGGCCATGAATAATCCAGAGAATAGCCTACCAGCAGATCATGCCACGTTAGCCGCGGGTTTGGCTTGGTTAGGTGAGCTGGATCAGCGTTCGGTATCCTCGGCTATCAGTGAACGTATGCATTGGCTCTTAGGGGAAAATGATCCTCTGGTGCCAGTGGGAGTCGTAGAGCAATTACCGGGGCAGGTGAGTGTACTGGGTGACTGTGGTCATCTGGCCATGTTAACGGCAACGGAACAACTGGCAGAACAGATTCTGCGGATTATTGGGCAGGATTAAGATGTCAGACAGTAAGATTATCGATAAAAAACGGGTCGCAAAAGCCTTCAGCTCTGCTGCTGGGCAATATGATCAACTAGCAGAGGCTCAAAAGCATATTGCGGGTCGTTTGTTGGCCGATGCTTCTAAAAAGTATCCACAGGCCCGGCATATTCTGGATATTGGCTGTGGTACGGGATATTGGACTCGACGGTTAAGAGATGAGTATCAGGCGGAGCAGGTGTTTGGTTTAGATCTGGCACCGGGTATGTTGGCTTATGCGGAGCAGCAGGGTAACAACCAAGAGATTGATTGGCTTTGTGCTGATGCAGAAGCTTTGCCGTTAGAAAATCAGAGCCTGGATCTGGTCTTTTCCAGTCTGGCCATTCAGTGGTGTAACGATTATAGCCAATTGTTTTCCGGCATCTATCGTTGTTTAAAACCCGGCGGCCAAGCTTTTATTGCCACTCTATTGCCGGGAACTCTGGATGAGTTAAAACAGAGCTGGGCCAGAGTAGACAGTGCAGAGCATGTGAATAACTTTGTTGGTTTAGAGTGTTTGACGCAAGCCATTACCGCACAAGGCTTAACGGTTGAACAGCAGGATATCTATACGGAAACCCTGTATTACCCAGACCTAAGAGGCGTCACGGATTCTATTAAAGGCATCGGTGCGCACCATGTACAGGGTGAAAATCATCTGACGGGACGTAAGGCGATCATTCAGCTAAAACAAGCCTATGAAGAGTTTCGTCAGGAGCAAGGGCTACCGGTGAGTTATCAGGTTTTAGCGTTGCAATTACAGCGTCCCGAATAACCTGTTAACGATCTAAGACTATTTGTGTTTCAAATCGTTAGTTTCAAAATGTGGATTGTTTACCACAGCTATTTTTAGTGATCAGCATCTTAAATTGAGTACAGATTATGAAAACCTATTTTATTACCGGTACTGATACCGATGCCGGTAAAACCTTTGTGAGTGCCACGCTTCTGCATAAAGCCGGTCAGTTGGGCTATAAAACTCTGGCCCATAAACCCGTCGCCGCAGGCTGCGAACAAACCGAGGCTGGTTTAAGAAATAGTGATGCGACTACGCTGATAGAAGCCATGTCGGAAGAGATGGATTATGAACAGGTCAATCCTATAGCTCTAGAGCCCGCTATTGCGCCCCATATTGCTGCAGCAGAAAAAGGCATGCCTTTGTCTGTGTCTCGTTTAAACGGTTTTGCCCGTGGTTTGATGATGGGCAAAGCGGATCTCTTGTTGATTGAAGGGGCAGGGGGTTGGAAGGTGCCTTTAGGCCCTAGAGAGACTCTAGCGGATCTGGCTATTAGCTTGAAGCAACCGGTTATTCTGGTAGTGGGTATGAAGTTGGGTTGTATTAATCATGCCTTACTGACAGCAGAAGCCATTCGTCGTGATGGTTTAGAACTGGCCGGTTGGGTAGCCAATCATATAGACCCGGATATGAGTCGTTATCAGGAAAATCTATACACCCTGAATAAGATGTTACCGGCCCCTTTGCTGGCAGAAATTCCTTATATTGAAGGCTCTAGTTGGCAACAGGCCGCTGAGCATTTTCCTGAAGGTGCAGTGCATCATCTGTTGGGCAATGCTCAGAAATAACCTCCTCTCTTTGTCATTGTGCTAAGCGATTGCATAAGCTTACAGTGCAATTGTCATCAAGCAGGCCCTGTCTTTCTATTTCCCCTAATAGACATCAGGGCTTTCTTTTTATCCTCTGAACTCTTACTTGCTCTGTTCTAATATTTTGGTTGGTGAATTTTAAATCATTTGTTATGTTGTAACATCTCAATTTAAGGTGTTAGGACTGTGACTGCTCTGGAACATAAAATTAAACCTGATATGCCACCTTTTTATTCATTCAATAAAAGGGATGTCAGCCAATGGGGGAACCTAGACGAGTATCTGTTTACGGCTTCCCAATCTCAGACTCCATTAGAGCTTTACCCTACGGATATTGATCCCGTGGTTTTAAGCAAAATTTATCAACCTGAGGTTCGGTTGGCTTGCTGGCAGCGGAGCCCTAATGCTAACAGTATGATTTATGTGCACTGGTTGATCTCTCGTGGTCATTTACTCCCGACACGGCTAGTGGTGGCTCCTGAGGCGCTAACGGAGGCATTAGAACAGAAGCTGCCTAACCATCCTCATCGAGAAAGCTTTATTGAAGATGTGGTTTATCTCGCGGATATGTTTGCCTGCTTATTTGATATGGAAGAAGTGGGCGTGCGTTTATCTCTATTAAAAGAGGCGATGTGTCCTCGATTCCATGTGGATCGTATTGGTGCGCGAATGGTATCGACCTATGCGGGAGAAGGAACGGAATGGTTACCGGATGAGATTGTTGATCGAAGTAAGCTAGGTCGAGGTAATGGCGGTTTATCTGATCAGGATTCCGGACTGTACCCCTCAGAGTCTGGTTTATCGCCTATATGTCAGTTATCGGCAGGGGATGTGGCGGTGATGAAAGGTGATCTTTGGCCTGAGGAAGAGGGGCGTGGTGTGGTGCACCGTTCTCCTGAATGCAGCGAGTTACAACCCAGATTGTTCCTCAGTATGGACGTTATGTAGTTTCTGTAGAGAGTGAAAATGAACGATTTAATGGATATCTCCTTATCTAAAATAGCCTCATCCAATCAATCAAGTATAGAGACCGGAAACGAAGGCCTGCCTGATGTAGCAGCGACAGAAAAGGCCCAGATCTCAGGTACTTTAGATTGGGTGGGTATGTCTGGTATTGCTTTGCCTATTCGCATTCGTGACCAATATCAGGGGGATCTGCGTTGTGAAAGCCGTGTGCAAACCTGCGTTAGCTTGGATTTACCGGAGACCAAGGGCATACATATGTCCCGCTTGTACCTGTTATTGGAACAGTTCTGTACGGAAAATGTATTGCAGCCTAAGGCGTTGACGACATTGTTAAATGCCCAACAAATCAGTCATTCAGAGATGAGTGCTGAGACGGGTCTGCAATTTGGTTTTGATGTTTTTTTACAGCGCCCGGCCCTTAAAAGCAAAACCTCTGGCTGGAAAGCTTATCCTGTGACCTTAAAGGCATTACTGAACGCTGATCAGGATAAAGTACAGGTAGAACTGAGTGTCACGGCATCTTATTCCAGCACTTGTCCTTGTTCTGCTTCTTTGAGTCGACAATTGACAGAACAGGCGATGCAGAAGGCATTTAGCAATCAAGCGGTATTAACGAAAGAAGATGTTTCTGCTTGGTTATTATCTGAGCAGGGTTCATTTGCCACGCCTCATAGTCAAAGATCTTTGGCCAGCGTGACAGTCAGGTTGGATGATCAGCTGTCTTTTCTGCCGATCACTAGCCTGATTGATCAGATTGAAAATGCGCTTGCCACCCCCGTTCAAACCGCTGTAAAGCGCCAGGACGAGCAGGAGTTTGCCCGTTTGAATGGTCATAACCTGATGTTCTGTGAAGATGCGGCTCGTCGTATTCGAAAAAGTTTATTGCAACAACCTGAGTATCTGGATTTCTGTTTGAAGGTAGAGCATCAGGAAAGTCTCCATGCCCATGATGCCATTGCGATGGCCAGTAAAGGTATCTCAGGGGGCCTTAAGTCAGAGTTGAATATGAAAAATTAGTATTAATTTAAAAATTATTCTTTCTAGGGGTTGACGGTGGTTATCTTATCTATATAATACGGCTCCGTGCTGCGGGAGTGGTGAAATTGGTAGACACGCCAGATTTAGGTTCTGGTGCCGTAAGGTGTGAGAGTTCGAGTCTCTCCTTCCGCACCATCTTCTCCCCTATAAAGCTCAGCCCTTTATAATGAAGATGGCGCAGCACAGTAAAACTGCCGCTGAATAGTTGTTCACCCGACTATCAGCAGAATGGCAGAACAGTTATGCGGGAGTGGTGAAATTGGTAGACACGCCAGATTTAGGTTCTGGTGCCGTAAGGTGTGAGAGTTCGAGTCTCTCCTTCCGCACCATCTGTCTTTCTTGAGATAGGTGGCTTACCTTAGAAATTCTTCTTGTTATTTTTCTTTGTGATCCTTCTTAATCTTTTTATACCTTTAGCTATTTTCTATAAAATATTCCATATTCCATATTCCATATTCCATTTCTCCTTTTGTTTTTTTAAAGAAAACTTCGGGCATAAAAAAGCCGACCTTGGTTTTCACCTTAGCCGGCAATATTCTTGCGAGTTCTTACAGATTACTTAAGTCTTATTACGGTTTTTAAGCGCTAAAATACATTTATCTATAAGTTAAGCTGATATGCGCTGACTAAAATAAGTCAGCGGTGCATCCGAGTACTCGTAAATCTAAGAAAATGTCTGTTTAGCGACTATTCACCGTAAAACAGTTCTTCATCCAGGTCCATTAAGGTATCTGCACCTGCGTTAACTTGCGCCGCTAGAGAGGCTGCTTTAGGCAGGATGCGAGCGTAAAAGTAGTTGGCGACCTTAACCTTGGAAGAATAGAAGCCGCTGGTATCTGCTTCGACTTTTGGTGCGGCTACCGATACCATGCGTGCCCATAGGTAGGCGTAAGTGACTAGGCCAAACAGATCCAGATAATCCTGTGCGGCAGCACCAATCTCTTCTGGATTGTTTTTAGCGCGCTCAATCACGTTGTCGGTCACTTGCAGCAGGGTCACTAGGCTAGCATCCAGCTTTTCTAGGTAAGGTTGTACTGCAGGGTTATCTTGATTACTGTCCATAAAGGCACGAATATCACCTGCAAACAGTTTGACGTATGCGCCACCATTAGCCACAACTTTACGACCCATAAGGTCCATGGATTGAATGCCGTTTGTGCCTTCATAGATCTGAGCGATACGAGCATCACGTACGTATTGCTCTGCACCCCATTCACGAATATAACCCTGACCACCATAAATCTGCTGAGAGGTAATCGTAGAATCTAGGCCGCGATCGGTGAGATAAGATTTAGTCACAGGGGTTAGCAGGGCAACCAGTGCTGCCGCTTTTTTCCGTGATTCCTCGTCTTCATGGTATTTGGAGATGTCCAGTTGCATGCCGACGTAGGAGGCAAAGGCACGACCTCCTTCGTTAAAGGCGCGAACGTTCAGGGCCATACGGCGGACATCCGGGTGTACTAGGATATTATCCGCTGATTTTTCAGGGTATTTAGCACCGGTTGGTGAGCGGCTTTGTGTCCTCTCCTGAGCAAAATCCATGGCGCTTTGGTAAGCCACTTCACCTAGGCCTAGGCCTTGAATGCCGATGGATAGGCGCTCGTAGTTCATCATGGTGAACATGCACGCTAAGCCTTTATTAGGCTCACCGATCATCCAGCCTTGAGCACCATCAAAGTTCATTACGCAGGTTGCAGAACCCTTGATGCCCATTTTATGTTCGATAGAGCCACAGAATGCAGGGTTACGCTCGCCGATAGAACCGTCTTCGTTAATCAGGAACTTAGGCACCATAAACAATGAGATGCCACGAGAGCCTGCCGGTGCATCCGGTAGCTTGGCCAATACCAAGTGAATAATATTTTCTGTTAGATCGTGTTCGCCACCAGTAATAAAGATCTTGGTGCCAGATACTTTATAAGAGCCGTCTGCGTTAGGCTCGGCTTTAGTACGAATCAAGCCGAGGTCTGTACCTGAGTGAGGTTCAGTCAGGCACATGGTGCCGAGCCAGCGACCTTCATACATAGCCGGTAACAGCTGCTCTTTCATCGCTTCGCTGGCGTGATTGTCTAGGCATAATGCCGCGCCGCTATTCAGTGCAGGGTAAAGGGCAAAAGAGGCGTTGGATGCGTACATCATCTCTTCAAACAGTACGGTCAGCATTTTTGGCATGCCTTGGCCGCCAAACTCTGGATTACCCGCCAGTCCTAGCCAGCCGCTTTCGGACATCAGATTAAAGGCTTCTTTAAAACCGCTTGGAGTTGTCACTTCCGAATCATTAAATTGGCAGGATTCTTCATCACCAGAACGGTTTAGAGGGAATAGCTCATTTTCGGTAACCTTGGCGCCTTCTTCTAGAATGGCATCCACAAGATCAGAGGTCACTTCCTCGGTGGCGGGCATAGAGGCCCATAGCTTATCTGCTTCAAACACTTCATTTAGAACAAAGCGCATATCGCGCAGGGGAGCTTTATATTTTGCCATGGAGATTTTCCCTCTAGCTTTCTGATGTCTACTGGATGAGCCGTTTATGATTGTTGGTTGCCGTTACTATCATTTAATAATTCTTGATTATTAATTTGCTTGGGTAGTGCTGGATAGTATGCGACCAAACTTTAATATTTAGTCATACTACTGAATGCAAGAGGAGCCTGCTAGCGGGATTCGTGACTCGCGAGTTCGCTATTTATGGTGCTCTTAGAGGTGTCTTGGGTATAGGGCTAGGTCTGGTGCGGTTTGCAGTGAAGTCAATATTTTGCGATGCAGCAATAAGTCTAAGGTTTTGCTTGTTAAATCTAGGGAGGATTTGTCACGAAAAGAGAGCCTTCCATGGCTCTCTATAACCTAGTGCGCTATATGAGAGGCTTAGATCTCAAAACCTGCACCAAACTGATCATCTTCCATAGACATCAGTGAATCACCACCTTCGGCGATAGTGGCAGCTAGGGTGCGAGTCCGTGGTAGCAGCTTGCTGAAGTAGAACTGTGCCGTGGCCAGTTTGCCTTTGTAGAAGGCTTCTTCAGTGGTGCCATTTGCTAGGGCATCCTGAGCCTTTTTAGCAGCCATAGCCCAGAAGTAACCTAGAGTCACATAACCCGAGTACATCAGGTAATCCACGGAAGCTGCACCAACCTCATCACGGTTCTGCATGGCTTTCATGCCGATCTGCATGGTGATCTCGCCCCACTCTTTATTGGCAGCTAGCAGAGGTGTGGTGAATTTTTCCATATCTGCATTGCCTTCTTCGGCTTGGCAGAACTTGTGAATCTGTTTGGTGAACTTGCGTAGCGTTTCACCTTGATTCATCAGGATCTTACGACCCAGTAGATCCAGAGCCTGAATGCCTGTTGTGCCTTCATATAGCAGAGTGATACGGCTATCACGGACAAACTGCTCCATGCCCCACTCATGGATAAAGCCGTGACCACCAAAGATCTGTACACCTTCATTGGTGGCTTCAAAGCCTGCTTCGGTTAAGAAGGCTTTTACAATTGGGGTCAGCAGACCCAGTAGTTCATCGGCTTCTTTACCGGCTTCGCCACCAGCAGAAACTTGGTCAATCAGCTGGGCTGTGTAATAGATCAGTGCACGACCGCCTTCGGAAAAGGCTTTTTGTGTCAGCAGCATGCGACGGACATCTGGGTGCACGATAATAGGGTCTGCCGCTTTTTCTGGTGCTTTCGGGCCGTTCAGAGAGCGCATTTGTAAACGATCTTTGGCATAAGCCAGGGCGTTTTGGTAAGACACTTCGGTCAGACCAAGACCTTGAATACCAACGCCAATACGCGCCGCATTCATCATGACGAACATGTAGGACAGGCCTTTATTTGGCTCACCAATCAGATAGCCTTGAGCGCCATCAAAGTTCATTACACAGGTGCTATTGCCGTGGATGCCCATCTTATGCTCGATAGAACCGCATTTTACGCCGTTACGTTCACCGGCTTCACCGTTAGCGTCCGGTGTGAACTTAGGCACGATAAACAGAGAGATGCCCTTAGAACCCTCTGGCGCATCCGGTAGTTTAGCCAGTACTAGGTGTACGATATTGTCAGACATATCGTGTTCACCGGCCGAGATAAAGATCTTGGTGCCGCTAACCGCAAAGCTGCCATCTGCATTAGGCTCCGCTTTTGTGCGAATCAGACCTAGATCTGTACCACAGTGAGGCTCGGTCAGGCACATGGTGCCGGTCCAGCTACCGTCAATCATTTTGGTTAGGTAAGTTTGTTTCTGTTCTTCGGTGCCGTGGTGCAGGATCGCATCCATCGCGCCGTGAGATAGACCAGGATACATACCCCAAGACAGGTTGGATGAGCAGATCATCTCATTCAGAACCATACCTAGAGACTGAGGTAGGCCTTGACCGCCATAGTTAGGGTCTTGAGTCATGGAAGGCCAGCCGCCTTCTACAAACTGCTGATAAGCTTCTTTAAAGCCTTTTGGAGGAATAACTTCACCGTCGTTGTATTGGCAGCCTTCGCTATCGCCGCTCTGATTCAGAGGGGTTAGTACCTCTTCAGAGAACTTTGCGCCTTCTTGCAGGATCGCGCTTACCAGTTCGGTAGATGCCTCTTCGCCGTTAGGCAGTTGAGCATAATGTGCAGGGAAGTCCAGCATCTCATCCATAACAAAACGGATATCACGTAAAGGAGCTTTATAAGTTGGCATAACGACCTCGGCTTTTAACTGTTCTTGTCTATGAGTTTAGTTTGCCTGTGTCATCTGTGGTGGCGATTTGGCGAACTAATTCAAACGTATGTTTGAAACTTATGATAGAGAGAGGTTTGGGTCAAGATATTTTTTTATTTTATGGGGAGAGAGATGAAACAAAAAAGCCCGATTGAGTATCGGGCTTTAGCTTAAGCAGAGATGGAAACTTGTTGCCCTAAAGGCTCAGGAGGATAAGTTAAGCCAAGAGAATCAAAGCGTTGTAGTAATTGGTTTGCTTGTGATGATTCTGATTGGTTTGATGCTGAGCTAATAAATTGCTGTGGAAAACTTAGACCAAAAGAAAATTGCTTTGGTTTGTTCTGGGAAGCTGCTGCAAGACTCTCGTTATTATCTTGAGTAGAGCTGGCGCTATTAATATCAACAACGTTTGAATCATTATCTGTTGCTGATTCATCGCTATCTTCTGCAGCGGTATCCGTTTCGTCGCTCTCTTGGCTCTTCTTCAGTTCTTCAGCTCGATTGACCTGAACTTCAATTTGAGCCTCATTACCTGTGGTTCGAGCCTCACCTGCAACTTTAAAGTCCTGAGGAGAGGGCTGCGCAGGCGCTAAAGCCGCACGCTCGACGATATCCATTTTAACAACGGTATCTTCAGGTTCGCTTTCAGGAGATACATCGATATTAACATGGCCGCCAGTGGCGTACTGTTTGCCATCAGGCCCTTCTGTCAGGTCGTATTTAGGCGCAGAAGCATATTGTCCGCCCACAGTGGCGTGTGCTTCTTCGTGCGCGCGTACCTCAGTATCCCGTTGGCTCAGGTCTGAAATGATCTTTTGTTTTTCACGTTCCAGTGCTGCCTGATCCTGACCTTGGTCAGTATCTTCGTCTTTACTGGGTTCTGTCTTAAGGTTTTGTTCCTTTTGACGGTAATCCTGTACAAGGCGGCTATAACTGGAGGTGTTACTGACAGTAGGTATATCCATAATTCGGCTCGAAAATTAACCAGCTGATAAACTAATTATGGCGTATTTTTCCTAGATGTTCATAGCGGTTTTTTGTAACTTTTGGGTATTTGATACAAATAAAAAAGCCCCTCTAGTATCAGCTAGAAGGGCTTTTTTATTTAAATCAATGGCTTACTTCGCTCGATAGATAATACCAGGTCGACACTGCACCATTTCATAAAGATCCGGCATATTACTTAAAGCTTCCGATGCGCCTAAGAAAAGGTAGCCACCAGGCTTCAATGTGCCGTGAATCCGGGTCAAAATATCTTTTTTCAGATCTGCAGAGAAATAGATCAATACATTTCGACAGAAAACGATATCAAACTTACCCAGCATGGAATAGCTGTGCAATAAGTTCATGGGTTTAAAGTCCACTCGCTGTTTAATCGGTGCTTTAACAGCCCAGCGACCGTCCCCTGTTTGCTGGAAAAACTTAGTCAATCGATCCTGAGATAACCCGCGACCCAGTGCCAGCATCTCATATTCACCGCCTTTGGCTGCATTGAGTACGGTTGATGAAATATCCGTAGCAACGATGCGTTCACCGGAGCGAAATGAACCTGGATTCTTTTGCTTAAACTCATCCATCACCATGCTGATAGAATAAGGTTCTTGCCCGGTAGAGCAGGCTGCAGACCATATTTTCAGTTGCTGGCCGCCTAGGGACTTGCTAAGTTCCGGTAGAAGCTGGTTCTGTAGAATATTGTAAGGATGAATATCCCGAAACCACAACGTTTCATTGGTTGTCATGGCATCAACAACAGCTTCTTTCAGGCCAGACCGAGGGTGGCTGATGATAGATTGAGTTAACTCGCCCAAAGTGGTCATACCATGTTGAGCCATAATTTTATTTAATCGACTGCTCACAAGATACTGTTTGTTATCGCCTAGTAGAATTCCGCAAGCGTCTTGCAGGAACTTTCTGAAAGCATCGTAGTCTTGTGTACCTATGGTTCTAACTGTTGACATTCCTTGAACTCACTCAAGCAGCATTACATTTTTTTACAGCTTATCACATTCTAGCAAAAAACCTGTGATGCATCGGGGGATGTTTTTACTTGATAGCTGTTATTTATTGATCTGTTTAATTATTGGCTATTCAGCTGGAGGCTGAAGGGATTCTATCCGGCCAACCACTGCCCTGGCTAATTCATCGGCATCATATTTGGCGAGGAAATCATTGGCACCCACTTTTTTCACCATGGCTTCATTAAATATCCCGCTTAGAGATGTGTGCAGAAGGATATCCATTTTGCTAAGGTTAGGGTCTGTTCGGATCTCTGTCGTTAGAGTGTAGCCATCCATTTCAGGCATTTCGATGTCAGAGATGATCATTAATATTTCTTCTGAAACCTCTTTCCCTGACTCAACAATAGATTGTAGATATTTTAGTGCATCCTTACCATTGGCTAAACCTGTTGTTTGAACGCCGACTTCTTCTAGGCAACGTATAACCTGATTGCGAGCTACAGCAGAATCATCCACTACAAGCACATGATAGCTAGATGAGATTAATTTAACGGTGTCATCGACGACACCTTTACTGATGCGTTCATTCACTGGATGGACTTCAGAGATGACTTTTTCCACATCGATAATCTCTACCATTTTGCCTTCCATTTCAGTCACGGCGGTTAGATAGGTATCTTTGCCTGTTCCTGCTGGAGGTGGGTGAACGTCTTGCCAGTTTAAGTTAACAATACGGTCAACCTTAGTGACCAAAAAGCCCTGTGTAATTCGATTGTATTCGGTCACAATGACAACACTTTCACTAAGATCGCGAATAGGGGGGAGACCTATGGCTAAACCAAGATCAATAATCGATATTGTTTCGCCGCGCATATTCGCCACACCGCGCACGATAGGGATATGGTGTGGTAAGTTAGTCAGGTTAGGGCAGGGCATAATTTCTTTTACTTTAAAGACATTGATGCCGTAGCTTTGTCGTCCCCTAAGATGGAAGAGTAGCAACTCCATTCGGTTGCCGCCTACAAGCTGTGCTCGGTCAGCTAAACGCCCGGCTTGTTCTGTCATAAAAATTGCCTGCTGAATTAAAAAGTTCAAGGGTGAAGAATATCATTGAATTGACATATCATTGAACTGTACAAAAACAAGTTTGTCTTATGTTGACAATTCTTATAAAAAAAATTACGAGATCTATACATTGAGTATGGCAAAAATACAACGCTCATTCTTTCAATGGACTAAAGCCGTGAATATCAGATCCTGTATCGTATTATTACTGGGCGCGTTGTTCAGTATAAAAGGTTTTGCCAAAGAGCTAGAGACACAGGAATCTTTGAAGCAGGTTGTCTATGATTTTCTAGCACCTCAATTATCAGAAATGAAAGCCAGTCGTACGGAAATTGTTGTTGGTCGTATTGATCCACGACTAAAGCTAGCCAAATGTGAGGAGCCTTTAGAGGTTGATTTCCTTGGTAAAAAAAATCTGTTTGGTAAGGTTAATATAAGATTGAACTGTCCTCAGCCTAGGTGGGGGATTTTTATTCCAGCGCAGATTAAGGTGTTTGAGTATGTTGTTATTAGCCAGGTTAGCTTACCTAGACGATCCGTAATAGCTGCTTCCCAGCTGGCTTTGAGAGAAGTGGAAACATCAGCTTTAAACTATACCTTTTTCAGAGAGATAGCTCAGGTTGCTGGCACAACATCCACTCGATCCATCCAAGCGAATCATATTGTTTATACTAATATGGTAAAAGCATCTGCGGCCATTAGAAAAGGTGACTCTCTGATTATTAAGGCTGTTGCTGGCAGTTTAGCGGTACGTGTAAAAGGACAAGCCTTGCAAGAAGGTGCAATTGGTGAGCAGATTCAGGTGCGAAATGACAAATCCCGTCGTATAATACGCGCCATTGTTATAGGCCCTGGTCAAGTTGAAGTGCCAATGTAACATCATTTGGGATGTTATTATTTAACTGGCTGACATTTTTGTAAAAATTACTGATATTTGTATTAAAGCTTTAGTTGGTATTGCCGATACCCATAGTAAGTTCAATTCTTTTTAGAAAGAGGTCAGCGCATATGGCTATTGATTTAAACAGCCTGTCTGGCGGTCTTCCCGGTGGGAAAATTCGAAATACCGGTGTAGCTGGTGGTAAAGATGAGGTGGCTAAAAAAGAGCCTCAACAAAGTGCTGCACCAACCACAAAAGAAGACAGCGTCCGGATCAGCGACGAGGCAATGGGTCTTAATGGTCGTGTTCAATCTGCTCCCGATATTGACCAGGATAAGGTAGCAGCAATCAAAGCCGCTATTGACGATGGCAGCTACAAGGTTGATCATCAGGCATTGGCTAAAAATATTATTCAGTTTGAGTCTGAACTGTGAGGTAATTTGTGAGTGCAGAGCTTTCTTTACGTGTTAAACAACACCTGCTTGATAGCATTAAGCATATGAAGCAAATAAAGGCGTGTCTTAACGAAGAGAAAACCGCCCTGCAAACTCGAGAATTAGATAAGATAGAATCACTGGCAAAGCAAAAACAGCCATTATTGGAATCTGTTCAATCTGATATCGCGGCTCGACAACAGTTGATCGCTGGCGCTGGTTTTTCAGTGGATGATACTGGTATGGAGAAAATGATTGCTTCCCTACCAGAGAAGTTTGCTGTTGCTTTGACGAAGGGCTGGCAGCAATTGGTTCGCTTGCATGAAGATGTGCAAGAGCTTAATCAAACTAATGGTATGATTATTAATAAAGGTCTACAACAAGTGGATATGATGTTGGGTGTTGTTCAGGGAAATCCTGACGCTCGATCCGCAAAGACCTATAATGCGAAAGGCAGATCGACTGCTGCTTCGACTCGAACCCTGGGTCAAGCCTGACTGAGTTTAATTACCCAACGCAGGATCTCTGATTATGCCTGGCATTGAAGCCTCTAGTACATCTGCTAAAATGGTTTCTTCAGATAAAAAGCATATTATTACTCGTCAAGCGAGTATTTTTGCAATTCTACGTTCTCTACAAAAACACCGCTCTCCCTTATCTATAACCTTTCGTGGTCATGGTAATCAGATTTATACCAGTATCCTGTTAAAAGTAGACTTGAAAGAAGGCTACTTTTTATTAGATGAATTGGCACCTGTTAGTGGTCATAAGCGTGCCATGAATGCGAGTCCGTTCACGATTACTGCTAATGATCGTGGCGTGCAGGTTGTTTTTGGTGGTAATAAGGTTATCGGTGCAGGCAAAAATGATGGTGCGGCCATTTATAAAGTATCTCTACCTGACCAGTTGCTATATAAGCAACGTCGAGATGCTTTCCGAGCCCATATGGCCATTGCCGATAGAGTGGATGTTAAGCTTGTTTCCTATGAGCGTCAGAAGCCTTTGATTGGCCAGATCCGAGATATTTCCTCCACGGGCTGTAAGGTTGAATTTCCCTATTTAGTTAATCCTGCTTTTGAAGAGCTAGAAGTTTTTGACGAGATCAGTTTTGACTTGCCCGAGTCTGAATTCGAAAGTACGGTACTTTGCGCTGCAGAAGCGCGTCATGCTGTGTACGATGAAAAGAAACAAAGCACCGAGTGTGGTTTTCGCTTTATTAGTCCTGATGGCCGTAACCAAAGGGAAATTGATCGCTTTGTGTCTTATTTACAGCGGGCAGCAAAACGTCTCGGTGTTATCTGATTTTAAAGCAGTTCTTGTCCTTTCTTTTTAGTTATCTCTATTGTTTCTTATAGGTTAATTGTTGCCAGCGCAGCACGTCTTCGGGGTGATCGACATCCCAGAGCATTGGTAATAAGCTCAACTCTAATCCCTTGTATTCAAGCCTTGTTTTTGTCCGTTCCAGTACGTCATCTTGTCCCCATGTAATACCTTGAAACAGGTCTTCTGGTAATGAGCAGTTACAACCAATAAGGACAAAACCACCATCTTCAGCAGGGGTTAACACCACATCTGATTTTCTTTTCTCCAACTCTACAAATGCTTGTTCAATAATATCCGGTGTAAACACTGGGCAATCACTACCCACTAAAACAACCGCTTGGTGGGTTTTAATCTGTTGATTTAAAGCCAAGCGCATCTTGTCGCCTAAATCCCCTTCTGTTTGTAAAGATAGGTGAGAGGGGTTAAAAGGGGCCTGAGCAAAAAAGGGATGTCGGGGATCACCGGCAATCTGTAACTCTAATTGATCAGCAGTTGCCTGACATAGGGTCTTGTAGGTTTGATGTGTTAGCTCACAATGAATATCAGCAGCTTCCTCAGCACTATATTGGCTCATCAAGCGGGTTTTTACTTGTCCGGGGATGGGGGCTTTGGCAAATTGAATCAGAGCGCGTTTGTTCATGTAGGTTATAACTCGGATAATATTGGCGTACCAACTGATCTGCTGGAGCGCCGAAAAAATAAGCTAATCGCAGGCGCCACATCAGCAAAATAGTCTGCCAAATGCCTTTTTTTTGCCAGCGACGGGAAGAAGTTATTAATGGGGTGTTGAGACAAACAGGCCTTTGTTGCTTTTTCAAATGGGTGGATAATTCGATATCCTCCATTAAGGGTTGTTCAGGAAAACCGCCAATTTTTTCAAATAATAACCGAGAAACAAAAATACTTTGATCGCCGGTTGCTATGCCTGTTAAGCGTGAGCGCCAGTTCATCATAAAGGCAATGACCCGGAACATAGGGTGATCACCCGTTAAGCGCACATCAAAACGTCCCCATGTATCTTTTGGCAGACGCTCTAACAGATTTAATGCCTGATTGGGGAGATCACTATCGCAATGCTGGAATAAAAGAAGATCGCCTTGGGCGTGACTCGCCCCAAAATTCATCTGGTAAGCTCGGCCAGGACGCGAATGTAAAACATGATCCGCGAAGGGCGTGGCTAAAGCCAGAGTCTTATCGTGGCTACCGCCGTCGATAACAATAATTTCATGGCCCTGTTCTCTAAAGTGTTGCAGTTGCTTTAACTGCCTCACAATACCTTGCTGCTCATTAAGCACAGGAATAATAATTGAAATCAAAGGCGACCCTTACTGTTGTAGATCATTTGTAATCAACGGAGGCATATCTGGCGACTTCTATATAAGAAAAAGCGTATTACTCATCGGCATCCAGCGCACCGCCACAGCTACTGCCTTGACCCGCTGTACAGCCGTAGCAATGTTCACCAATAACAATCTCATTCCCCTGTAGCTCTTGTTCTAGCAGTTCTTTCAAATAGACCTGAGGTTTATCAGAAGCGATGAGAGGCATATGCAGCATTTGATTAAAATCACAATCAAACACCTGGCCTTGCCAATCAACACTAATCAACGAACGGCACATGACACTGTCTAAGTTAGCTGAAGAATAGTTGTCTTTCAGAAGCTGCATATAATCATCAAACTGACCTTTAGACAGCAACATACTGCCAAAACGACTAATAGGCATATTGGTGATCGTTAGTAGCTCATTGAAAGTAATGCCATAATTATCCATCAACTCTTTTTTATAGGCTTGTTGTAACCCTATTTGAGCTGGGGGTAAAAATGGACCTCCAGGGTTATAAACCAAATTGAGCTGTAACTTACTGTCTTCTTGACCATAGCCTAGCTGGTTCAGACGTTGCAGAGCTTCGATACTGGTAGGGAAGACGCCTTTACCACGTTGACTGTCGACATTTTGCTCGGAATAACACGGCAAAGATGCGCTGACAATAACGTCTTGTTCAGCTAAAAATTCCGCCAGATCTTCATAACCCGGTTCCATCAAAATAGTTAAATTACAGCGATCAATGACCTCAACACCACGTTGCCTGGCTTCTGTTACCAGATAACGGAACTCAGGGTTCATCTCAGGGGCACCACCAGTCAAATCCAACAACTTGATACCGTGCCTATCAATAAATTGCAGCACATCATCAACTGTCGAGCGTGTCATTAACTCAGTGCGTTTAGGGCCTGCATTCACATGGCAATGAACACAACTAAGGTTACACAGATAGCCCAGGTTAACCTGCAGTATTTGTAGCTCACCCCGATAAATTACCGGAAAATCAGTGGTTTCTAGCAGTGGTCGGGTATCAAGCATTGTATCCTCGGTTTTCTTTTTTTGATGGAGTCTTTATAATATGGGCTCTTCTCAGTGCCTCAATAGCTCAGCTGGATAGAGCGTCCCCCTCCTAAGGGGAAGGTCTCAGGTTCGAATCCTGATTGGGGCACCATATAAATCAATAGCTTAGCTGACTTTCTTGTTGATTCAAGGTCTTTAATTTCACCTCATCCCCAACAATATCCCCAACACTTTGCAAAGTTCGAGCCCTCACATCTTAAATACTACGCAGATAAAACCATAATAGATTCACATCTCAGGCTACAAATAATCTGATTTCTTATGGCTGAAGAGTGCTGTGGTTTTTTACCCGTTTCAAGAGGTAATGGCGAGCAATCCCCGTTCTCGCTTTCTGGGATGCGTAGGGCATAGCGGATGTGTCATTAATCCTCCTTAGACCTAAAAAGAAAGCTCAATGTTCACTGGATATGTCGAAGAAATTATCTACTGGAATATCTCTATCTCTACTTTTTGAAGTGTGTAAGGTGTGTAAAGTGTGTAGCCCACGTAATACGTGGCCTAGAGCTTACACACATTAGCGTGTGTAAAGTGTGTAGAGGTGTGTAATTCGTTATGGGCCATATTTTTACCAGAATTAGTCGATATAGCATCTTAAGGGCTATATTAGCCTCTCTTAGCATCTGAAGAGTGAAGATTAAAAAAATAATTAATCAAATAATCAATTTCCATAATCTACCATAACCTTCCATAACTGTTCTTTTTGATAAGCCTTCCAGCATTTGATTACGTCCGTACTTTTTGATCTTGTTGCAGTGAAGGTTTTTATGCTGACAATGGGTTGCTTGTCTCAAACAATGGAGAGATAAGTCATGACGACTCATACAGCCTCAAACCCTTCATATCTGTCTGATAAAGAAATTGCTCAGCGTTATAGCATTGGCCGTGCCACGGTCTGGCGTTGGTTAAAAACACAGCCAACATTCCCCCGTCCTATCAAGCTGGCAGGTTGTACTCGCTGGCGCATAAATGACCTAACAGAATGGGAAAAACAGCAAGAGGAGATTAATTCTAATACTGCAGCTATGGCTTCAGCGGCTTAAGGAGGGTTATCGGAATGGGAATGAAACCAGCAGCCCCGGCTAGGGCCGCCAGTCACAGCGTAAAGCCACCGAAGAAGATCATAGCACTAACGTATCTAGTCAAACGTCCTTTAATTCAACTAGAGGCCTTTCAGCTGTATGGAGAAACTTGTCTTCACAGCACAATCAGTGCGCTATGTCATAAACATGATCTGGTCTTTGAACGGAGCAGGGAGCCACATACACACCGCCATGGTGGTAAGACACATTTCACTCGTTATCGTTTGTCGGATAAGAGCTTGGTCGCAGCTAAAAACCTTATATCAAGTTATCCACCTGTTCCTTATGAGGTTGCCGCATGATGCTAACTTCAGGCTTGTCCTCTGTTGTTTGTGCCGGTAGTATCGCTGGTGCTGGCCTAGACACCCAGCACAGCAGGCGGATTAGACACCCGCAGGCAATGATTTACAAAGGACAATTTAGTACACCCCATATTCTCACTTGCCGGAATAAATCCGTCTTGTGTATCCCTGTTTGGGGCCATGGGTCGGGAGCCAAAGAATACGGCCCCGCTGCGCCCTTGTCCTTTGTGGCGTTGTCTTGCGGCTACCCGATCCGCCTTTGTATTCAGTTACAAAGGACTATACCCGTGATCTATTCTTTTCTTATCGCCCCCCAGACACTGCGAGTGTCTGAGTTAAACCGTATCCGTACAGTTAGCTGTTATGCCCGTAACCTGAAGCAAGCCCGCGCCAGCTTTGCTGGTTTATCCGTTGCTTTATTGAGCCGGATGCCAGCAGGAGGGCGAGCTAATGACTAATACTTCTCCTTGCTTAACCGACCTCAAAGAAAGTGCTGATAAAGTCTGTGAACTAAACCTTGCGATTCGTACTTTGTCAGAACTTCAGACCATATATGGTGACCTACAGCTTCCAAAGCATATGAATCCTGAGCAATCCTTTCTAGCTACTCCGGTATTCAAGTATGGACTGACCTATGCCCTAAAGCATTTAAGCCTGATGGCATCTGATGAATCTGAAGTCGTTCACTCATGGTGTGCTGAACTGAAGAATCTGGAGGGCGAGGCATGAGTTTACGCCAGAAGGTAGAAGCTTTATTGCCAGTCCCTCAAAGTTACTCTTATCAGTCTGCCGATGACACTCCTAAATACCGTATGCCCTTTGTTCACGGTCAAGGTGCTGGCCCTGCTAATTTTTGGAGTGTCCCAAAAACTGACTGTTACGAGACCGGTTGCATCCTGGGACAAGAATACGCCGGTCATTATCTTCAGTACCTGAAAACCCATCCTACCGAATACAGCAACTTCCTAGGTTCCATCGTTCAGGATATGAAAGGAGAGCCAAATAAGGGCTTTGCTGTTGGTTTTCTGTCTTACCTGGAAGAGATGCTTTCGGAATGGGCCCAGAGTCACGCCATATATGACCGACTTGTTCAGGATAGAGAAGAGAGTATCCAGGTTATTACTGAAGTCCTGGCGCCAGATGAGCGCCAGCATGGAGCGCTGGCAGGAGGGGAGTTAAACCCAATATGAATGCAATCTCATCAAGCCACGCTATTTCTTTCTCTGATGCGATGACTACAGCCGGTTTATCCGGTTGTGGTATTCCCGTTGATGATGGCCAGTTACACCGCTTCAAGATCGAAGGGGATAAGGCAGGCTCTGAAAACGGTTGGTACGTGCTTTATGGTGGCGAGGTGCCTGCGGGTGCCTTTGGCTGTTGGAAGCGAGATATTCAGGAACGCTGGTGCTCAACAACACGTAAAAGCCTGAACCCATCAGCAAGAAAGCAATACGATAAGCAGCTCCGACAAGCCAAAACGTTACGTTTAAAAGAGGAAAAGCGAAAGAACGAGGAGGCCGCTCGGGCATGTTCCGGTATCTGGGAAAGGGCTAACACTGAGATTGATGGTGATTATCCCTATCTGACTAAGAAGCAAGTGAACGCCTATGGCCTAAAAGAATATAACGGTCGTTTGCTGGTGCCGGTGTGTGATGCTGAAGGGCGTTTATGGAGCCTACAGTTCATTGATAATGAAGGTGAGAAACGGTTTAAAGCTGGTGGTAAGAAGAAAGGCTGTTTCCATCTGATCGGGAGCCCTGATAGCCCGCTTTACCTCTGTGAGGGCTATGCCACTGGCGCTACTGTTCATGAGGTCACAGGTAAACCGGTAGCCGTGGCCTTTGATTCAGGTAACTTACTGGAGGTTGCCAAAGAGATCAAAGCACACTATCCAGAGGTAGAGATTATTATTGCCGCTGATAATGATCACCTGGATAAACGCGAATCCCTACCAGATGGTAAAGCACTCCCTTCATATAAGAATGCCGGTATTGTTGCTGCGGTAACTACGTCCCAAAAATCAGGCGTTTTAATGGCCTATCCTCACTTTATGCAAAATCAGGATATGAGCGATTTCAACGACCTGTATGTTGATCAAGGGGCGGAGGCCGTCATAAAGGCCCTAAGCGATACCACTGATGGTTTCAGTCCGGTAAATCCTTATGCTGGTTATGAAAATAAGCAACTCCCTCCAGATAAAGTAAATACCGCACAGGCTGGTGCTAATAGCTGTATTCCAGATGATTCCAATGTTGAACTTTCTCTATTTGATGTACGTGATCAAGGTGTTTACTACGCTGTGGTGGGGCAATCTATGAAGATCAGCTCCCGGCTTGATGTGACGGCGAAAACTCGTGATTCTGAGAATGGCCAATGGGGACGATTATTGGAATGGCATGATGACGACGGAAAGCTCCATCAATGGGCCATGCCAATGGAGATGTTAGCCGGTAATGGCGAGGATCTACGTAAAGCCCTGCTACGAGGTGGCCTGCCCTTTATCACCAGTAACAACAAGGGGAAAAGGCTACTCCAAGACTATATCAGTACCCAAGAAGTTAAAGCCCGTGCTCGATGTGTCTCTATGACGGGTTGGCATGGTAAAGCCTTTGTTCTGCCTGATCAGGTCATTGGTGATCAAACAAACGAGAAGGTCATCCTTCAAACTTCTGCCGGTGAATATAACCACTTTAAGCAGGCAGGCACCTTAGAGGAATGGCAGCAACAGATAGGTCGTTACTGTATTGGTAATAGCCGGTTAGCCTTTGCGGCTTCCATGGCCTTTTCTGCGCCGTTAATGAGCTTGGTGGGCGCGGAAGGTGGTGGTTTTAACTTCAAAGGGGGTAGTTCCGAGGGCAAGAGTACAGCATTGCGGGTAGCCTGTAGTGTTTGTGGTGGTCGTGACTATCTTCATACCTGGAGAGCCACAGGCAATGGCTTAGAGGGAACGGCCGTAAATCATAATGATGCTTTGCTGGCACTGGATGAAATGGACGAAGCAGACGGCGCTGAAGTGGGGAATATCGCTTATATGTTGGCCAACGGCATGGGTAAGCAGAGGGCTGATAGGGATGGAGGCACCAAGCTTAAGAAACAATGGCGTACCCTGTTTATCAGTTCTGGTGAATCCTCTCTTGCTGAACATATGAGATCTTCAGGTAAGCAAGCGAAAGCCGGACAAGAGATAAGACTGGCGGATATACCTATGAATACCGGTGGCCCGTTTAAAGGCTTTGAGACAGTACATGGTTTAGGTGATGGTGCTGGTCTGTCTGATCATCTAAAAGAGCAGATAGACAATTGTTATGGCACTCCACTAATAGCTTATCTTCAGTCTTTGGCGGAACAGCGGGAAGGTGCGGCCAATAAGGTCAGGGTTATCAGGGATCGGTTTATTCAAGAGATGGTACCTGCTGGTGCCGATGGTCAAGTAAGCCGGGTTGCTGCTCGGTTTGGTTTGATTGCTGCTGGTGGTGAGCTGGCCTCTCAATATCAGGTAACGGGATGGCCCATAGGAGAAGCAGAGAACGCCGCTAGAATATGCTTTAAAGCTTGGCTAGAGCATAGAGGTGGTACAGGAAGTATTGAAGATAAGCGCTTAATGGAACAGGTTTCCGGCTTCTTTCAGAGCCATGGTCAGAGCCGTTTTGCTGCCTGGGATATTAGAGGTGCCGAGAAGATCCACAACCGAGCGGGTTATGTGCTTACAAGAGAGGGAGAGACTACTTTCCTAGTATTCACCCAAGTCTTTAGAGAAGAGATATGTCGAGGCTACAACCCCAAACGAGCGGCGACCCTGCTCAAAGAGCGTGGTTGGTTGAAAATGGAAGGGAAAAATAGCACCGTACCTAAAACGCCACCAGGAGAGAAAACGATTCGGTTCTACGTAGTGAAAAGTGATGTGTTGGGTGGAGAGTGAATAGTGTGTCTGGGTTTTACTCAATGGAGTGGTTAGCCCGGATACCATTCGTTATATAGGGCGCTCTACTGGCGCCTTATATTTTCATCGGTATATCACCAAAGGCTTTAGGATTGGGGTTAGTAGTCATGGAAAGCCATTCCAGTACCTAGAAAAAGTTTTTAGGGCTTTGGATTAGGTTGTTTTTTTTCACTTTTCAGCTGTTCAATATCTCTATGAAGACGTTTAATTTCACTTCTATAATTTTTGTTGGAAAGTTTTAATAAATCTATTTCCCCAGCGACCTCATCAAATTTTTTCTGATTATTATCAAGGTTCTCATTTAGCTTTGTTAGAGAAGATAATATCTCGGTGAGAATTAACTTTGATTCGTTACTATTCTCTTGTGCTGTCTTTCTAGATAGCTCTAAAGATGCAGAAAATTCTGAGGTATAATTGTGCAAGGTTTTTTGCTGTTGATCGCTAAAAGAAACGCCTGAAATATTTGACCATCCAGCCAAAAAAAGCCCTAAAATAGTAAGGCCAATTACAAGATAAGTTAGCCCTATATTTTTTTTAGCATGACGATCTGTTGCATCTCCACCAGATTTAATTTCTGCTGCAATTTCAGTCTGAATTTTATTTGCTTGCACCATAAACTCAGAAGCTTGAGCTGATGAGTTTATCAGCTCATCGAGTCGCCTAGCCAAAGCATCGAATGGTTCTCTATGTTCCCTTGCTATGTTTCTGTGATGTTCAGCCCAATCAAAAGATGTATGCTCATGTTGTACCGATCTAATAGCTTCGGATGACCTGGCTAAAGAGTCACCAAGCATCAGGTTATTAGCGATTCCATTGGATAGTATTTTGGAAAAGCTTTCTAGATTGGGCTGGGGGGGAAGCATGCTTTTAATTTTGTCGAGCCGCTTTTTCTGCTCTAAATATGAAAGCCGATGTAAGTAATTAATATAACTTTCATCACCTTCTTTAGGATGAATTAGATCCGTGGACTCCGAGTGATTTGATTTATTGTCAAGGTTCGTTTTTTCTTCAAGTTCAGGTTTCTTGAATAAATATTCATTATTTATGACATATGCTTGAGCTATCTTTTCAAGTTCTATTTCGGGTAGGTTGTTGATATCTTCTAATGTGAAAGCAGGGTTTTCAGGTTTGTACTTTTCATCTTTTAAACTGTTCTCTGGATAGCATGCAAATACAAATAATCTTTTAACGTAGTCGTGTGGGTTTGCCTTTTCGATAGGGGAATTAAGCTCTTTTAAAATAGAAGATTGATTGGTTAAACTTACTGTGAATAGATATAGCTTTCCGATGCTTGTATCTATGTTATCCAGAGGCTTAATTTCAAGTGCTTTTGATAGAGTAAATGCCACGTATTCTCCTTCCTTCTAAGGTTTTATCTCACATGTGATTATTTTGACCGTGCGGTCATTATTATAAATAAATGAGTATCTAACAGTTGAATGGGGTTAAGGTTATACTAGGGTTCTGAACAAGTGAACTACTCGGGGGGGGCAGCCTAATGAATTGAATTTGTTTGGGGTGGGCAGAGCACAGAGGATTAAAGGGAGCAACGAATTCAGGGTGATTCCTGCTTGATCCGCTAAATCCTTATCCCATTGATATCGTAGTGCTTAGGTGTAAACGCTACATTGAAGCGTATAGGGTTTGGGGTTGCGATAAATTCCCCTCCGCATTCAGGATGTTGAAAGCCTGTACGTTTCTCACCTAGATATAGCGCGGCCCCATCATACTCAAGTGAATAGTCCCCATCGAAAGGTACGACCTTATCACTGCTACATGCCAAGCACTTTTCTGTGCCCTGTCGTTTTGACGAGATATGCAGAACTAGGGATTGCTCCTCTATGTCTTCTCGGTAGTACTTTGCTCTGTAGCGCTTGGATATGCTGAAGAATAGCCTGAAGGGTTTGGATTGCAGCTTGTTTAGTTCTTCTTGGCACTCTTTGATCTTGGCTAAGTATTCGTCCGGCTTGAAGTGCTCTATAGGTTTAAGTCCCCGGCATTCATGGCACCATCCAAGTTGCCTATTCATAGAGATCTCCCTTCCATCAATCAGATATAACAAAGGCCCCCATAGCACCATATCCGAGCTGCTGTAATCGCATTTATCACATTTAAGGATGATTGAGGGCATGGACATTTGTGATCAACTTCCTGTAGTGATCTGATATTTATTGGAGTAAAGGTAATTCCGGTGACGCTGGCAAGGGACATGACAACACCAGTACTACGCACAGCAGACCTACACCTACCCGTCCTGTTGTGGGAGCGGAACTTGTGATTATCATAGCACTTACCAGAAAGATCTCAGCTCAGAGGCTCTGAAAGACTACGAAATTGGGGGCTATTAAGCTAGGAGAGCGGGTCAGCTACTCTTTTCAAAGCTATCAGGCTTATCCAGAGCTGTCGTTAGCAAGACCGCAAAGCGTTACGTTTACAGTTAGCGGGATAAAGTGAAAGGCTGGCGCGGGTGAACCTGCGCCAGCCTAGCAATTAACTAAATCAATCGATTGTAGCTACCAAGCGGTATATCAACACCAAGGTGGATACCAGCCAAAATACTTTAACCCAAAGCGGAAGTCCCTTTTCTCCATCTGATCCAGAGAGTTGTTGACTCATTCTAATACTCCAAACTACCGGGTAACTTAATACACCGGTAATTCTAGTCAAAATGTATGGCGGTAAGTACTAGGTAAAACCCTTAGTTTTCGGTAGAAACCATTGGGAAAGGCATTTGACTCTGTTACTCAGGCTGTGAACCAAGAGTTATCAAGAAGCCAGCTATGTACCAAAAGCAGAAATAACAATATTAACGTTAATTAGTAACTTTCGACCCTAATACACTAGAACGGAAGCTTGAGTTTCACATGAGTTGTACTGTTGGTATTCTAACCCCTACAGATTAAGTATTTTTTGTCAGACATAAGGATGTACTGCTATATGTCCAGCTTCACTGCGCCAACGGACTTCGACGCTCTATTGCTTGCTAACCTTCCGACCCCTCAAGTAGACCCAGATACTCTAGAAGCCTTCATCAGTCGCTGGAAAGATGGTGGTGGCACCGAACGAGCCAACTACCAACTCTTCCTGAACGAGCTGTGTGAAGTATTAGGTGTAAATAAGCCAGAGCCTGCCCGAGATGATCAGCGAGAAAATTCCTATGTTTTTGAGCGTCGTGTAACGGAAGAGTTTGCCGACGGTGGTAACACCAAGCGTTTTATCGACCTCTACAAGCGGGACTGCTTTGTATGTGAGGCCAAGCAATCTGGACTAGCACTAGAATCTGGGCGCTGGGATAAAGCCATGCGCAAGGCCTTTAATCAGGCTGAAGGCTATGTACGAGCATTGCCAGTGGTTGAGGGCAGGCCGCCGTTTATTATTGTGACAGATGTTGGCCGTCACCTTGAACTGTATTCCGAATTCAGTCGCAGCGGTGGCAATTACACCGCCTACCCAGATTCGAATAACTACAAAATCAAGCTGGAAGACCTGCGTAAACCAGAAATTCAGCAGCGCTTAATTGCTGTCTGGAATGACCCGATGGAGCTGGATCCAAGCCGGGTATCCGCGCAGGTTACTCGCCAGATTGCAGATAAACTAGCGAAGCTGGCTAAATCTCTGGAAGCTGCCAACCACTCACCGGAGCAGACCTCCGGTTTCCTGATGCGCTGCCTATTTACCATGTTCGCCGAAGACGTCGGTCTATTACCGCTGCGTAGTTTTACCGAGCTGCTGATGGAGCTGGAGCAGGATGACTCGTTTAAGGACATGCTGGAGAATCTCTGGCAAACCATGAACGTTGGCGGATTTTCACCAATACTACGTAAAAAACTACTGAGATTTAATGGTGGCCTTTTTGCTGATGCAGAAGCAATTGAATTGGATCATGACGAGCGACAGCTTTTAATTGAAGCGGCCAAATCTGATTGGAGGTTTGTGGAACCAGCTATCTTCGGTACTTTGCTGGAGCGGGCGTTAGACCCAAGAGAACGTCACAAGCTCGGTGCTCATTACACCCCGCGTAGCTACGTTGAACGACTAGTGATGCCCGCCATTATCGAACCCTTACGGGAAGAGTGGGAAAACGTGCAAGCAGCAGCAGCATCTCTGGAGAACAAGGGTAAGCACGCCTCTGCAGTAGCCGAAATCCGCACCTTCCATCAACGTCTGTGTAATATCCGTGTACTTGATCCCGCTTGCGGTAGTGGCAACTTCTTGTACGTCACACTGGAGCATATGAAGCGCCTTGAAGGCGACGTACTGAATGTGCTTCACGAACTGGGTGAAAGCCAAGGCCTGCTGGATATGGATGGTATCACTGTCGATCCGCATCAGTTCCTGGGTATAGAGATCAACCCCCGTGCCGCCAAGGTGGCTGAAATGGTATTGTGGATCGGTTATCTGCAATGGCACTTTCGCACCTATGGCAACACAAGCCCGCCGGAACCGGTATTGCGTGACTTTCACAATATCGAAAACCGCGACGCCCTGATCGAC
The DNA here is from genome assembly GCA_047518265.1 of Oceanospirillum sp. Taxonomy (GTDB): domain Bacteria; phylum Pseudomonadota; class Gammaproteobacteria; order Pseudomonadales; family Halomonadaceae; genus Oceanospirillum. Next base: position 151,949 of record JAKZRG010000005.1, read on the forward strand.
TATGACAGCCGCAGCGAATTACTCGACGACAATGATCAGCTGGTAACTATCTGGGATGGACTAACCATGAAAACCAGCCCAGTTACAGGTGAACTAATCCCGGACGAAAGCGCCCGAACTCCGGTATATCAGTACCATAACCCCAAACAAGCCCAATGGCCCGAGGCGGACTATATCATTGGCAACCCTCCCTTTATTGGTAATAAAAGAATGCGCACGGCATTAGGGGATGGTTACACAGTAGCGGTAAGAAATGCATTTAGTATTAAAGTTCCTGATTCTTCTGATTTTGTAATGTACTGGTTCTTTTTGGCAGGATCTCAAAATAGCGCGAAAAGCATTGGATTCATTTCAACAAACTCGATTACTCAAGAGTTTAATCGTCGCGTTTTAGATAAATTAATTAGCGACAGAAAGTATCACATTAATTTTGCAATCCCAGACCATCCTTGGGTAGAAGCCACTGATGGAGCTGATGTCAGAATTGCTATGACCGTTCTCAGAAAAGGTGCCTTCAAAGGCACATTGCGAGTTGTCATAGAAGAGGAAGACAATCCATCTACACCAGAGAAAGCTATTACTTTCAATTCAAGGTTTGGAGATATTTCAGCTAAGCTAGTTTGTGATTTAGATTTTTCAAGTTGTAAAAAGCTTGTAGCTAATGGATCTATTTCCAATCGAGGGATGATTCCTCACGGTGAGGCTTTTTTGGTTCAAAGTGACGAAGAGTACTCTTTTGACGATGGCGCTTTGCTACGGCCTTACATGAATAACAGAGATTTGATGGCTCACTCTAGAAATGTTCGGGTTATTGACACGCACGACTTATCAGAAAGCGAGCTTAAACAAAATTATCCTGAAACATGGCAGTGGCTAAACGCAAGATCTAAACCAGTTAGAGCTGAAAATAAAAGAAAGAGTGTACGGGAAAAATGGTGGCTGTTTGCTGAGCCTAGAAAAGTATTCAGGGCGGCAAATACGGGACTAAGTCATTATTTAGTAACCGGACAAACCGGAAAACACAGGGTTTTTTCGATACTCAATTCCCATACTTTACCTGATGATAAGTTGGTGGCCATATCAACAGATAAATCGTTTCATTTAGGAATTATGTCATCCCGTACTCATGCTTGCTGGTCACTGGCAACAGGTGGAAGAATGGGAGTCGGAAATGACCCTGTATATGTTAAATCTGATTGTTTCGAAAAATACCCATTTCCGGATCCTTCCTTATCCCAAAAAGCTCGCATCAGTCAGCTAGCGGAGCAAATCAACAAACATCGTAAAACTCAGCAGGCTGCTCACAATAAACTACCCCTAACTGGCGTTTACAATGTGCTGGAAAAGTTGCGCAAGCAAGAACCCCTGACAGCCAAGGAAAAAACCATCTACGATCAGGGGTTGGTGGGCGTTCTGCTTGAACTACATGATGATCTCGACCGCGCCGTATTTGATGCCTACGGTTGGAACGATCTAGCTGACAAACTTGTTGGTCTTCCCGGTGCGACCACTCCATACCCGGAAAAATCTGAAGCTCAGGCCGAAACTGAAGAAGAACTGCTAAAACGCTTGGTAGCGCTTAATCATCAACGCGCCGCCGAAGAAGGCAAAGGCCAGATCCGTTGGTTACGTCCTGAATACCAGAATCCGGATTACAACAAAGATAAGTTATCCGCTTATGACTCGACTTCTCAGGTTGAGGCGGATGTAACAGTTGCTCCAATAGCAACTAAAGCTAAAAAGCTCATCTGGCCAAAAGTCATGCTGGAACAAATTGCCGGTGTTAAAGACGCACTGCAGAAAGGTCACAGCACTGCCGAGGCTATTACTGCTTTATATAAAAGCCCGAAAACAACCTTATCCAAAGTTCAGGAAGCCCTGGAATCCCTTGCATCTTTGGGCTTAGTGAGTCACAGCGACAATCAATATAAGTTGGTTGATTAATTAATAGATAAATTGGGGACAGGGCATTATTTAATGCGGTGTCCCCAATAGGTCTCATATTGAACCATTCAGATAGCTGACTCCATTGACAGTCGAAGCCTGTTTCGGGTCTGTCCTTATCCAGTTTAACGTCCGCACTGTGCCAATTTATGCTCTTCAGCAAACCTTCTGGTACACCTGGTGAATATCACCCCGACTCTTGTAGACCTATCTCCACCGGAGTCGGGTCTATAAGCATCCACAACACAAAGTACCAGCATAGTGAACATCATACGTACTGTGGCTGCTTTCGATGCAGTGTATGCCTGTGGCTCAGTTGGATAGGGTCGCAATTAATAGATAGAAAGGAGAAAAGTAGCATGTCAGGAGAGCGGCGCCCTCCGGTCAAGAAGATCAGAACCTGTTGTCTTAAAGTGAATCAGTGCGCACAGTGCGCACCTACTGCGCACTAAATCAAAAAGGTGCGCACTCCTAAGAATATGATCCCAAATAACAATAAACCCCTCTGGAAAGCCTATTAAGCAAGGCGTCAGTTATTTCTCATAATTCCCAATTAATAACCTTTCACTTGGTACGCAGTACGCATATTTAGTCGTAGTGCGCACCTGCGTACTAAACAGCCTGAGCCAGTTCAAAATGACCTGTTTGGAGGAGGGAATGGGTATTTGAGTTAGCCCACTTTGGGCTCAGTGAGTCCATTTTGTATTAACAACTTAGAGACAGTGTCTCTAAACCAGAGACATTAATATGACCATAGTAACCACAGCGCCAGCCAGCTACGACTAGGGATCTAATCGGGTTCATATCCGAATACCCTTGTTTCGGGGGTATTTTTACGTCCAATTTGGGATAAGTTACCCGATTATGGGGTGACTCACCTAATCATCAGGTAGCTGGGAATAATAAAGGTCATCAAAAGGGCCAACGTGTAACCGGTACCAGTACTAAGGTCAGGCAATCAACAGGACTATTTTTACTGTAAACAGTCTTAACCAAACTGGTAAACATGATAAATGACCATCCAGAGGGGTATTTTTATGCAATTACACACTTCTACACACTTTACACACACCAATGTGTGTACGCTCTAAGCCACGTATTAAGCGGGTTACACACTTTACACACCTTACACACTAATAAATAAAGAGCTTTCCTTTTTCCTTTGCTGGATTTTTCGACATATCCTACCTTCCAAAGCTGGCTCTAATAACATTATCTGCTTGAGCCTTCAGGCCACCTTCGTTATCTGGATCTTGGATTACACTGCGAACAATAAGCTCCCCCCATCGGTGCCAGACTGTTTTCTGACGCTCAGGCTGTTTACCTTGCTGGTAAGTTCTGACCAGTTTGTCAGCGGGTAGGTGATTAAGCATTAATTCAGCCAAGCGGCTATCGGCTTCTAGGGTATCGGCCCAATGGCTGGCGCAGGTTCTGCGTAGGTCGTGAGCTGAAAATGACGGAATGCCTTCCTTCTCTTTCAGTACATCACGGATACGAGTAACAGCCCTTGTAACTGCATTAGGTGAAATGGATTTTATTTGATCACTCTTTGGAGATTGAAATACATAGGAACTATGGCCGGTTAGTGGCTGAAGCTCCTTCAGTAGCTCTATGGACAGCGGGTGAAGATAAAACACATGCCTTTGCCCATTCTTGGCTCGTTCTGCCGGTAACGTCCATAGGCCTGCTTTTAAATCGAGTTCTTCCCATACCATACCGGCTAATTCGCCGCGCCTGGCTCCTGTCAGTATTATCAGCTTTATGAGGTTGATTATATGTAAGGTGGTCTGGTGCTGGTCGCTGTCGAGGTATTGCCAAAGCTGGTGTAGCTCAGGAATGGATAGCCAACGGTCACGGGGTTTACTGGGAGTGGCTGCAAAGTCTTTGGGCTTAAGCAGTCGAGCTGGGTTTTCTTCAACTAACTGGCGGGATAAGGCGTAATCAAGGCAGCCATTAAGCATATTGAGGCTTTTACGGGTTTCGTCTCTGGAATGTTTACGGGCGGCATCTAAGGCTGCGGCCAGTACTCTACGGTTAATCTCTGTTATCTTTAAATTACCTAAAGTAGGTTCTAAGTATTTACCCCAGCGCCAGCGATCATCTTTAATCGTGCGTGGTTTTAACTCTCCGGCTTGTTCTCTGTGGCTACACCAGCGTTCTACTAACCGGTTCATTGTTAATTCAGCTTCACGTTCTGCTTTTTCTGCTCTGATGTGGAGTCGAGGGTCTATCCCCCGATCTACAAGGCCCACTGCTTCATTATGAGCGTCTACGGCTTCAGGTAAGGTTAGATCGTGTACCAATCCCAACCTTACATCTATCTGCTTTGATGAAAGTCTCAAACGGCTATAGAAGGTTTTAGATCCTTTGGGCGTGACTTGGATTAGCAAACCACCCCTGGCCATCTTTGGGGCGTTAACCGCACAGGTGTATTTCTTCTCTTCAGGCTTTAAAGCATGAATCGCTCGATTGGTCGTTACCGCTTTACGTTTTGCCATGATCTCATCCCCAACACTATCCCCAACAGATTGATGATATTAGATGAGGTTGCCTGATACAATTTAAGACGAGGGGTATTTATAACTTATTGATATTAAAGGAAAGATGAGACGGCATGAGACTGCCTGATATATACCAATGACCGACTCCTAAGGGGAAGGTCTCAGGTTCGAATCCTGATTGGGGCACCATTAAATCCTTTAAAATCAACATATTACACTATTAGGCTTTTTTCTGTTTTCTCTCATTCTCGTTCTAGGTGCATCATAGGTACACAGTGGCCTAAACCATAGCTAACAGGCACAATCATTCTACCTATTCTTTCCAGCCTATAAATCCTTTCCTTAAATACGTTAACAATGACGGATCGGATTCATTCGCTAAATAATATTATAAAAAATGAGATACTTCGGGAGCTATAAGGCAATCCTATTGATCAGGCCTGGTTGTACTTATTTGTTCTTCTAGATGAGATCAATGAGATATGAAGAGATTCTGGTTCGCTATAAACTCAATTCTGAGCAGTTTTGAGAATAAGGATGTGGTATCTGACAATGCCTCTAAATAATGATTAAGGTGCTGCTAATGTTGATGCTAGTGCAGTTAGGGCTAATGAGCGTGGATTTGAAAACAGCTGACAAAGCGAATTACGCTGCTGTCAGCCATTTTTTATCGGCAGAAGGTTGGGTAGGCAGGCTACATTTACTGCAAAAGTGACTTTTATTAATAGTCAGTTTGCGGCATGACTGGCTTTTACATCTGTGCGGTAAGCGTAACAACATGTCGTATTCCTCTTGTTAATTATTGGCCCGTTCATTAGCCCGGTGTTAGCTAGTTTCAATGGAGTTTTTTGGTTAATGATGAACTCCCCATAAGGTTTATCTATTTTGCCAGTATTACTTAAACAGTGCTGTGATCTGGTTCTCTGTTATGAAATGAAGCTCTTTTTGGCCGTTTTAGAGGGTATAGCTTAATTTAGCTGTTATTTTATACAGTATTTCTAAGTGTGCAACCCTAATCTACTTGATACAGTTAGCGCTAAAATAATGATTGGAGAAACAGGGTTTAGATAGGAGGGAGTCGAGCGCCTTAAAATGAGTCACTGTAAAAAGGTAATAAATTAGCTATTTTTAAAATTATTGGCGCTAATATTGATCTGGAGCTTTGGGGAGGTGTTTCTGCTCGTGTCATAATGCGTCGGTATGTCTCTTATTTTCTAGTATAAAGGCTTGGATTGATGATGTTGCCTACCGGCAAACTAAAGGTTTTTACCCTATTATCGACGATCTTGTCTTTTTTCAGCAGTAAGGCTTGGGCTTCAACTGCTGAAGAAACCCTGTTGAATACTCCGCTTTTTCTTCTGACGACTATCGTTTTGTTGTTAACGCTTTTACTCTACTGGCACAAACGTTTAAGACGTGTGAAAAAGAATAGAGCCGAGACGAATCATGTGGCTCAATCCTATCTGAAAATTATCAATCAATACGTGATTACCTCTAAAACGGATCTGGACGGTAATATTCTGGATGTCAGTGATGCCTTTTGTCAGATTTCAGGTTTTAGTAAAGAAGAGCTAGTAGGCAAGAGTCACGGCATGATCCGGCACCCAGATACGAGTAGTGATACCTATGAATGTTTGTGGGAAGCCATTGCCAATGATCAAGACTGGCAAGGTGAAATGTGTAACCAGAAAAAAGATGGTACGGCTTATTGGGTACATGCCTCCATTACTGCAAACTATGATATGTATGGCCGAAAGATTGGCTATATCGCGGTGCATCAGGATATTACGGATCATAAGTTAGTCATTGAGCTTTCTATTCGGGATGCTTTAACGGGATTGTATAATCGTCGTCATTTTAATGATTATTTTGATGAGAACTTGAAAGAGTCTCATAAATGTAAAAAACCATTAAGTTTGATGATTTTTGATATTGATAACTTCAAAAAATATAACGATACCTACGGTCACCAAAAAGGAGATGAGGTATTAAGAGATACTTCCGCTGTTTTACAATATTGTGTGGATGGTATTTCAGCCAGTTGTTTTCGTTTAGGTGGTGAAGAGTTTGCCATTATTGCAGAGATGGATGAACCGCAAGCTAATGCATTGGCTGAACATATTCGTTCAGAGGTCGAAGCTTTGACCGTTGAACATATTAATAATGCCCACTTTGGCGTAGTGACGACTTCGGTTGGTGTTTATACTTATCTCGCAGATGATTTTTCTACCCCTGAGCCTGATGAATTATTTCGTATTGCCGATCAGTCCTTGTACCGAGCAAAAGAAATGGGACGTAATCAGGTCTGTAGTTCTGCTATTACAGAAAGCAGTATCGAGCTATTCTAATCGATATCTTTTCCTGTCTTTTCTCTTTTGACGTTTTCTGATTTTCTTGCCTGTCCCAAGCCTAAAGGCTGATATTCACTATTAATTTAGTCTGGAAGTGCAATATTACCTTGATGTTTTGAGCGTTAGGGTAGGCCTCGTTAAGCTTGTATAAAGAGGTCACTCACATGCATCAATTCTCATCCTTTATACCTCATTCAAAATATAGCGCTTTTAATTTTAACGCTTGTTTAGTGTCTATTGTGCTCTCTTGTCTGGGAGTCTATTTGATGTTGATGCCTACACCATTATGGGCCCATGGTGTCGCTGAAGGAGATGGGTACTTTATTGAGCAGGCTGAAGGGGTTCTTCTACTGCCTTTTATCTATCTAGGGGCTAAGCACATGGTCACTGGATATGATCATTTACTGTTTTTATTTGGCGTGATTTTTTTTCTTTATCGTCCGAAAGATGTGGCCGTTTATGTCTCCCTATTTGCCCTAGGTCATAGCCTGACTTTGCTATTGGGTGTGCTCAGTAATCTACACATTAACGCTTATTTAGTGGACGCCATTATTGGTTTTTCTGTCGTTTATAAGGCGATGGATAATTTAGGTGCATTTAAGCGTTATCTTGGCTTTCAGCCTAGTACTCGTTTGGCAGTGCTGATTTTTGGTTTTTTTCACGGTTTTGGTTTAGCGACTAAGTTGCAGGATTTAACCTTATCTGAAGATGGCTTAGTGGCCAATATCTTGGCTTTTAATATAGGCGTTGAGCTTGGGCAGTTATTCGCATTGGGTGGGATTCTTTTGTTGATGGATATCTGGCGTTCAAAGAGAGGTTTTCTCAATCAAGCCTTTATGATCAATGTGGTTCTGATGTCTTTAGGGTTTATGTTAATGGGTTATCAGTTAACCGGTTACTTTGTCGTTTAGAGGAGGACGATTATGGATAATATTTCTGATCTTGATGATGGTGTTCAACTGAGCACACAGAGTTTACCCAGAGGAATTTTTGCCGCATTTATCGTTGCGATCCTAGTCTTGGTTTTGGCTATTTTACCGGCTGAATACGGCATTGACCCTACTGGTTTAGGAGAACAAATGGGGCTAACAGCCCTAAGTAAGACAAATGCTGTAGAAGAGAGGCTAAAACCGTTAGAGCCTGATGTTAAAGCGTTAGAGTTAAATGCTCAGTCACTGGGTTCAGAGTTAATAAAGCCTGTGCTAAAAAGTACGGGTGCTTATCACAGCGATACTATGACACTGACTTTATTGCCTAAACAAGGTGTGGAAATAAAAGCGATAATGAAAGCCGGTGATAGCCTGATATTTAATTGGCAGGTAGAAGGAGGCTCTGTCAGCTTTGATATGCACGGTGAAGTACCTAATGCAGGTAACGATGAATTCACCAGTTATTGGCTAGGACAACAAGAGACTCAGTCGGGAGGGGTTTTTGTGGCACCTTTTGAGGGTTCCCATGGTTGGTATTGGCAAAATAATGGCTCAGAGTCTGTTGTTATTCATTTACAGACCAGCGGTTTTTACCAAGGGCTATATATGCCTTAGCTTTTGTGTCGCTACATAGAACCGGTTGCTGAAATATCCTTATAGTTGGCAATACCCTGTTTACCATTGGTTTTAACATGATACATGGCTTGGTCTGATTTCTTTAGGATTGAAGTGGCATCATCTCCAGGCTCAATGTGTGCCAGCCCCATACTAAGACTTATAGGGGGTTCTTCAAGGCAACTACAGGATAGATTTATGATGGCGCTTTGCAGTTTATCGGCCACGGTTAGAATTTGTTCATGAGTGAGTTGGCTTTCCAATAAAATAACAAATTCATCGCCACCGATACGAGCTAGTGTATCAGTTGATCGGAGTTGTTGATTAAGATTTTCAGCCACTTTGCATAGGAGCTGATCTCCTGCCAGATGACCGCAGGTATCATTCACTTGTTTAAAGCCATCCAAATCTAAAAATATCACCGCAGGATGAGATTCACCTCGTTGAGCCCGTTGGCAAGCCATATCCAAACGATCTAACAGCAGCTTGCGGTTAGGCAGTCCGGTGAGGTGATCATGTAGGGATAAATGGCGGACATGCTCTTCAGCCTTTCTACGTTGCTGAATTTCATTACTGAAGCGACGGTTGGTATACAGTAGCTTGATACTTAGGCTGATAAACGCGGTCAGTATTAATAGCCCGCCAAATACCCAGCTCCCCCAGCGTTGCCAGTCAAAACTCTTTTTTTGCTGATAGATAAAGCCTTTTAAGGAAAAGTCTTTAGGAATGAGTTTCAGCATGGCCAGTTGTTCGGCAATGTTCTGCCAGCGCTTTTCACTCATATAACCTAGATCGACCATGCGAGGTAAAATCATCTCTCGTACCATATGGCTTTCATAGCGCATATGATCAGGGGTTTTTTTAACTTGGTAAGTATCGGCCAATAACTGAATCACCTCTTCTGGATGTTCCAGTGCGTACTCCCAACCCTTTAAACTGGCCTTTCGAAAGGCTTTGACCCGTTTGGGGTGATTTTCTAACTCAGACTGACTGGTAAATAAGATATCACTGTAAAAATTGATACCGTAATCTCTAGGATTAATGGAACGTGATGCCACCCCCTTTTCTTCCATAAAAAACGGTTCGTTGGTCAGATAGGCGTTAAAAGCATCGGTTTTGCCACTGATCAGGTCATTAATATTTTTTGAGGTATCTAGGCGCTGAAAGTCAGCTGAAGTGAGTCCTTGCTGATATAACATGGCTAGAATTTCAGGGTCATCATGGCCGGGAAATAACATAATCTTTTTATTTTTCAGATCACCTGCTGAATAGATATCACTGCTTTGACGGACTAATAAGATAGAGGGAGAATGCTGAAATATAGCAGCGAGTGCCACTAAAGGTTCCCCTTTTTGATGCAGGGATAAAATTTCCATATTACCGACACCATATTGTGCTTTTCCCTTTAGTACTTCTTGTACCGGTGTGATGCCGTAACCTCCTTCCTGAATAGTGACATCTAACCCTTCTGCTTGATAAAAACCTTTAGCCTGAGCCATATAATAACCAGCAAATTGGAACTGATGAAACCAACGTAACTGCAGATTAATGGAGGATAATTCAGAAGAGGCAAAGGTGCTAATAGGAAGAAACAACAGTAATGATGATAGCACCATACCGATAACATTGGGCCTGAAAAAGCATAGAAGAGAATCTGAAGATGGAATCTTGATCATGCTTAGTGGAGACACCAATGACGACCTCAATCTATTAAACCCGTACCGGTTTAATGTGGGTCTACCCTATTTTTGGCGATGTTAAGCACTTTCTAATCCTTGTAGTGAATAACAACGTCGGTACAAGCTGTAACAAATTAATCGCTGTACCCATTTTAGAGGGATTACTTGAATAAAAAACTAGGGGAATCCCTAGTTTTGACAGAAAAAGTGGGGTTTTTCCCCCTTGATACCTATCTAGGATATTTCGATATGGCTCAATCTGTCACAAGAGAGTGCTGGCTTACTATCGAGAAACTTTTATTTAAGTGCTTACAATAAAGACCGAGTTTTCACTGTACCGTAGGCATGGGTATTAGCGATATAGCACCTGTTTATGAAGCGTTTGCCAGGTGAGTAATAAACGCAGATCTAACTCCAGTTGAAAGTAATCCGGTTCAATATGCGTACATAGTTGATAAAAGCTTTTATTGTGCTGGCGCTCTTTCAGGTGGGCTAATTCATGGACAACAATCATGCGTAAAAAAGCTTCAGGGCACTGTTTAAAGCAGGGGTCGATACGGATTTCATGACTGGCTTTGAGTTTGCCACCATGGGCTCGGGCAATATGGGCATTAATACCCAAAGCATGATGCTCAACACTGACCTTGCTATCAAAGAATATCTTCCGTAATGGCGTGGCTTTTTTCATATAACGACTTTTTAGCTTTTGCGCGTAATCGTATAGCAGAGTATCGGTATTGACTTTATGGGCATCAGGGTAGCGTTGTAGCAGATATTGATTCAGTTGATTCTTTTCAATTAAGCGACGGACTTGTTGCTGTATCTGTTCAGAATAACCTTTGAGATAGCTTAACTCGTTCACTGAATACCTGCTGATCATAATAAAAACGCTAGGGTAGGTGGCAATAGTTAGTGCGTCAATGTTCTAAGCAGGCAAACAAAGAATTCTCTACAAACAGTCACCATTCTCTCCACCTTAAAAACAAAGAATGTCGGAATATTTTTTGACTTTTTTCAGTGGTATTTACGCTTTCTGCTTATCACTGATGACATAAATCATTTTTTCCCCTGTCGTGGCGTTAACGTCAGACTTTTGATCTAAACTGAAAAATATACCAATCAATAAAACCGGTCTAAATGCCTTTAAATCCGGCCTTGTCCACGGATGTTCATTGTAACTTATTGAAATCTTAAATAATTCCTACATACCCAAACAAGAGTATTCCGATATTCTCTGATCCGTCGTCAGAGGATATTCCCTAGAGATATTTTGTTTGGGTGCGTAATGGCTTTCCGGCAGGGGGTGAAAATGATTGCTCAATTATCCGTGGGGAAAAAGCTAATTTTAATGATGGTGATGCCCGTATTGGGTTTGTTAATCAGTTTTATTATGGCTGATAGAGAGTTAGATCGCGTCAATCAAGGCGTTGATACCATCTATAACGATAGGGTGGTGCCTCTAAAAGATCTGTATGTTATCGGTACTGACTATGCCGTGCTGATTATTGATGCTGTCAATAAAACAAATGCAGGTCTAATGAAGGCAGAAGATGCCCATAAGGGGATTTTAGAAGCTCAGATGCGTATCCAGAAGAACTGGACAAAATATATGGCCACAGAATTGACGCAAGAAGAGGCTCGCTTGGCTTCAGAAGCGACGGTTCTGTTCAGGGATGCGGATCGTTCCATCAATGAGCTCTTACCCGTATTGGCCAAGATGTCAGGATATCAACAAGGAAAATTAGACCAGTTTGATGGCGGCCTTTATAGCACCATAGATCCTATCAGTGACAAAATTGCAGAGCTATTGGAGTTACAGCTTAGAGTGGCAGGAGAGGTACGCTCTGATCTTAGGGATTCCTATGAAACGACTCAAATGCTGGGCATAGTGAAGATTATTGTTATTCTTCTACTGGTTATCATTTTAGGTTATATCGTGGCCAATGCCATTACCCGTCCATTGAATAAAATGTGTAAAACCATACATGCCATCGAAAAAAATCACGACCTTACCAAACGCATTGATATCTTAGGCAAAGATGAAATAGCGGCTATTGGTACCGCCTTTAATATCATGCTGGATCAGTTTCAAAAGCTAGTGACTCAAGTGTCTTCTGCGGTACTACATCTTTCCCAAGAAGCAGACAATATGTCATCAGCGAGTCAGCATACCAGTTCTGGTATGGCTCGACAGCAAGGGGAAACGGATCATGTGGCGACAGCTATGAATGAGATGGTTGCTACCATTCAAGAGGTGGCTCGCCATGCGGCAGAAGCTGAAACTGCTGCACAAACCACACGACAGGAATCGGAGACTGGTGACAAAATTCTGCAAGAGAATAATCAGATTATTCAGGCCTTGGCTGATGAGGTGGACAATGCCGCAGGTGTGGTCGGTTCTTTAGAAGAGGAGGTGCAAAATATCGCTCTGGTAACGGATGTCATTAAAGGCATTGCTGAGCAGACTAATCTGTTGGCTCTGAATGCGGCTATTGAGGCCGCTAGGGCAGGTGAACAAGGGCGAGGTTTCGCTGTAGTGGCAGATGAAGTACGGACATTGGCACAACGTACACAAAAATCTACGGAAGAGATTGAAGAGGTAATTCAGCGAGTACAGGCCGGTAGTCATGAAGCGGTAAAAGCCATGGGGCGAAGTAAGGAGCGGGCTCAGGAAGGATTAGAACAGAGCGCCCGTACCAGTGGTGCTTTGGTTGAAGTGACCCGTCATGTGGTACTCATCAGTGATATGAACAGTCAAATTGCTACGGCAGTAGAGGAGCAAAGCGCTACAGCCGATGAGATGAATCAAAGTATTGTGAATATTGCAGAGGTGACGAGAGAATCTTCTTCTGCGGCTCAACAAAGTGCTAATGCCAGTGGTGAACTATCTAAGTTATCCACAGAGCTGCAGTCAATGGTTAGCCGCTTTAAGGTCTGACCTAGATCTGTCGTTGATTCTAATTAAGTTAAAATCCAAATTATAGATCATTCATGAAAGGACTCGTTTAACTGAAATCTGTTTTGTTCAAGCCATGCTGGCAGCTCTTCTGCTGGCATGGGCTTGGCAAACAAGTAACCTTGGAAGCGTTCACAACCCATAGCGCTAAGTTGTTGTCTCTGTGTCTCTGTTTCTACGCCTTCGGCGATCACTTCCAACTGCATATGTGTGCCAATGGATAACATGGATTCGATCAGAGGCTGCTTCTCGCCAGGTTTTAATTCATCCACAAAGGCCTTATCAATTTTTAGTTCATCCAGAGGTAGATCTTTAAGGTAAGCCAGGGAGGAATAACCCGTACCAAAATCATCCAGAGAAACCTTAAAACCATGGGCTCGAAGTAGCTCTAGTTTTAGGCGGGTCTCTTCAATATCCGTCAATAATGCGGTCTCAGTCACTTCAAGAGTAATCGTTTTAGGATCAATGCCTCTTTGTTTGATCAAGGATTTAGCGATATCAGCAAAGTCCTGTTGAGCAAACTGCCATGCGGAAATATTAATAGAGAGTTGACCGTTAAAGTTGATGCCCTTTGCCTGCCAGATTGCCAGTTGTTTCAAGCTATTATCAAAGACCCAGTGACCTAATCTAAGGATCAAACCGGTCTCTTCTGCTACAGGGATAAATTTAAACGGTGGAATAAGGCCTTTTTCAGGGTGTAGCCAACGAACCAACACCTCAGCACCGGTAAAGATGCCTTGGCTATTAACTTGAGGCTGCATATAAATCTTTAACTGACCCTGATCTAATGCTTCTCGCAAGCCCCGTTCTATTTCTAGACGCTCATTGACGGTTTTTTGTAAGCCGGGTTCAAACATCACATAGTTATTACGCCCAGCATTTTTAGCCTGATAGAGCGCAATATCCGCATAACGCAGGAGGTCTAACTCGGTGGTATTGTTTGAAGGCAGACCTTTAGGGAAACGAACCACCCCAATACTGGCACCGATATTTAAAATGCGATCACCCACCTGTATGGGTTGCAAAAGAAGATACAGTAATTGATCGGCAATCACTTGTGCCTGAATATCTGTCCCACCTTGATTATCACTGTCTATGACTACAAATTCATCACCGCCTACACGCGCAATAAACAGCATAGGATCGAGTTTTTGTCTCAGACGCTCACCGACTTTACGAATGATCTCATCACCTACATCATGACCCAATGCATCATTAATGGTTTTAAAGTGATCCAGATCGATTAAGAACATGGCGGCCTGTTGAGATTCTTGTTGGCTTTGTTTGAGTACCGTATGCAGATGCTCATGCATCTGTGCTCGGTTAGGCAGCTGGGTGAGATAATCCTCATAAGCCATACGTCTAATTAAGGTTTCGGCGTTTAAACGTTGAATCTCGGAACCAGCCCGAGCGGCAAAAATCTCTAAGATATTGGTAGTTTGTTCAACCTGTTTTAAAGGTTTGGTGTCCAATATCACCATAATGCCTAATGGCGCGCCATCAGGCGCAAATATAGGTGCTCCTATGTAACTTTCAATCCCCATCTCTTGCAGTAATAGGTCATCAGGATAAAGTGCTTGTACACCGCACTCATGAGTGCAGATATCCTGTCCTATAACCCCTTCACAAGGAGTGCCTTTTAACGCATAGGTGATATTGTCGACGGTTTCTCCGTCAGCGGCTAAAGAGAAGGTTGTGATGCTTTCATTCTGATGGGTCGCATCATCCAGTAAGCCAATAAAGGCATATTTGGCTTGGAATAACTGACCTAAACTAACCACAAGGTCATCGAAAAAAGCTTTACCACTGGAAGCAGAAACCCCCGCTGCAATATTCTTGATCGCCTGTTTGGCATATTCTTCATCAGAGGCATCCCAGTGAGAGATGATGATCTCGCAGATCTGTTCGGATTCATCTCGTACAGGGTAGATGCTAAAGCGTAGCCAAGCATCTTTTAGTGGTGTTAAGCCATATTGTTTAACACCCTGAAGTAAGTGGAGTGTGATCATTTTATGAGCATCAGGTGAATTAAACTCTTTTTTAATGGATTGCTCATTGATATTCAGAAGGGCGAAAAAATCGGCTTCAGATAGATCTGATCCCCAAAAAGCCTCACAGGCTTGATTGCTTCGGATGACTCGGCCGCTCATGCTCAAAATAATTAAAGCACTAGGGGTTTGATCCACTACTTGAACCCATTTTTTATTATAGGACTCGGCTCTTTTTCGTTCGTCGGTAGCCCGTATTAATGCTTTGGTACGTTTCCTGAAAAGCTGGTTCTGAACTTTAAAATCATAAGCCATAGCGACTGTCATCAGCAGGACTAAGGCGGTAAAGGAAAAGCCCGCTACATAGAAACCATCCACTTTTCCCCAATCAATCAGCGCACTGTAAATAGCCGTCGCCAGTTGAATGATTAGATAGAAAAACAGTAAACCAGCGGTCAGTTGGCGCTGTTGTTTATACAGACAAAAGCAGCGATAAAACAACCAGACTAAAAGCACTTGGCTCAAAATATGAAAGAGTTTTCCTGTCCAGCTTTGTTCGCCTTTCAATAGATAAAAAGTTTCACCATTGTTCATGATAAAGGGCGATAAGCTGTCAATCTGTGTATAACGGATCGAAAAGGGGGAATATAGGTTAAGTAGGAATAACCCAAAGGCTAAGCCCAGCACCCATAAAAACCAGCGCCGAATATCTTTTTGTTGGGTGTAAGTAGCAATAAACAAAAAAGTGGAGGGCAAAAAAAGAATCGCTGCTGCGGTTTGCCATTTTAAACCTAGAATCGCTTCTTCCACACTGGGGCTATGCAGAGAGTAAACTTGAGCGGCTTGATAACTGGCAACAGTAAAAGCCATTGCAGCAAAAGAGAGATAAAGAGGTTTATGTTTAGTAAATAAGCCGACTACCAACATCTGTACCGTAGCCAGTAACATAATACCCGCTGACGCAATCATGAGTGATAGCACTACAGGGAAAAGGCTCGGTTCAGCTACCATATAGGCCCCTATGTGTCGTATGGATAGCTTGAGTCTAACCGAGATAAACCATTAATAATGTTATTTCTTGTATGTCATTATTTAGGGGTTTGTAGATAGATGTGTCGGCGGTGCTCATATCCAAGTTGTTCGAAATCATCCTTCCAATATTTGTGAATTAAGCGATCCAGTAGACCAGATGACTTCGCCCGACGCAGTGCATTTTCCAGTAACGCTTTATACTGTTTGCCAGAGTGTTTGCCAGTATGACTTAAATAAAAGCGATAATCTCTGTTGTAGATCAGCATCAGGTTCTTTTCGATGGTCAGTTCTGGATGTTCTTTGTTCTCTTGGGTCACCTCGATAACGCTGCGGGACAGATAATCCACTCGTCCTTTTTTTAACAGCTTGAACATAGTTCGCCAGTTACCATCCACACTGACATAGGGGAGTTGGTTTTCTTGCCAGATATCGATATCGAACCATTTTTTCCCCAGAGCGGTATGGAAGTTTTTTTTCTGAAGTTGTTCCAGAGTACTAATGTCATTAAATCGTGCTTGTTCCTCTTTTCGAATCAGCATCACTCTTTGTCCAATAAGCCCTTTGGTCAGCCCGACTTCAACAGGGACAAACTGTTTATTTCTAGCCTCTGATTCTAATAACCAAATGATAGAGATATCACCTGTTTCCATAAGCTTATTGGCTCTCAACTGAGGCAAGGTTTGAGTGATTAATTCAGGGGTATGACCTGCAGCGATAAGAGACTCTTTTAGCAGTTCATGGAAAAAATGATGTTGAGATGTATGCTCTTCAATTATGGGGACATGGAGGCGAATCTCTTCTGCTTTTAGCTGTGGTGATAATCCCAGAACGAATAGAAGGAGTATTAAGCGTATCAGCATAACGGGATTTCTCCTGAGATATCCTATAACCCTGCTTGATTAGGGGGAAGGCTTTAGCCAGAGTTCAGAGCGAATGTTTTCAGTATATATGGCTTTGCTCTGTTCAGGGAAATAGTTAAATAGTGATGGGTTATGTCTGGAACACTGGTTAAACTG
Source organism: Oceanospirillum sp. (assembly GCA_047518265.1). Taxonomy (GTDB): domain Bacteria; phylum Pseudomonadota; class Gammaproteobacteria; order Pseudomonadales; family Halomonadaceae; genus Oceanospirillum. The sequence goes on from JAKZRG010000005.1 coordinate 168,960, forward strand.
GCTTGGCTGATGAGGATATGAGAATAAGAATGAGAACAGGCCTAAAAAATGTATTACTGACGTTATCACTGTTGCTTAGCAGTGTTATTTGTCTTTCTGTTCAGGCAGAAAATAGGATTTTATCCCTAGGTACCGGTGGTGTTACCGGTCTCTATTACCCTTCCGGTGGTGCTATCTGCCGTCTGGTTAATTTAACCCGTCAGCAGCATGGTATTCGTTGCGCTTTGCGCAGTACTTTAGGTTCTGTGGTGAACTTACAGCGAGTGATATCCGGCGAGCTTGATCTAGGGATTGCGGAAGCGGGTCAGCTGGATAATGCGGTTGTAGGTCAGGGCGATTTTAGTCAGCCTTCGCCAGAGTTGCGCACTCTGGTGGGGCTATTCCCTGAATATATTTCGGTGCTGGTACGAGAGGGTGTTGAAGCAAGAGATTTTTCTGATCTAAGAGATGTGCGCTTTAATATCGGTAAAATTGGTAGCAGTCAGCGCTTAACCCTGGAAATATTGATGGCGGCCAGAGGTTGGCAGCTAGAAGAGTTTACCGAGGTCTTAGAATTGGAGCCCGCAGAGCAAGCGGACGCTTTATGTGATGGTCGTATCGATGCCACCTTATATGTTGTCGGGCATCCTAGCGGTGTGATTAAAGAAGCGATTCGGGATTGTAATAGCCGTCTGATTAATCTTGCCACTGAGGATATCTTGGCATTGACCAATCAGAGCAGTCATTACCAAGCCTTAGATATTCCTGGTCGTCTTTATGCGGGTGAACAATCTAATGTGCGTACTGCCGGGGTGAATGCCACCTTGTTTACTCGGGCAGATCTGCCCGAAGATGTGGCTTATACCGTTGTGAAAGCGCTGTTTGAACAGTTCGAGCAGTTTCAACAGATGCATCCGGCCTTTAGTGTGTTGGTGGCTGAGCAGATGATTAATACACCTTTAGCAGCCCCTATGCATCCAGGAGCAAAACGCTATTTTCAAGAGATCGGTTTATTGCGTTAACTCTGATGGAATATTTTGGCTTTTAGCTTAGGCTCCCTTATTACTGTGTTTAGCCTTCCTCTGTCTTTAGCGCTTTCTGATGGCTTATGTTTATGGGTAAATCCAGTTGAAAGTGAGCACCACTTTTACTCGGTAAACATTGAACCCTACCCTGTAATAACTGACTCACTAAGTTATAGGTAATATGCATACCTAAACCACTGCAGCCTTGATTGCGTTTCGAGGTGACAAAGGGTTCAAATAGCCTTTGTTGCCAGTCATCGGGAACTCCTACACCATTATCCTTATAATCGATTCTAAAAGCGTCTGCTGCCGTTTGTTGACTGATGGTGATACTGATCTGGCCACCGGTTTGGTTTTCAAAGCCGTGGATCATGGAGTTAATAATCAGATTACTGAAAATCTGGTAATAACAACCGGGGTAGCTATCCAATAGCAATTTATCCGGGCCATGAATCTCTATACTGGGCTTACAGAGTTTTAAGCTGGGTTGTAGGGATAATAGGATTTCATTGAGATAGTTAACCAGATCAAATTTACGCTGTTGCTCACTGGATTGGTCTACGGATACCTGTTTAAAGGCACTGATGAGCTGCGCTGCTCGTTCCAGATTTTGACAGATCAGTTGGCTGCTTTCCAAAGCCAAGCCTGCTAAAGGGTTATCCGGTTGCTGTTGTTGAATTATTTGTGCCCGATCCGATAGGAAGGTGGCAGCGGTAAAGCCAATACCGATAGGGGTGTTAATCTCGTGGGCTACTCCTGCCACTAAACCGCCTAGGGCGGCCATTTTTTCTGATTCTACTAACTGTTGTTGTGCGGCTTTAAGCTGGGTCAGTGTGGTTTCCAGCTCTTGGTTACGACTTTCTAATTGACTTGTTTTCTCTTCTAACAGATCGCTTCTTTCTTCCAACTCCAGCCCTCTTTCTTCCAGCTGTAAGCTCTTTTCTTTTAATTCCGTGGTGCGTTGTTCTACTCGGTCTTCCAGTTCGCTATTTAACTGTTCAAGCTCTGTATTCAGTTCAGCTAAAGCATGCTCAGCAGCCTGACGTTTTTGTATATCATTCAGCATGGACTGGCGCATGGTATTCATGGCAGAGACCACATCACCTAACTCGTCATTACGGTCGGCTTGGCGTTTTAATAACAGGGGCTGATCCAATTGATCTAGCTTTAAGCGTCGAGCATAGGCCGCCATGGTGCTCATATGTCGAGTAACTAGGTGGTGAAAAATGGTCAGAATAAAAATAGAGACGAGAAAGGTCTTAATGCCCTGAGAGGCTAGAATAACCAGAATCTTATCGCCTAAGCGCCCATAAACCTCATCCAGACTGATAATCAGAGTGAGTTGTCCCACCTGAATCTGTTGCCCTTCATGATTCTTATGCTGTAGCGCGTAATGTCGCTCCAATAAGGGGCCTTGCTGTGGCCTGCTGCCGGAAAAATAAGCATCACCATATTGAGAGCTGATTTCCAGATAGCGCACATCCGGTAACTGAATCAGACCGTCCAGTTGCACCTGTACCTGTGCAGGACTGATCTCCCACAAGCTGTTAGATAGGCTTTTTAGAGAGCTGTTCTCAATCTGTTGTAAACGTTCATCAATGGCTGAAAGCTCATAGCGATAATCGATCCATAGCTGAGTCCCCGTGGCGACTAAAGTAATGGCGGAACTGCACAACAGAATAGCGGTTAGCAGGCGTAGGCCCAGAGGATTTTGTTGGCAGAACTGTTTAACGCGTCGTCTAAAACCTTGCAATAGCGACATCAGTTTTCTCTAACTGGCATGAGATAGTTTTATTTTCAGCATTTTTCTTTGTAAATGAAATATTAGAACGCTAAATGGCACGGAAGGAGGTTTTATTGGCATGGAAGGCGGTCTGCTATATGGCTTGTTTGCAGTACCTTGTTTTGGCCTCCTGACACCTTGTCTGACAGGGGGCGTTGATAACAAACCTACGGGATATCTCGGTTAAGCATTATCGGAATTGGCCCTGATGTGATTAACCTTCCGCCCGGTCTGAATGATTTGAATAAGATCGTCAGACTTTTGTCATCGTAGGGTTTGTTATCGGCTTTAGATCTTTGGCTTTTGAGCTAAACCACTTCCCGTCTACGGGACAATAACGATAAGAAGGTTACCATGTCACTGAAAACTAAACTTGCCACCACGCTATTATCCTCCGCTGTCGGCCTAGCCGCTTCTTTTGGTTCGGTTACCGCTAGTGCGAGTCAGACTTATGTGAATATTGGCACAGGTGGACAGACCGGTGTTTATTACGTTGTAGGTCAGTCCATGTGCCGTCTGGTTAACCGTGGCACCAGTGATCATGGTATCAAGTGTACTGCACCTTCTACCGGTGGTTCCGTAGCAAATATTAACGCCATTCGTAAGGGTCAACAGGATATGGGCATGGCTCAATCCGATTGGCAGTACTACGCACTAAATGGCACAAAACACGCGTCTTTCGAGAAGCAGGGGCCGTTTAATAACTTACGTGCCCTCTTTGCCGTTCATAACGAACCTTTTACCGTTGTTGCCCGTGCCGATTCTGGTATCAAACATTTTGATGATCTGGCCGGTAAGCGTGTAAACCTACAAAATCCAGGTTCTGGTACTCGCGGTACAATGGAACTGATCATGGCTGAAAAAGGCTGGGATAAAGGTACCTTCAAACTGGCTTCTGAGCTGAAAGCATCTGAACAGGCACAGGCCCTGTGTGACAACAAGATCGATGCCATGCTTTATTCCGTCGGCCACCCATCCGGTGCCATCAAAGAAGCGACGACTTCTTGTGATGCTAAAGTGATTCCAGTGACTGGCCCTGTGATCAGTAAGCTGATCAATGGTAATGATTTCTACGCCAAAGCCACCATTAAAGGCGGTATGTATCAGGGCTCTGCCAGTGACGTCGCCACTTTTGGTAATGCAGCGACCATGGTGACCTCTTCTGATGTGGATAACGAAACCGTCTACCAAGTGGTGAAAGCTGTATTTGATAACTTTGATCGCTTTAAGCGCCTACACCCAGCGTTCGCTAACCTAGACCCTAAAACCATGATCTCTGGTGGTCTGTCTGCGCCTCTACATGACGGTGCGGTACGTTACTACAAAGAGAAAGGTTGGATGTAATCCCTATTTTTAAATCTCCGAATAAGGCATTTGGTCTCGAATGCCTTATCGCTTTTGAAGATACATTCCGCTTTTTAAAGATATCTGAGTGTCTTTAAAAAATGATTGTCTTCCTTAAACCCTCTGTTTCCTCAAACCCACGCGTGCCGTGATTGCTGAAGCAGAGGGCTTTTTTTTCCCGTTTTTTCTTGAGGAGCTCATATGACGCAGACTCATCCCTCTCCTGCTGGCGATAAAAGCCAAAACGACTCAGTTCTTGATGACAAAGAGCTTGATGACACGGCTCTTGATGATAAAGAGCTGCAAGATATGGTGGCCGCCAATGATACTGGTGCTCGTATCCCCGAAGGCTGGCAGGGTAAAACGCTGCTAGGTGCTGCATTGTTCTGGTCACTGTTTCAGCTATGGATCGCCTCACCATTACCCTTTTATGATTGGCCGCTAATCGGTAGTTTCGGTATTTTTAATGATACGGAAGTACGGGCTATTCATTTAGGGTTTGCCATCTTCTTGGCCTTTACCGCTTACCCGGCCTTAAGCCGTTCCCCGCGTCATCAGATTCCTATTACAGATATTGGCTTATCCCTAATCGGTGCCTTTGCAGCCTCTTATATCTTCCTGTTTTATGAGCAGTTGGCCAGTCGACCAGGCCTACCTAATACTCAGGATATAGTGGTTGCGGTTATCGGTATTGTGCTGCTTTTGGAAGCGGCTCGCCGGACACTTGGCCCACCTTTGATGATCGTGGCCATTGTCTTTTTAACCTATTCTCTGGCTGGCGCTTATATGCCGGATATCATTGCTCATAAGGGCGTGAGTCTGGAAGAGCTGGTGAATCACCAATGGCTGACCACAGAAGGTGTCTTTGGTATTGCTCTGGGCGTCTCCTCAAACTTTGTTTTCCTGTTTGTCTTGTTTGGTGCTCTATTAGATAAAGCCGGTGCCGGTAACTACTTTATTCAGGTGGCGTTTTCATTATTGGGCCATATGCGTGGCGGTCCGGCAAAAGCGGCGGTAGTCTCTTCTGGTTTAACCGGTTTAATCTCAGGTTCCTCTATTGCCAATGTAGTCACCACCGGCACCTTTACCATCCCTATGATGAAGCGGGTGGGCTTTTCCTCAGAAAAAGCCGGTGCAGTGGAAGTGGCTTCGTCGGTTAATGGTCAGATTATGCCGCCTGTTATGGGGGCTGCGGCGTTTCTGATGGTGGAGTATGTGGGCATCTCCTATGTGGATGTGATTACTCATGCCTTCCTGCCTGCGCTGATCTCCTATATCGCTCTGATCTATATCGTGCATCTGGAAGCGTTGAAGCTGAATATGCAGGGGCTGCCTCGTCGTACTGAGGTGAAAAGCTGGCAATTGCGTTTAATCGGTCTATTAAGTGGTTTCTTGGTGACCTGTGCGATTTCTGCCGGGGTTTACTTTGGTATCGGTTGGATTAAACCCGTCTTTGGTGATTGGGCTGGCTTAGTGATAGGTCTGTTGTTGATGGCAACCTATATCAACTTGGTACGTTTTGCCGCCAAGGTACCGGATCTAAAACTGGATGATCCTAATGCGCCTATGGAGCAACTGCCAGAAGTGGGGCCAACGGTTAAATCTGGTCTGCATTTTTTGCTACCTGTTGTGGTGCTGGTCTGGTGTTTGATGATCGAACGCTTGTCCCCAGGTTTATCCGCCTTTTGGGCCACGGTACTGATGATCATCATCTTGGTGACTCAGCGTCCTTTGACGGCTTATTTCCGAAAAGAAGATACCGTTCCAGCACGATTAAAGCAGGGTTTTAATGAACTGATCGACGGTCTGATTACCGGTGCCCGTAATATGATTGGTATCGGTATTGCCACAGCGACAGCGGGTATTATTGTTGGAGCGGTGTCTCAGACCGGTGTCGGTTCCGTATTGGCAGATCTGGTAGAAGTACTCTCCATGGGTAATCTGCTCTTGATGCTGTTACTGACGGCAGTCCTGAGTCTGATCCTGGGTATGGGTTTGCCTACCACGGCGAACTACATAGTGGTGTCCTCTTTGTTAGCACCTGTGGTGATCTCTCTGGGTCAGGAGTCCGGTCTGATTGTCCCTCTGATTGCTGTGCACTTGTTTGTGTTCTATTTCGGCATTATGGCGGATGTCACGCCGCCAGTGGGATTAGCTTCTTTTGCTGCCGCCGCAGTATCCGGTGGTGATCCGATCCGTACCGGTTTTGTCGCTTTTGCTTATAGCTTGCGTACCGCTGCGTTGCCTTTCCTGTTTATCTTTAATACGGATCTCTTGCTGATCGACGTGAGTTGGTTGGAAGGTGTGCAGATCTTTATCACGGCCACTATTGCTATGCTGGTCTTTACCGCAGCGACGCAAGGTTACTTCTTCAGCCGTAACCGTTGGTATGAAACCGTGCTGCTATTACTGATTGCATTCTCTATGTTCCGTCCGGGTTTCTGGATGGATCGTATTGTGGCGCCTTATCAAACCGTTGCACCGTCTGCTGTGGTGGAAACATTAAATGATGTTGCGCCGGGTACCGAACTGCGTTTCTGGATTGATGGTGAAGATGCCGTAGGTAATGCCCGTTCCTTTGTGGCTAATCTGACCTTGGGTGAAGGTGGTAACGGTCAGGAACGTCTGGCAGGTACCGGTATTGAACTGCTGAATAGTAACGGCAAGGTGATTGTTGATTATGTCGGTTTTGACAGCGCGGCAGAAAAAGCCGGTCTGGCCTTTGATCAGATCATTACTGGGGTGGAAGTGCCTCAAGTGCAACCGCCAAAACAGCTGATGTATGTTCCGGCCCTTATCCTGTTATTTATGCTGGTGCTGGTGCAGCGTCGTCGCAGAGATAATGACACAGTGGCTCAGCCGCAAAATGTACCGGCTTAACCGTTAAAAGAAGGATTAACGACAGGAAAAGACCTCACTTTGGCTACACTGATATAAAAGGCCAATGTGGGGCTATTTTCTCAAAGGCTAAGCTCCAGAGCGGACGTTTTTCCTACAGAGTGATGGATACACGTAGCGTGGATAAGCCAGAGGCGCATCCGCGAATACACTATCACTGCCAAATTTAAATATGGAAGAACTTTTGTTTAGCTGCTTAGTTCGATGTACACCTAACATTAGTTTGGTGATGCTTGGTTTAACAAGAAACCCCGCTGGCCTAAAGTTCAGCTCTCAATCGATAAGTGATGTTAACGGCCCTTTCGACTACCTGAATATTTTGTTTATTGCGATCAAAGTAGACAGAGATGTCCGTAATTTAAAAAAAAGGTCGCATCACTGACAGATTATCTGGCCGTCTTCATCAAGAATAGATAGACAGGATAAGACGGCTAGGGCTTGGAACAATAAGCCGAACCAGCATTACCTTCTCGTTAAACGGAAAGATAAATTAGAGGATGATGTGATGTTTCAGAAAGTGTTAGTACCTGTAGATTTAGGTGAACCGGATTTTAGTCAGAAAGCGTTGAAATTGGCCCTGCGTGAGGTCAAAGAAAATGGCGCTGAGTTGCATTTGATCACGGTTGTCCCTGGATTCAGTAACGCTTTGGTAGCGTCTTACTTCAGTGAAGAAGAGCACGTTAAAGCCGTCAAAAAGGTGGCTAAACAATTAAAGAAATTTGCTGCGGATAAGCTACCGGACAAGGTTAAACCTGTCCTAAAAGTTTATGAAGGTTCTCCGGCAGAATCCATTCTCCTGCATATCAAACGCAAGGAGATTGATCTGGTTTTGATGTCGGCGCACCACAGATCCAAGCTAAACGAGTTCTTACTGGGATCAGTATCGGCTCGGGTAGCAGAGCGTGCCAATTGCTCGGTTATGTTATTAAAAAACTGAGCGATGTACCGGAACAAACGAATACGATTTTATTAAACCGAGCCTTTACCACAGACCTTGCACGGTTCAGTCATGGATAGCCAAGCAAGTATGGGTCTAAAGGTAAAAGCCTTCACTAGCCTAAGTTAATAAAGATAAGTATACGACTATGAGCATTTACAGCCAGATCACTCCAATCCAGTTTGCCCTAGAAATCCGTGAATTTGCAGCCGATAGCTGCTGGGTTTATCGCCATGATATGGGGCAAGACGGTACATTAAAGCCGACACCACGCATTGTCTTTTTTACTCAGACCCGTGAGAAAGCAATGGAATGGATAGATGCTCAGCGTCGTAGCCAAGAGGGCTGTGTGGTTCTTGCTAACTAATAAGTGATAGCGATAGCACCCTACTAGAGTTAGGGTATCTGTTTGTTATAAATATTAGAATTCTAGTATTTGATAAACAGTATTAATCAAAAGACCCGAGCGCCTTATTTTGGCTCTCGGGTCTTTTTGTTTTCGGTTTACAGACACACCAACTTCCCCTCTGATATCTCTCGATAACACCTGCTCTTTTGACCTGATTTATTTCCTCTTTTAAACCCTATTTAAGCGCAAGACCTTGTTATCACTTGGTCATTTGCAACGTAAATGTCTTCATTAAAACTATTGATTTCTTTTATGTCGTCGGTGTCGCTAGTCTGATTCTCCAGCAGCAGAGAGCTTGCTAATGACGGGCTGGAATACAGAAGAACCAGCGCTCATATGTGAAGAGACTATAAAAGCAAGATATAAAAATAAGAGGATTTCAAACATGCAGATGCCACCAACGGTGCTGATCCCTAACGGCGAAAAAGTACGGCCAACATTTTCCAAAGAGGAGATGAGTGGCCGATTAGCCAAACTACGTCGCTATATGGCAGAGAATGATCTGCAGGCCGTATTATTCACGTCTTACCACAACATCAATTACTACAGTGATTTTGTCTACTGCCGTTTTGGCCGTGACTACGGTTTGGTGGTGACTCAGGACTCTTATACCACGGTAACCGCCAATATTGATGGTGGCCAACCTTACCGTCGCAACCAGTTGGGCGACAACGTGGTTTATACGGATTGGCAGAAAGATAACTTCTTCTATGCCGTGAAAAATCTGGTTAAGGATGGCGGTAAGTTTGGTGTCGAATTTGACCATATGCCACTGCAAAATCTGGAGAAGATGAAGACGGCTTTCCCTACCTCCCAGTTTGTTGATATCGGCGTACCGACCATGCAGATGCGGATGATCAAGTCTGCAGAAGAGATCACTGTGATTAAGCAGGGTGCTCGTGTGGCGGATGTGGGCGGTGCCGCTATTCGTGATGCTATTGCCGTGGGTGTGCCTGAGTATGAAATTGCTCTGGCCGGTGTTCAGGCCATGGTACGTGAAATCGCTGGTACCTTCCCTCATGGTGAGTTGATGGATACCTGGGTTTGGTTCCAATCCGGCATCAATACCGATGGCGCTCATAACCCGGTCACCAGTCGCAAAGTAGAGGCGGGGGATATTCTCAGCCTGAATACCTTCCCTATGATTGCCGGTTACTACACCGCTTTGGAACGTACCCTGTTCAGTGAGCATGTATCTGATCGCCATCTAGAGCTGTGGGAGATCAACTGTAAGGTGCATCGCCGTGGTCTGGAGCTTATCCGTCCTGGTGCTCGTTGCTGTGATATCGCCGCTGAGCTAAATGAAATTTTCCTTGAACACGATGTGCTGCAATACCGCACCTTCGGCTACGGCCATTCCTTTGGCACCTTAAGCCACTACTACGGTCGTGAAGCGGGTCTGGAACTGCGTGAAGACGTGGAAACGGTAATCGAGCCAGGCATGGTGGTCTCTATGGAGCCAATGTTGATGCTACCAGAAGGCATGGCCGGTGCGGGTGGTTATCGCGAACACGACATCTTAGTCGTGGGTGAGGATACGGTTGAAAACATCACTCGTTTCCCATTCGGCCCAGAGTTCAACATCGTTAAATCTTAAGACTTCATTCTGATAGCTAAATGACAAAAGCAGCCTGTTTATCATCTGACCATGGAATAAACAGGTTGCTGCTAAATCATGCATGACCAAATAAGAAACGCTCCAGCTAATAAAAACGCTCCGCTAATAACAACAACAGAGGCGATACAATGAAGAAGTTAAGTCAAAAAATATCAGGGGTGCTTACCGCAGCTGCTCTTTCTGTGGGCGCTTTATCTCTGACCCTACCAACACAGGTTCAGGCGGCACAGAACGGTCATATTCTGGCCCATGTGATGCCAACGGATCATATTTTTAACAGTGTTTCCGAACAGTTTATCTCCAAGCTGGATGAGCTTTCTTCCGGTACGGTAAAAATCGAATATCACCCTGGTGGCGACTTGGGGGACTGGTCGACGATTACCGAGCAGGTGATGCAAGGTGCATTGCCCATGACCATGGCGTGGTCTAACTCCGAATTAGACCCTCGTCTGGATATTGCCAATCTGGGTTATGTTGCCGATGACTGGGCCAGTGCCACAAAAGTCTACGGCCCCGGCAGTAAGATGGATAATCTGTTTTCAGAGATCTACGACGGTTTAAATGTGGAATTGTTGGGCACCCTACCAACGGATTTCACCGGTTATGTGGTACGTAAAGGCGTGGATGTGCCGGTAAAAATTCCGCAAGACTCCAAAGGCTTTAAGATCCGGGTACCTAACTACCCTATGGCCATCGACCGCTATAGCGCATTAGGTTTCTCTGTGGTGCCTATGGCATTTTCTGAAGTGCATACGGCCCTGCAAACCGGTGCCATTGATGGTCGTGCCTTCTCTCCCCCGTATGAAGTGTTGATGTTCCGTGATGTTCTACGTGCTTATGTCTATACCCGCGAATCTTTTGAACCGACCTTCTGGATCGCCAGTAAAAGCTGGTTGGCAGGTTTAAGTGATCAGGAGCGCGCTTGGGTACGTGAAGCCGCAGACTATGCCACCACTTGGGCTTGGGATAATGCAGAAGCGTTCAGTGATGGTTGGTTAGACAAAATCCGTGCCGCAGGGATTGATGTACTGGAGCAAGATCCAGCTCAAGCCGCTGCGTATAAACAGACGGTAATGAAAGTTGAGTGGCCGATTATGGAAGGCCTGTTGGGTAAAAAAATCATGTCTGATCTAAAAGAAACTGCCGGTCTGTAAGGCGTAGGGATCTTTAGACAAGAGTTTAGACAAGAGCCCATAAAGAGCCTGCAAGTACCCTTTGCAGGCTCTTTTGATATCACACTCAACGGGAGCCTAATGATGAGTATCGAATATACCCACCCGGATGAAATGGTTGGCCCCTCTTATGTTAAAGCCGTGCCAGAATCGGCCAAAGCCAATCCAAGTCTGTTTTATCGTTTGGAAGCACGGTTAGCTCAAGTGATTGCTGTAGCCATGGTGATTTCCACCATTGCCTTAGGTCTGCTAATGGCCGCTCAGGTGGTCATGCGTTATGGCTTGGAATCCCCTTTTTTAGGTATCGAAGAGCTGGCTCCCATGCTGGCGCTATGGGCCTATTTTCTGGGCATGATTTATGCCACTCGGGATCAGGATCATATCTCCGGTGGCATTGTTGCTCTGATCTTTAAGAACCGCACCCTTATTCAAGCGATTCGCTTAGCAGGTAGTTTTGCCTGTTTATTAGCGGTCTGTGTGTTCGGTTATTTTGCCCTGAAATTTGCCATGTTCAATTTTGATCTGGGTCGAAAGAGCATCTATATGCGCTGGCCTAAGTATCTGTGGGATTTCAGTATGGTGACGGGTTTTGCCTTGATGGCGTTTTATTACTGTCTGCAAATTATCGCTGAGATACGAGATCTAAGATCCGGTTCAAATAACCAGTCTTAGGTGCTCGGAATTAGATGCTTGGATTCAGGTACTAGAACTCAGCTATTCAGTTTTAAGCACGTAAGCAAGATAAGCAAAACAATAAAAAGTAAGGTGTGGTCATGACAATATTCTTCCTGACGATTGGAATTGTCGTTCTACTACTGCTGCTTGAAGTACCAGTAGGTTTTTCTTTTGGTCTCGGTGCACTGTTCTATGGTGTGGTAAGCGGTACCGATATCTCCTTTCATGCGGGTTATGGATATTCCCAAGTGGGGGCCTTTTCTCTCTTAGCCTTGCCTCTTTTTGTACAGGCCGGAACCTTGATGGGTACGGGCGGTATATCAGAGCGCTTGTTGGATTTTGTGAATGCCTTTGTAGGCCGAACAAAAGGTGGTTTAGGTGCGGTAACCGTACTGAGTTGTGCCATGTTTGGCGCGATCTCTGGTAGTGCGTCGGCAGCCATTGCAGCCATCGGCAGAATCATGGTGCCAAGGATGATCAAAGAGGGTTATCCCGAAGGCCATGCCACGGCATTGGTTGCGGTATCTTCCGTATTAGCCCTGATGATTCCTCCTAGCATTCCCATGATCGTGTTTGCTATTGCAACACGTCAGTCCGTAGCAAAGGTATTTCTGGCTACCATGTTGCCGGGTATCTTGTTGGCACTGGTGTACTGTGCTCTGAACTTCTGGTTCCTGCGTAATAACAACACCATCAAGGTTTCTCCTAAGTTACCTCTGAAGGATGTGGGTAAAGAGATCTGGACCGCCGGTAAACGCGCGACTCTCGCCATTATCATGCCCTTTATTATTCTGGGTGGTATTTACAGTGGGGTTGCGACACCGACAGAGGCCGGGGCGGTTGCTCTGGTTTATACCCTGTTTGTGGGTTTTGTCATCTATCGCACCATGACCATACGCAATCTGTTTGAATCCAGTAAGGATGCGGCCATTTTAACCGGTTCGGTGATTATGGTGCTCTTCTTCCTGTTTATTCTCAGTCGCGGCATGATCCTCGCGCAGATTCCTAATCAGTTTGCGGAACTCCTGCTCAGTATCTCGGATAACAAAATCATTCTATTGCTGATTATCAACCTGCTCTTATTGTTGATGGGCATGATTGTTGATGATGTTTCCGGTGGGGTATTAGCGGCCATTATTCTAATGCCCGTAGTGCAGCAAATTGGTATCGATCCTATTCACTTTGCCGCCATTGTGGGCACTAACTTAGGTTTGGGGAATATATCACCGCCCTGTGCGCCCTTGCTCTATATGGCCGGGGGAGTCACCAAGCTCTCCCTCGATAAATATATTGGGCCAACCATGAAGTTCCTCTTGTTAGGGCATCTGCCCATGGTCTTTATCGTGACCTTTATACCTGAGCTGAGCTTGTGGTTACCCAGCTTATTGGATTGATGGTTCCAGTGAATAACAGAGGCTCCCTAGCCCCTGTTATTCATTTTCATTGTTATAAATAACCTAATTTTTAAGCCTTATGATTTGTGATTAAGGGCTGTAATACCTCTGGAGCCTTATTATGTTGCATTGGTTATTAACCGTTGTTGGTAAAGATCAACCTGAGCTGTTGCAGAAATTTTGTGGCACGATTGGATTAATGGAAGGCATTTTTTTAGACAGTCAGCAAACGGTGATAGCCGGAAATGTTATGGCGATGTATCGGATCTGTCTGCCTCGGAATCACCTGAGCTTTGCCCGTAAAATGTTTGATGAGTTTGAAGAAAAGGGTTTGGATATTTCCATTAAGACGTTACCTACCGAATCTTTGCAAGAGAGGCCCTGTTTGATATTGAACCTACGGGGTCAATATCGATTCAGCATCGACCATGATATTCGCATGATATTGGAGAGTCACGGGGCGGTGATTGAGCACTTGAATCAATCTTATTTGGGACAGGTAGAAGAGGGAGAATATCCTTTTAGTGCGAAGATCCGTGCACAAATAACACAGCCGATATCCAAGGCTAACTTGTTGCAGGCACTGTATCGTTTAGCGCCAAGATTACTCATAGATCTTAATATTACTGATATGAGAAATGAAGCAAGTGAACAGGAACAGCTTGATCGATTACAGGAGCCGTTTGATCAATTGCAGGAGCAACAGGAGCCCATAAAATCATTATCAATGGGCTCGCTCTTAGAACATTAACAGATGATCAAAGGCCTCATTAATACATTAGATTTTCAATGGGGAGCCTGCAATCACAAAACCAAACTTAGTCCTGTATAGGATTAAGTTTGGTTTTCGAGCCGAGGGTAAAGCTTACTTTTTATAAGTTAATATCTATCTAGTCCAATAAACTCGGTAGATACAAGCTCAGCTCAGGTACAAAGGTTACAAGGAAAACCATGGGTAAGTGGCCAAATATCAAGAACTTCATGGTTGGACCAATATACTGGTTCAATGGCAACTTGGTAACGCCACCGGCCATATATAACAGAGGTGCGCAGGGCGGTGAGATATTACCTAATCCTAGATTGGTACCCACAATTGCAGCGAAGTGAATAGGATCAATGCCTATCTTATCGACAACGGGCATTAGAATAATTGCAGCCAAAACACTGCCGGATACATCGTCAACAATCATGCCCATGATAAGCAGCAGCAAATTGATAATTAACAGTAGGACAATCTTATTTTCTGAGATACTCAGCAAAATATCGGCAAATTGATTAGGAATTTGCGCCAGTACCATACCTCTGCTCATAATGAACAGGAAGAACAGCACCATCATTACAGCCCCAGTTAGCGTCGCCGATTCCAATGTCGCTTCATAAAGGTTACGCAGTGTCATACCTTTATAAATAAAGAAACCAACAATTAAGGTATATATTAACGCTACTGCACCGGCTTCAGTTGGCGTACAAACACCGCTGTAAATACCACCTAAAATAATAAGCGGCATAATGATCGCAAAGGTTGCCTCGCGACCTGTTTTTGTAATTTCCTTAGCGACTTCCTTAAAAGGTAATGAAGGTGCAACCTTAATGGTTGTATTTTTACGTAAGAAGAAAAAGTTTAACGCACAATAGATTAGCGCCAATAAAATACCGGGGCCCATGGTTGCTAAAAAGGCTTTGGCAACAGAGATACGAGTCGCAATAGCAAAGACAATCATTGGAATGCTGGGCGGAATTAGCAAGGCCAGAACAGAAGAGACAGCAACAAGAGATGTTGCATGTCCTGCAGGATAGCCCTCCTTGATCATGCGTGGCACCATGATTTTTCCAATGGCTGCAATCGCCGCAGATGCACTACCAGAGATGGCTCCAAATAGCGCACAGCTCAATACCGTAACAGCACCCAAGCCTCCTTTTGTACGTCCTACAAAAGAGTTTACAAAATTCAGTAAACGCTCTGATATTCCTCCAGCACTCATCAATGTACCGGAAAGCACGAACAATGGCAGCGCTAATAATGAAAATGAAGCAACCTGAGAATAGCCATACCCGGCATGAAATGAGATATCGGTACCTGTCGATACACCATACAATAAAGCACCAACACCGAATGCAAATCCAACTGGCACTTCTATCAATAGCAACAAAATAACCGCCACTACAGTAATAAAGAAAATAGTCATAGCTTTTACCCAATCACACTTTGCTATTCTTGAAATGCTTAACTTCGACAATGAGCTGAAGAACGTAGTAGCAACCTACCAGTACAAACCCTGTGAACATGCTGAAATCCCAAAGAGATTTTGGCCAACGTAGATAGAGGCTTTTTCGTCCCAATTCAAAGTTGAAACTGGCAAATTCCCAGGCGTAAAATCCAAAGATGATGGTGGCAATCAAGCAGACCAGAGTGCCAAATATACGTACGCCATCGATCACTCGTTGATTACTGAAGATCAGGGTAATTATGCCTCCGGTGATATGTTCCCGTTCTCGTGTAGCATTCACCATGCCCAGAAAATAGACCCACAACGCCAACATTGGAGCGAGCTCTTCAGTGCCTAAAAAGGGTGACTCTATGCCATATCGCATAATCACCTGAGAGAACATCAAAAAGCCTAGTGACAGGGATGTAGCGACCAACAAAAAGCGAACAACCCTGATAAACTTCCGCTCAAACCGATAAAATGTATTAATGTTGCTTTGTTCCTGTACGGGTACAGGTTTAAGGCTTTCCGGCCCAATACAAGCATCCAGATGAGACGCAGTAAGATCTCCGCTCATAACCCCAGCCCTCTTAGCACTAGTGATTCAGGCAGGCCATCGCGCTAAGCGGGATGGCCTATATAGATAAGATGTTATTGATTAGATGCAGCTTTTAGCTCGTTCATGGTGTTTTTACCTAATAACCGCTCCATGATCGGCCACTCGGTAGATACCACGTGTTGTTTGTACTTTTTAAGCTGTGTCGGTGTTAACTCAACAACATCAATACCGGCTGCACGGATCTTGTTAAACCAACCGGCGCTGTCTTTTTCCGCATTGTCCCAAGCCCAATTTGTTGCTGCCGCTGCTGAGGATTTCATCCAGACCTGCTCTTCAGCGCTCAAGTTGTTAAACCATTTTTTATTGGCTAACCAGAAAGTCGTTTCAAATGACTCTCGGGTATATACATAAGCTTCTAATACATCTTGGAACATCAGTACTTCAGAAGGAGGGGAGTAAGCCCGGCCATCAATACCTCCGGTTTGTAATGCAGTGTGTACTTCGGAAAACGCCATAGGTACAACGGAGAAACCAAGAGCCTGATAGCGATCAATTGCCATCGGGAAATTTGGTACTCGCATCTTAAAACCTTTGGTATCAGTAGGGACGTCAACAGGGACGTTCAGACCTTTACGTACCACAAAGCCGGTAAAGTCAGTAGGTACAGTACCCAGTAGAACCATGCCTAAATCATCGTAGATATCTCCAAACAGTTGTTCCATTTTACTGCCTGGGCCATAAAGCTTACGTGCGGTACTCCAGTTATCTGCAACATAACCGAGGTTGGCCACATCTAGGCGAGGATCAAGCTCCGAATTAGCCCAAGCCATCGTCATAGGCACAGCACCACGCATCACCTGCTCAGTGATTGTGCTCCAATCCCCTAAATCGCCGCCTGGGTGGTATTCAATCTTCATTTTCCCAGCAGACTCAGCATCCAGTTTTGCCATAAACTTTTCGGATACTTTATGGAAGATATGATCCGTTGGCATGACATGAGCCAAAATATGGCCTTCTCCCGCCAATGCAGTCTTCGCTCCCAGCGTACAGACCATCGCAGCAGCAACAGAGCAGCTTGCAATAATCCTCTTCAGTTTTTTATTCAGCGTGAACATTAACTTCACCCTCTTTCTCATTGTTTTTATCGGCTGTTGGCTATCTAGGTCGATTTTTGGAAGCCACCTATACACCTTGCTATGGCACCTTTTTCCTGTTGAAGGAATAGCTGGTGCCTATTTATAAAAACATAAAACAACTTAGCTGTATACAGCTAAGTTGTTTTTAATGTAAAAGTCTCTTTCTCTGCATAATTAACCTTATGATTCACTGCGGAATATCTCCGTATAAAAATTGTGAAAAACACTGTTTATAGCCTGATATGCAGTTTTATTGGGCCTATATAAGGAAGGGTTCTCTTGATTGACAAGTAATAAGTATTTCTATTCGTGCTATTGACAAAAAATGGCTCAGCCTTTTTAATCCTGCTGTATACAGCAGGAGGAAAAAATGAAGCCAATAAAAAAAGAGACCTTGGAAAATGTTTTACAGGAACTCTCTTGTCACCCCTGTAGCAACAAAGAGCTGGATGAGTTGGTTGAGCCTCAAATGGGAGTGATTTCGGGCTTCCAAGATTTGCTCAAAGAGCTTGAGCACTTGAGAACGCTTCCATTGGGAGAGCTACCTCCAGCAGGGCCTGTACAACCGTCAAAACAGATCAAGGTATAAGCAGATGGAAGAGATTATTTACTCCAATATCATAGAGTTAAGACAAAAATTGGACAGTGGAGAGTTAACTCCAGTTGAGCTGGCAGATGCTTATCAGCAACGCATTGATAGTGTGAACCCTCGTAATCCTGTATTTATTAGCCTATGCCGTGAACAAACACTCAAACAAGCTGAAAAAGCTGAGCTCACTCACTCTTTATCGGGCATTCCATTCAGCTGTAAAGATCTCTATCACGCACGCAACCAAAAAACGACAGGAGGCTCACGTGTGATGGAGAACAGCATCAGTGATGATAGTGCCTTTGTTGTTGATCTACTGGAAAAGCAGGGGGCGATTTTACAGGGTAAAAATAATTTACATGAGTTTGCCTATGGCGCGACGGGTGTAAATGACTACTTTGGTACGGTCAAAAATCCCTATGACAACCAACGATTAGCAGGAGGATCAAGCAGTGGGTCTGCTGCTGCTGTTGCATTAGGAATGAGTGCTTTTGCCTTAGGTACAGATACAGGGGGATCGGTACGAGCACCTGCGGCGCTTTGTGGTGTTGTCGGTTTAAAACCAACCCTGGGTAGAATCAGTTTACGAGGTGTTATCCCTTACTGTTGGACACTGGATCATGCTGGAACCTTTACTCGTACGGTAAAAGATGCCGCCTTGCTGACGGATATTCTGAGTGAATACGATCCAGAAGATCCTAGCTGTGTTAATGCACCGCATCAGCCTTGTTTACCGGTGCTTGATAATCCTATTCAGGGGAAAAGAATCGGTGTGCCTGATCAATTCTTTTTTGAACATTGTGACCCAGAAATACTGGCTGCAACCCAGCAGGCCATTGATTACCTCAAGCAACAAGGCGCAGAGATTATCCCTGTAAAGATGCCATCCATGGAGCATACTCGAACCGTTTCACTGACGGTTCAGCTACCAGAGGCCCTGTCTTATCACAGTGACTTTCTCCAACAACACCGAGAGCTTTATTCAGAAGAGTTCCGTTCAGGCTTTGCTGCAGGGCAGTTTATTTTAGCGGAGCATTATGTTCGGGCTAAACGCCTGATAGAAGGTTATCGACAACAGTTACAAAGTGTTTTTTGTGAGATTGATGTACTGATCACACCGGGTTGCCCATCAATTGCACCCTTGATCGAAACCAATCAGGTTGAAACAGCCGGTATTTCGGAGCCTGCGGGTAACGCGATCACTCGTTATACATCATTTTTCAATATGACGGGGAACCCCGCAATAACTCTACCATCAGGGTTACACAGCAAGGGGCTTCCTATGAGTATTCAATTGGTCGCTGATTTATTTAATGAATCCACTTTATTGAATATTGCTCATCAGCTAGAAGACGGTATGGGAAAAATTACTCCTCCTTCAGCGTAACCACTTAAAAGAGGTAGTTACAGGTTAGCGAGCTGAATGTGATTTCGCATTCAGATCATCGCTTCTCACGTTAGTCGGTAATCGCTGCCAGCTTTACATACCCATACAAAATTATCCCAACAGACTTTGACCTGTAGCCAGAAAATATAGCGATTATTTGTCGAGAAACTTTTGTTTGGGTGCTTAGCATTGTTTTTATTTTTTAATGAGATAATTATGACTCTCACTGCTTCAATGACGCGGAATCAGGCATTTACCAGAGGTTATCTATTGGTAATGATATCTGCAATCTGTTACGGACTACAGCCTCTTTTTGCCCATTTTGCTTATAGTGATGGCGCTAACCCAATGGGGCTTTTGCTCACTCGTTTTAGTCTTGCCGCTCTAGTACTCTTGTTATGGTTGAGGTTTAAAAATGTTTCACTACCCAGTCCACGTCGATTTCTGCAAAGCAGCCTACTTGGAATCGGTTATGCTGGTGCGGCTTTGGGTTATTACAATGCCAGCCATACGAGCTCTGTCAGCCTGGCTGTGATTCTGATGTTCTCATTTCCTGCTTTTGTCACTCTATACACTATTTTAATCTTAAAAGAGCCTACCACTTCGGCTCGTATAGCCAGCATGCTATTGGCAATTACAGGAGTAATATTGGCAACAGGTATCGATTTACAGGGAGATATCCAGGGTGTGTTGTGGGCTCTGTTTGCGGCACTGAGTTATGGCAGTGCCATTATTTATGGCTCCCACAGCGCTGAACCAGAAAACCCCATGGCTTCAGCCTGTGTCATCCTATTAGCAGGGATGGTAACTTTTTCTGTAGCAAGCGTATTCCAAGAGACAACAATGCCGCAAAACACATTGGGCTGGATTGCAGCGTTTGGACTGGCGATCTTTGCCACAATAGCCCCCATTGTCACCTTTATCAGCGGTTCACCCAAAATAGGTGCATCCAATGCAGCGACACTCTTAACGTTAGAGCCTGTGGTGGCCATTGTAATCGCCGTTTCTTTACTGGGTGAGCAGCTATCTTCTCTAACGATACTCGGAGGCGTTCTAGTAATGACGGCTGCTATTATTCTGTCTCGCACCCGCAATTAATTAATACCTAAAAATATTTATACAAATAAAAAATACCAGACTCTCCGGCATTAGTCGGAGAATATCTAAATTATTTTTATATGTCACTCATATTTTATTTTTTTAATTTTATACAAGGATAATAAGATGAAAAGAGCACTTAAAATTACTGACAGTCATTTTATTAATATGGATAAAATTGTACAGTGGAAAATTGAATCTGAAAAAGTATTCTCTTTCGAGAAAGAAAATCAAGTGATCCGTTTCTTTTTAAATACTGATGAATACTCTTTTGAATGTAACTTATCCGTATATTTGATAACGGAAGAACAAGAAAGATGTGGTATCAGAGAGTTTGAGTGTAAACCTGAACAGGCTTTTTTCTCAAGTAGTGAGTTCCAGCGTATAAAAAGAGAGCTTTATGGTTATATGGGAATAGAGGAAAATGAAAAGAATTAGGGGAGGCACTTAAACAAAAGCTACTCTACAAAAACGGCCATATTTCCTGATCTTCTGGCTGGGATAATATCGAAATACTTCTGTTTAGGTATGTATTGACCCTTTCCCCAAATTTAACACCATGGGGATGATGAAATTTCAAGATATTCAGGGAAAAGGTCACCGGCTCTAAACTAATGGCACTGAAAGCGTTTGCTCATCTCTGATTGTTTTTCGTTTTGTTCTGCTACCTTGTCTGATAAACACAGGACTTTATGGCTTAAGGCTATATCCTGTTTTACATTTTTTGCAACGCTGACCATATTGCCACTAATTGATTGTGCGCCTTTTGCGACCTGATCGATGCTTGTTGCTAATTGGTTATTACAAGAGGAAATTTGTAAAACCCACGTTTTTATCGTCTCAATTTCCCCCGCCGCTTGATCTCCTAATATCTGGCTGCTGGATACCTGCTTTTCTCCTTTGGACATCATCTGCATTAACGCCTGTAATTGATCTTTCATATCGCTAACGATGGCGTTAATGTCACTGGTCGCCTGCACTGTTTTTTCTGCTAAGGCTCTTACCTCATCCGCAACAACAGAAAAACCACGCCCCGCTTCTCCTGCTCTGGCGGCTTCAATGGCAGCATTTAATGCCAAAAGATTAGTCTGTTCTGCAAGATTATTGATCATAACGGTCACACCATCTACTTTTGAAGATGCGGACTCTAGCCCGGATACTCTCTTGCTCAAGTCAGTAAAAATTTGCCCTAAATGTTCTAGAGATCCCAGTGCTTCTGTAATTACTTTTCCACCCTCGTCAGCCGTAGCGCAGGCTTGTAACGTCTGTTGGTGTGCATCTTTTGTTGCTCCTGACATCTCCTGCACCGTTAGAGATATCTGCTCAACTGCTGTGGCTACAGATTGTGCTTGTTGGCCGGTTTGCTCATTACTGTTGGTCAGCTGTCCTAACATCTGTTGCAGTTCACCGGACATTTCTTGTACAGTTTTACTGCCCGATATTACTTGAGAGAGCACCTCAGAGAAATTATCCGTTAAATGATTGACTGCCAAACCCACACGATCAAATTCATCATCACGTTTATGATTAACCGTCATTATAGGTGTCAGATCACCTTGGGAAATGGTCTCTAGCGTGCCAACGGTTTGACTCAAACTTTGTGCGGCCTGACGCCAAGTGATCAACAGCAGTCCCAACACTAACGCAGCCACAATTAGGCCAACAATAATAATTTGGTGCAGTATCTCATCATTGGTGTCATGGGATTGCTTACGGGCATTTTGTAACGCCTGTTCCAATTGCTCTGCGTGATCTTCTGCAAGGTCTATCAGTTGTCCTCGTGCGACTAATGCTGTTTGATCCAGCCGATGCATCGCTTCTAAGTGGTGGATTAACGTTTCCAACTGAGGTTCTAGGTTGGATAACTTCTCCTGATAAAAATCATCAAATCCGAGCTTGCTGAATGCCTGCTTCAGGGCTGATAGTGTTTCTTTAACCTTCTGCGCACTGAGTGCATTTTGCACTTCAAGTAATCGAGCGACAGATTTAGAAAAATGATCAAAGGGATTACGAAAAGTGGAAAAAACAGCCTTATCAAATTCTGAAATTGTATGCTGCATATCATCACGCAGTTCTTGGTCATACTTATTTTTCATAACCAGCCATTGTTGCCGAGTCTCGACCCAGTGATGCAATACCTGCAGTAACTGCTTATTTGTTTGTCCCGCTTCATCACTTGCCTCAAGTGGCGGGGTAAACGTATTCAATAGTGGTTCGAGAGTACTATTTTCTCCACTTTTCATCTGTACTGTTTGTTGTAGAACTTCTAACTGTAAAAGATTGAGTAGGCTTTGTTGTTGGCTTAATAGATCAACCTGATCAGATACTTGATTGAGTTTTTTCAATGAGATAACAGAAAGGGTTGATAGTGTCGCCAAGCCTGCAAAAGTTAACACAATCGCTAGCAGCAACTTGTACTTAAAGCCCATATTCAGATAAAACATCACGGCAGCACCTTTTATTGTTTTTTCTATACATGATGAATCGTGCCGATATTGGTTCGTATAACCGTGTCATCACATTCAGGTTTGGATAGCAGCGAAAATAAATAGAACCGCAAGAAAAATGAATAGAAGACAGAACCAAAATAAGTCCATTTAAAAAGGCATGCAGGCATTTATTAGGCAATAACTTGTACCCGCATGAGCATCTGCTCGAAGATAAATACTGTTAGAGTGCAAGAAGAGTAGGCTTGAGCAACAAATGCTCAAGCCCAATGGCGTACTTATTTCGGAGACTTTAAGATCAAATAATCGTTAAATCCTTTGGATATGGTGTCAGATATTCAAATCCGCCCTCTGTTACAACAATGGAATCACCGACGCGGGCGCCAAACTCATTTGGAATAGTGATACCGCCATCGACGGCAAAGGTCATACCTTCCTGCAGTACTGTTTTATCCCCCGCCTTGAATTCGGGCATTTCCAAGAAAGAAACACCGATAGAGCGTCCTGTACGATAACCCGGTGCAAATCCAGCCGACTTATAGACCTCATCCGCAGAAAAATGCACCTCCTCTGCTACCATTCCTGGGCGAATAGTATCGAGAGCTGCTTGTTGAGCAGCAATGGCAACTTCATAAATCCGTGCCTGTTCATCGGTCACCGAGCCAATAAAGAATTCACGGTCAAAGCCCAACTTATATTGTTTAAAGTTGACCATGCCACAAAAACACATATAAACCGGGTCGCCCTTCTGTAATTTACGCACATTCGAGCGGCGGTGAACCTTAGAGGTATCACAGCCTGACTGGAAGACCTGTAGATTATGAATAGTGGGTGAAACAAACTGGTCAAAACCTTTATCAGTCAGAAAGCCAGCCGCTTTACGTGTTCCACCAGCAATAACACCTAGTGCAACCTCATACTCAGGCACTCCTTCAGCCAGTACCGCTTTACCACCTTCAACCATGCCAATGGCCACTTGACCCGCCTGACGCATGATTTCGATCTCTTCAGGGGATTTAATCACACGCATTTCGCCTAATAATGCCGTGCAATCCTCTAGTTCTACATTAGCTAAACCATTGTTTAAAAAGTGACCAACAAGAGGTTGTACTTTTAAGGTTTCAATACCGATCTTACGGCGACTTGAGGTGCCGACCAGTTGTTCCAGTACCGTACGCCATTCACCATTTTTGCCGTCTTCCCAAGGGCGTACATCATCAATCCAGGTCATCTGAGAACCCATCTCAGATTCCATTAAAGGTGTAATAACAGCGCATTCGCCTTGTCGAGGTACCCAGACCATTGTTGGTCGCCCAAACTCAACCCCTAGGTAACCCCAATAACCCGCAATATAGGCAATTGAGTCTTCGTCGGTCAGTAATACACCGTCCAAATCTGTTCTCTCAACTAGACGCAGTTGCAGTTCATTAGCGCGTTTTTTCATTAGATCATGCATTGTTCTCTCCTCTAGCTGTATACAGCTTGATGTTTTTCGACATTAAACCTACCTGAAAAAGCGCTGTCAACCGTAAATAAAACTTAATGTATACGTCAGCTGTATACTTCAAGGGTTTGTATGTTAAGATTTTGTGCATATGCACATCCAATAAAAACAGATCAGAACAAGAAGGTTTTTAAGCAAAATATGCCAAACATCAAAAAGAAACTGCTGCCCAGGCAAAGGGTTGATCACATCTATCGTGCCATCCGAGAGCGTATTTGTTTAATGCACTATCCTCCCGGTAGCCTGTTACGAGAGGCTGAATTGGCCAAAGAGTTTGGCGTCAGTCGTACCCCTATTCGGCAGGCTATTAAGCAGTTGGAATTTGAGAGTCTGGTCATCAGTAAAAATGGTGTAGGAACACTGGTCACGGATATTGAATTTGAACGATTAGCCGATGTCTATGAAATGCGTCTTAAGGCGGCAGAATTGATAGGTGTGATGGGGCCGGTGCAATGTACGTCACAGCATTTGGAGCAACTGCAAAATTTACAATATGAAGCATCTAAGCTTAGCGATATCAACGACCCTGACGGTTTAGCATTAATCAATCACGAACTGCATAATCTAACGATTAGTCTTATTGGTAATAAAGCGCTGCGTTCCATTTATGATCTGTATTATTTTCAGACTACACGAGTCTGGTTTCAGTTAATGCCTCAGCTCTGGCTACAAGAAGTGGAGGCACTTCGCAATGAAATCAACGAATTGATCTCGGCTATTAAAAGAAAGGACGTGGTTGCTTTTGGTTTTATAAAGCGTAACTTTATCGCTCGTGTTCTCTATCTTTTAGAGCAGCAGCTGCAATTTGAGAAGGAAAAATAGTGAGATCCATTTGAATCTTTTCTAGTGATTACTTCTCTCTTTTGTATACAAGTTGACCCTCTAGATTAGAATTCTATAATTCCGGGGTGATTGCTCTTTTTTTGTTTACTTTCGGGAGATTCTTATTAATACGTCAGCCCCAAATACATCGGACAATAGCGATAAAGTTACTAAGCGAGCACGAGTTGACTCCATTCACGATATTTTACGTGAACGTATCTGCTTACTGACCTACCCTCCCGGCTCTATACTAAGAGAAACACAGCTTGCCGAAGAGTTTGAGTGCAGTCGTACACCTATTCGGGAAGCCATTAAGCGACTTGAATTTGAAGGTTTGGCTTTTAGTAAAAATGGTGTGGGAACACTTGTTACTGAGGCCAGCTACAATAACTTGGCCGATGTTTACGAGATGCGCCTGAAAGTTGCAGAGCTTATGGGGAGTATGACGCCTTCAACATGCACTCCACTACAAGTCGAACGGTTAAAGATATTGCGTGCAGAATCAGAGCAACTTCACTCGTTGGATACGGATTTAGAATTGTTGGCTCGTATCAACCATGAACTGCACTATCTAATTGGCGAATTAATTGGTAATAGCGCTTTGCTACAGCTTTACCACCTGTACTACTTTCAAACTACCCGTGTTTGGTACCAGAAAATGCACAACTTCTGGACAGAAGAAATTCAAGCACTTAAAGATGAACTGGACGAGTTGATCGGTGCAATTTCTCGAAATGATGTTATTGCTGTGGGTTATATCAAGCGTAACTATATCGCCAGGGTCATCAACCTACTCAAACAGCATAACAGCGCCGACTAACACACCCTATCCTCTCACTTCGTCACCAAATAAGGCCGACCTATTCGGCCTAACTTTTCTAAAAAATCACCTTTCAAGCTGTATACATCGTTTAAAAATATTCTTGACTATATCCAGGATAGGCTCTTTAATACGCTTATAAATACCTAGCTGTATACAGCTGGGTGCTGGGAATAATTGAGTATGATGGAGAGTTATCAGATGGTTGCTTCTGAAGGTTTCGAGGTTGAGTTTGATTCAGGTCGCCACCCAAGAGCTAAGATCGGTTTTGTGCTATTGGCGACAGAGCAAACCATCGAGGATGACATGCACTGCCTGCTGCCCTCTGGAGTTGGTATTCATTTCACCCGGTCACCGATTCCTGACAGCATCACTGCCGAAACACTAACAGACCTTACGAAGAGCCTAGGAGATGCGGCTGCACTGTTATTACCTGATGGAAGCCTAGACGTTATCACCTACGCGTGTACCTCTGGCAGTTTAGTCAGTGGCGAAGAGGCGGTCTTTAAAGAGCTAGGAAAAGGCGCTCCAGGTGCGTTGGCTACCAGTCTGATTACAAGTGTCATGAGAGCGCTAAATGCCTTGAATGCTAAGCGAATAGTTGTCGCAACGCCCTATCTGGATGAGATTAACCAGATGGAAAAAGATTATATGGAAGCGCGTGGTTTTGAAGTACTGAATATTCAAGGCTTAAATCTGGAAAAAGACAGTGAGATGATTTGTGTGACGCCGGATTCTTTGCTTCGTTTTGCTATAAGCGTGGATCAAGCCGATGCCGAAGCAATCTTCATCAGCTGTGGTGCTTTACGCTCCATTGAGATTATCGATGAATTAGAAAAGCTTACAGGAAAACCCGTTATAACCAGCAACCAAGCAATGGCTTGGGATGTCATGCGTTTAGCCGGTATTAATGATCAGATCCCCGGTTATGGCGTACTACTGAATGATTTCTAATATTTAGCCTATAGGTCAATTAGCCCAAGAGTTTAAAGTTTGTACTTTGCCAGTACTGCCATTGAGCTGCCTTCGGGCAGCTGTTTTTAATTTAAAGCGCAATTTAAATCACAATTTAAAACTGCAATTAAACTTATATGAATTATCAATAAATACTGACCAGAGTATAACCTCTCTTATTCAATAGTTTTTGAATTTAATAAGTATTATTACAGCAGTCCTATAGTCATTCAAAAGGTGCCTTATTATGCCTAAAAACACCTACCCAATATATAAGCGTCACTGCGGTTGGGCTTGTTCTGATAATATAAAAATAAATAGTTCAAGGTTGCAGAATTTACAATCATGTGATGCCATTATAGTAGGCGCAGGATATACAGGATTAGCTATTGCCCAGCGCTTGGCTGAGCTTTGTCCACAAGATGATATTCGTGTCATTGATGCTGAGCAGATCGGTATGGGGTCAGCTGGGCGGAATTCAGGCTTCCTTTTAGAGAATGCCTTTGCTGCAAAAGATAGTATTTCAGCGCAAGTGCTTTACCAGCATTATCGTAAAAACCATCGAGAAATTGTACAGCGTGCAAAATTACCGGCACTGGATTCTGGTTCTAGTAAAATATTTAAAGGTGCGGCAACGGAGCGCGGTATTAACGGCCTAAAATCATTGGCAAAGCATCTAGAAGACAGTGGTCAACCCTTTGAGTGGTTTCAACAGGATGATTTAGAATCCATTACAGGATCAAGTTATTATCGCTCAGGCATACTTTTACCTGAAAACCGTTTACTTAATCCCTATAGCTTAGTTCGATTATTAGCTCATCAGCTTCCTAGTAATGTCACATTACATGAACAATGCCCGGCATTGAGTGTAGAGGAGCATCAGAGCAAGTGGCAGGTCTCAACGCCTAACGGTGTATTACAGGCCCCAAAAGTCTATTTAGCCAATAATGCCTTTGCCAAACATCTCGGTTATGGGCAAGGCCATAGTGTCACTATCTATACCTATGCTGGTATCACAGAGCCGCTGGATAGTCGTGAGCGTCAAAGCGTTATGGCTAAAGGTCAGTGGGGTTTATTGCCCGCCCACCGATTGGGTTCTACATTCCGTACAACTGACGATGGTCGATTATTAGTGCGAGGTATGTACGGTTACGAAAAAGAAGGTGACCAAAAAGTTGAGGCTATCTTGCAACATAGTCTACAAAAACGCTTTCCTAACATTAAGACAGCCCAGTCCCTATCCGATTGGTGGGGAGGTACCACCGCTCTAACATCTAATGGTGCTCCTTTATGGGGGGAGTTAAAACCTGGCCTATATGCCTCCATTGGCTGTAATGGCGTAGGTATCGTTAAAGGCTGGATGCTAGGTCAAGAACTGGCACTTCTCTCCTGCAAAAAATCCACACTGAATATTCCTGAGCTATTTGGCAAACCAAGCTGGATGCCTCCTGAGCCATTTCGTCAATTGGGCTTCTTAGCCGTTAGTGAAATAGAAAAAAGCATGGCCGGCACTGAAAAGTAACCTAAATGGCCTGCTGCTATTTATGGTGACCGATGTGAAACGTCAACAGGCCCTAACGTTCGTCAATCTAATCTATTTAAATAAATGGAAGATAAGTAATGATCACTGCTGTTAAAACTGATTTGTATAACTCACTGGCCCCATTGGAATGGGCGACCATTGGTAACAATATGCTGTTTACCGCCCAGATTCCTACCGATGCTGAAGGCAAGGTTGTTAGTGGAGGCATTGAGGCCCAAGCTCGGAAAACTATGGATAATTTAAAACATACAATCGAATCTGCTGAATTAACCATGAGTGATGTTGCACAGGTCTTGATTTATGTAACTCACCGAGATCAATTACCCGTATTTAATAAAGTCTATGCCGAGTACTTCCAAGCTCCCTATCCAAATCGTGCTGCGATGATTGTGGCCGGATTAGCCCGTGAGGAAATGTTATGTGAGGTTGTAGCTTACGCTGCACTTCCTGAAAAAGGGTAAGCCTTAAGATACTCCATTGTTATTTGATCCATATTTCATCATCAGACTTAGTTTGAAGTTTAGCTAATCTTAATTAAAAGAGAAGGTAGGCCTTACAAACAGTTTAACGAGCTCACGTGTCTGGGCTCGTTTTTTTAATTTTATACACAGTTAAATAATAATATTTCGATATTATCTGGTTATTAACCAGAGACAATAGCGATGTTCTATAGAGCGCTTTTTTAAGTGCTTCTTTATCCAAGATATATCAAAGGTTGATATTCCATCTGGTTTTTAGCTGTCACTCCCCTGGAGGCTTATTATGTTGCATTGGTTATTAACCGTTGTTGGTGAAGACCAACCGGAATTACAACAAAAATTTTGTGGCACGATTGGATTGATGGAAGGCATTTTTTTAGACAGTCAGCAAACGGTGATGGCTGGAAATGTTATGGCGATGTATCGGATCTGTCTGCCTCGGAATCACCTGAGCTTTGCCCGTAAAATGTTTGATGAATTTGAAGAAAAGGGCTTGGATATTTCCATTAAGACGTTACCGGCCGAATCTTTGCAAGAGAGGCCCTGTTTGACATTGAACTTAAGGGGTCAATATCGATTCAGCATCGACCATGATATTCGCATGATATTGGAGAGTCATGGGGCGGTGATTGAGCACTTGAATCAATCTTATTTAGGACAGATAGAAGAGGGAGAATATCCTTTTAGTGCAAGGATTCGAGCACAAATAACACGGCCGATATCCAAGGCTAACTTGTTGCGGGCACTGTACCGCTTAGCACCAAGATTAATTATTGATCTTAATATTATTGGTGTGAATGGTGAACAGGAACCGTTCGATCAACAGGAGCTATTGAACGAACATCAACAACCGGAACAAGAACTCATTCAATCATTAGCAATGAGCTCACTCTTAGAGCATTAGAGGGTTTATTTACAAGAGTATTCGCCAGTGGCCTCAGGGCCATCGCATTTGGAGACAGTAATTGCAGCTCTGGATGATGTTTCTTATATTCTATATTCGAA
Organism: Oceanospirillum sp.; assembly: GCA_047518265.1. Classification (GTDB taxonomy): domain Bacteria; phylum Pseudomonadota; class Gammaproteobacteria; order Pseudomonadales; family Halomonadaceae; genus Oceanospirillum. Next base: position 198,744 of record JAKZRG010000005.1, read on the forward strand.
GTGAGGCTTATGTAGGTTGGGTAGAGTGGCAGTAAGATGCTGATAAATAAGGATAATGCTGCCCCGCGAAACCCAACACTGAATCTCTCCGCTTCCTGGAAAACTATCGTGATCGCATTAACATCATCCGCAGGGACTTACATATATGAAGGGGAGAGATAAGCAGGCTTGTATCGGGTGTACGGCAATCTGACGTTGGGTTTCTCGGTTAAAAGTTTATATCTATCAATAAGTTATAGTGTACCGCTCTACGCCAACCTACATAAGTCTCACTCTGTATCATTTTTTGAGCCTAAGCGACGATAGTCGTTTAAAAAGAAAAATAGCCAAATGCGATAGCCCTGTCAGTGGCCTAAAGGGTAGTAATAAAGCGATTACCTGAAGCAATCTTAAGTGATGCGGGGTAATCCTGGCTTTGTTTCAGGCCTCGACGTAGAAAGTCTAATAGGAGCGCAGCAGCAGGTGAGAGCGTGTTTTCCTCGTAGTTAAAACCTATGGTGACCTTACCCAATTCAGGTAGATCGTTATAGGTTTGCTCCGCCTGGAAAATTTCTGGAATGGTATTAATCACTAAGGCACTGATGCCTAAACCTGCCTTAATAGCAGATTGAATGCCCAATAAACTGGAAGAGCAATATAGGACACGCCAAGGAATATTGGCGTCGTTCAGGGCTTCGGTAACGTGTTTTCGATAGACGCAGCCTTGTGGATACAAAACCAAGGGTATGGGTTGATTTTTATTAAGGATAAAGCCGGGGTCTGCAATCCAGGATAACGCCTCAATGATAAAATCTCCCTCTGCAAAGCCATGTTCAGGGTATTCATCCATGGTCATTACCAGATCATAAGCGCCTTTTTTATAACCATCTCTTAGATTAATACTGACATCAGAGGTGACATCCAGAGTCACATCGGGGTAGGCACGGGAAAATTGGGACAGCAAAACCGGTAGGAAAGACACTTCAAAATCATTGGGAGTGCCGAGTTTCACAATACCGCTGACAGCAGGTGTTGCTAGTCGAGAAACCACCGCATCGTTCATTTCCAGAATCTTACGGGCCGAGCTATACAGGATTTCCCCCTCTTCTGTTAAACGCAAGCCACTGGCTCGATCAAATAGTGTGATATCCAGTAACTCTTCCAGACGTTTAACCTGAAGACTAACGGCCGGTTGAGAGCGGCCCAAAAGCTCACCGGCTTGAGTAAAACCACCCAGATCATGAATAGTGGTAAAGGTACGGAGCAGATCCATAGGGAGGTTTTTCATAGCAACAGACCCGTGTTTTTATTGTTGTGTTGGAAAAAGAGTTAATCTGATTCTAAAGCATAAGTATTGCAAATGAAGTGATAAAAACCATTTTAAATACAAATAATTTTAGGTTGAGACTGATGATAGGAAATGTCGCAAATATCATTGTAAGGGACGCTACTGTGTACGCTTTCCGTGATAGAAGTTTTTATTATAGAGATCCTGCACTGTTTGGGATAACAGGTGCGTTCCCTTGTCTGATGGACAACCCCTTATACGTGCTGCATGTATAAGGGGCTTTTTTATCTTTACCTTTTCTTCACCTTCCGTTTGCTATAAAAGGAGATTACTCACCATTCGAATGAAATATCCTCCTTATGAAGAGACTATTCGCTCCAGCTAAAAGTATTGCTCTGCCATTTAAAGTCCTTCTGGTTTTGCTGACGATCACCGTGCTGATTAATTGCACTCAAGTGCCGAAGCATCCTCTGTATGAGCAATCCAATGGCCGATATACAGGAACTGGCTTTAATTCATTTGAGGCGTATCAGAGTGCGACACGAAGTTGGTTGGAGAATAATCGTATTATTATCGGGCAGGATAAAGACGCTGAAATAGAGATGAATATGCCATTTTCTATTGAACCAGCTCCTTCTTTAATTCAGAAGAACTTAGTTCAAGATAATGCGGTTAGAAGTAGTACGGTGACAGAAAGTACGGTTGAAGAGCGAGCCGTTGAAGATAGTACCGTTAAAGAGAGAACCGGCGAAGAAAAGAGCAAAGGTATTATTCTCGTTCATGGTTTAGGCGACTCTCCTTGGTCATTTCGAGATTTGGCTCAGGAGTTTGCGAATAAAGGCTATCTCGTGCGTACCCTTCTACTCGCAGGCCACGGTACACGACCAGCAGATATGTTGTCCGTTGATGATAGTGAATGGGTCAACCTAGTCCGTGAACAGGTGGCTATTCTGAAAATCGATGTGGATGAGGTATCCCTTGGTGGCTTTTCAACAGGGGCGAACCTTGTAACATCCTATGCCCTAAATGATCCTGAGATCCAAAGTCTTTTTTTATTCTCCCCGGCGTTTCAATCGGATAGCAAGTATGATTTTCTAACCCCTGTTGCAGCGGCGCTTAAGGATTGGATTTTTACTCCTTCCCCCTCAGAGATCGATAACCAAGTACGTTATAGCACGGTTCCTTTAAATGCCTTTGCGCAATATTATCGGACCAGTGCCAGTGTTCAGGAATTGCTAGGGAGTAAGACCTTTAATCGTCCTGTTTTTATTGCCACGAGTGAAGCGGATAGTGTGGTTAATGTGCAAGAAACGGTTGCACTATTTGAGCAGCGTTTTACCCACCCTGCCAGTCGTCTTGCTTGGTTTGGCTCTGATCTAAAAGCACAGGACTCACGTATTGAAATTTATCCCGGCAGGGTTCCGGAATTTAATATCAGCAATTTCTCTCATATGGGTATCTTGTTTGCGCCAACAAATAGCTATTACGGCCAGGGTAGCCCTTATCGTATGTGTCGTAATGGGCAAACAGACATTCAACAGGCTCAGTGTGAACAGGGGGCTGTTGTCTGGTATTCCGCATGGGGATATCAGGAAGAGGATAAAGCCCATGCTCGTCTGACGTTCAATCCTTATTTTGAGCAAATGATGGAACAGATTGAGCAAGTGATTTTGGCTAATTAGGCTTATAGCACTGGAAGAGATGGTGTCTTAGTTTAGAGAAATGGTATCGGATTTGATGGGAGAAGCGGGCCATGACCCGCTTAAGGTATTCTGGGTTTAGCTTTTTTAAGTTTTAGGAAGCTCCATTGGTGTGCTTGGCGCCTGTCACTTGTCTAAAGCTTAAAATGACTGATCTGTTTTTGCAGATTTGAAGATAATTCCACCAGCTGATCATTGGCTGTCGCCAGTGAACTTATCTGCTCAGCGGTTTTTTCAGCCGACATTTTAATGGTAGTTATATTGCCCTCAATCTCTGATGTGACTGCCGTTTGTTCCTCCGCAGCCGTGGCTATCTGGCTATTCATCTGGCTAATGGTTTCTACGGTCGAGGCGATGTTTTCTAAAACCTCTCCGGCTTGGTTGGCCTGTTCAACACTGGATTGCGCTTGAGATTGACTGGAGTTCATTACTTTTACTGCTTGATGGGCGCCTTCCTGTAACTGCCCTATCATTTTCTGGATCTGTTCCGTGGCTTCTTGGGTTCTTTGGGCTAGAGAGCGTACTTCATCGGCAACAACGGCAAAGCCCCGGCCCTGTTCTCCAGCTCTGGCTGCTTCAATGGCTGCATTTAATGCCAGTAAATTGGTTTGTTCCGCTACTCCTTGGATAACATCTAATACGGAACCGACTTCGGCGCTATGTTCTTCTACCCGACCGACTACATCGCTGGCACTGGCAATTTCAGTAGCTAATTGATTAATGGCAGTCACTGAGTTTTGCACGACATTTAAGCCATTCCGGGTCAGCTCATCACCTTTATCGGCGGCCTGAGATGCTTCAGAGGAGTGATTGGCTACCTCCTGTACCGTGGCTGCCATTTCACTGACGGCGGTGGCGACTTGGGAGGTTTCAGATAATTGCTGTTGGGCTTGGAGCTCAGAGGCATCAATAATGGTTTCAAATTGCTGGGTAGAACAGCCCATCTGTTTGATAGAGTCGACTAATTGAGTGATTAGGCTTTTCAGGTCGTCGTTCATTTTTATCATGGTGCGTTGCAATTCGCCAATTTCGTCCTTGGATTGCACCTCAACGGAGTGATTCAATTTACCTTTGGCAATAAGAGAGGCAAAGCGTACGGTCTTTTGAACGGGCAGTACGACACTTTTGGCCAGCATCCAGGCCAGAATAATACTAAACACAACAGCGCCTAGAATAATAATGGTGATCTGCCAAACGAGACGATCAAAGGCGTTCTCGGCGTTACCAATAAACTCTTTGGCTTTATTAAAGGCAAAGTTGCTGAGATAACCCACGGCATCTAGCATTTTTTTCACATGAGCTGCGCCTTTTTGTTTCGTGATTTGTCCCGCCTCTTTTCGTTTACCCTGCTGCGTTAAGGTGATAATTTCTCCGCGAATACTGGCCCAGTTACGAAATAGAGATTCGGCCTCTTTCACACGGGTTTTATCCCCTAAAAAACGCTGATCAACCAGTTTAAATTCAGTGAAAACACCTTTTTCATAGCCTGCAACGATATCGATAAATTTTTGCATTTGCTGGGCATCTTTAGATAAAACAACGTCTTTCATTCCTCTATGCATGGCGATGATATCCCGCTCAATTTTCAGCATAGAGGTACTGACGGTAAAAGGGTGCTTGTAGAGCTTTTGGGTTAAACCATACATCTTTTCGGTGCCTAAAAAACCACTAATACCTACCGTAATGAGCAATAGGAGCAGCAAACCAAAGCACAGAGCCATGCGGGTGCCTATTTTCATGGATAATAAAAACTTCATTTTATATCTCCGGTTAGAATATGTGGCGCAAGCCCACCGGTTCTTACTTTTATTGTTCTTGACTGTTAGGGAGTACAGGTGTTCCATTTCATAGAATGTAATACCTTACTAATATACTAGGGTTTATGTGAGCCTATCCCTTAGTGTTGTCCAAAAGCCCAGATATGCAATGTAAATTGCTTATTAAAAAAAGTCAGAGAATATGGCGGCGGTTTGTAGCGAAATTTTTGGTTGGCTGTTTATACTGCAAGGATTGAATGAAACGAAGAGATACGAACAGATGCCAACAATACTGATTACAGGTGCCAATCGCGGTATAGGCTATGCCTTGGCCGAATCTTATGTAAAAGATGGCTGGCGAGTGCTGGCAGCTTGTCGTTCTGCTGATGCGGTTGTACCTGAAGGAGCAGAGGCTTGCGTATTGGATGTCGCTGATCCAGCGTCTCTAACTCGTCTAAAAGAAGCTTTAGCGGATACCCCGGTTGATATCCTTTGGAATAATGCTGGGGTGTATCTGGATAAGGGCCAATCTTTACAGGATATTTCTGATGAAGATTGGTTAAGGTCTTTTCAGGTTAATACGGTTGCACCTATTCGCATTGCCGATGCTTTAGCGGCGAATGTAGCGGCTTCAGATCATAAGGTCATGGTGTTCACCAGCTCGATTATGGCTTCTCTTACCGGAAATGGTGAGGGGGCTTATGCTTATCGTTCCTCAAAAACCGCTCTGAATATGGCGGTACGCTGCTTAAGCAAGGATCTGTCTGAACAAAAGATTAGCTGCCTTATGCAACACCCGGGGCATGTGCGCACGGATATGGGCGGTGATGAAGGTGCTATTGATACGGCTACTAGCGTGGCAGGTATGCGTGGGGTGGTGGATCAGGTGAATCCTAATAATCAGGCTGAGTTTAACGGCCAATATTTTAACTATGATGGTAGTCTTATTCCTTGGTAATTTAAGTATGTTATCTGTTCTTTAAATAGCAGAAACAGAGGGGGAATGTTGATTACACATTCCCCTTTATCAGCTCTCTTTTCTCTAATTCCATTTCTCTCTGTTTTATTTTTTTAGACCAACTGGTTCTAAATTTAGATCTCTTTTGTATCCATCCGGTTTTTTAGGCCCAAGGTATATTTCTTTCACGATAAAGATCTGACCTCTCAGATCACAGAATTCTTGTGGAGATAACCATGGCCAATAGCGCAAAAGGGCTGACTTTCCTCCCTGATAGCAGCAGAGAGTTTCTGACCGAACTTATTCCGGGTTTTTTGCTCTGTCTGGTAGTGGGGATGGCTGCAACATTTGTATCGGAACATTACGGTGGCCCTACCATTCTTTATGCTTTGCTGATGGGCATGTCTCTTAACTATCTGTCAGAAGAAGGTCGTTGTATGGCGGGGATTCAATTCTCGGCCAAGTCTATATTGCGTATTGGTATTGCTCTGTTAGGTGCTCGTATTACGTTTGAGCAACTGTTGGGTCTGGGCATTACCCCCATTGCGATTGTTTTAGCCGGTGTACCAGCAACGATCATGTTTGGCGTGTTTTGTGGCCGTTGGTTAGGTTTAAGTCGCTCTCAGAGTGTTTTATCCGGTGCATCAGTAGGCATCTGTGGTGCTTCAGCGGCATTGGCCGTTTCTGCGGTGTTACCGGAAGATAAAGACTCCGAACGTAATCTGATTTTTACGGTTATCGGTGTAACCGCGCTCAGTACCGTGGCGATGATTTTATACCCTTTAGTGGTGGCGGGACTTGGGCTAACAGATACGGAGAGTGGCATCTTCCTAGGGGCGACCATTCATGATGTGGCTCAGGTCGTTGGAGCCGGTTATATGATCTCCAATGATGTAGGGGACGTGGCAACCTTTACTAAGCTATTGCGGGTGGCCTCGCTGGTGCCAGTAGTGGTTGTCATTACCCTGCTATTTGCTCGTAAAGGGGAGTCTCAGTCTGGTAAATCAAGCTTGCCCCTGCCTATGTTCCTGATCGCTTTTGTGGTGATTGTGGCGATTAACAGTACGGGCTATGTACCGACAGAGATTCTGGAAGGAATGACGGAACTGTCGCGCTGGTGTCTGATTATTGCCATGGTAGGCTTGGGTATGAAAGCTTCTTTCAAAGAGCTATCCAGCATGGGCTGGAAGCCCGTTGTACTACTGGTATCTGAAACACTGTTCTTGGCTGTATTGGTGGCTATCTGGTTATTTATGGCTCGATAATATCAGTCCCTAGGCACTCAAAACCTCGGTATTTAAACTCTTTTACCGATAAAACAATTAAGCCGATATGAGATATTGAACGTCTCACATCGGCTTATTTTTTGTCAGATACTTTTATCGAGTGCTTTCTATCCGTTATTTTCTATCAAGCACTCTCTATCAAGCACTCTCTATCAAGCGCTAGTAAAAACTAGTACTGCTGACCGGGCACCCAGGTTGTACCTGCCAGTGGTACCCGTGCCATAGCGGCAGATTCTACGGTTAATGCCACTAGATCTTCTGGTTCCAGATTTCGCAGATCATTTTTACCGCAGGCTCTGGCCAGAGTTTGCGCTTCCAGCGTCAGTACGTTGAGATAGTTGGCTAACTTACGACCCGCTTCAACAGGATCTAGGCGTTTCATCAGTTCAGGATCTTGAGTGGAGATACCGGCAGGGTCTTTACCCTCGTGATAATCATCATAGAAGCCTGCTGCAGATCCGATCTTTTTGAATTCCTCATCGTACATCGGATGGTTACAACCCAAAGCAACCAAGGCTGCAGTTCCGATAGCTACGGCATCAGCCCCTAACGCCATGCATTTAGCGACATCCGCCCCGTTACGAATACCACCAGAGACAATTAACTGCACCTTACGATGCATGCCCATCTCTTGCAGAGCCTGAACCGCTTGTGGAATAGCGGCCATAGTAGGAATACCCACGTGCTCAATAAAGACATCCTGTGTCGCAGCAGTACCGCCCTGCATGCCATCGACTACAATCACATCTGCACCGGCTTTAACGGCTAGCTTCACATCATAATAAGTACGGGTTGCACCTACTTTGATATAAATCGGCACCTGCCAATCGGTGATCTCTCGCAGTTCCTGAATCTTGATAGCCAGGTCATCAGGGCCTGTCCAGTCGGGGTGACGACAAGCAGAACGCTGATCCACCCCTTTAGGCAGGGTACGCATCTGAGCCACACGGTCAGTAATCTTTTGACCCAGCAGCATACCGCCACCACCGGGCTTTGCGCCCTGACCCAGTACTACTTCAATGGCATCGGCTTTACGCAGATCATCCGGGTTCATACCGTAACGAGAGGGCAGATACTGATAGACCAGTTTTTCCGATTGGCCGCGCTCTTCTGGTGTCATACCGCCATCACCTGTGGTGGTGGATGTACCCATTAGAGAAGCCCCACGACCCAGCGCTTCTTTAGCATTAGCCGATAACGCACCAAAACTCATACCGGCAATCGTCACAGGGATATCCAATACAATGGGCTTTTTAGCAAAGCGAGTACCCAGTGTCACCGAGGTATTACAGGTTTCCCGATACCCCTCTAGCGGGTAGCGGGACATACTAGCACCCAAAAATAATAGGTCATCAAAGTGCGGTAATTTACGCTTGGCACCAAAACCACGGATATCATAGATACCGGTTTCAGCGGCACGGCGAATTTCTGTCATGGTGGTGCGATCAAAGGTTGCTGATTCCCGCAGACCATCTTTTACGTTGATATCGTTACTCATTATTCTGTCCTCGAAGATTCAGCAGCATTAGTACGCAGAGGCGTTGTCGACTTTAAAGTTGTAGAGCTGACGTGCAGAGCCATAACGTTTAAAAGCGGTAGGATCTTCATCCACACCGGCACGATTTAAGAGTTCGGTCAGCTCAGTGATATGTTCGTCGCGCATCTCTTTTTCCGTGCAATCAGCTCCTAGGGACTGAACACTGCCTTTCACATAGATATGTACTTCATATAGAGAGTCGCCTAGAGCATCACCGGCATCACCACAGACTACTAAATTGCCCGCTTGCCCCATAAAACAGCTCATATGGCCGACGTTACCTTTAACGACGATATCCACACCCTTCATGGAGATACCGCAACGTGCACCTGCATTTCCTTCAATCACCAGCAAGCCACCGTGGGCGGTTGCTCCGGCTGCTTGAGAGGCATCGCCTTTCACTCGTACCGTGCCAGACATCATATTTTCTGCCACACCCTGACCGGCGTTGCCGTGTACCGTGATATGGGCTTTTTTATTCATACCGGCGCAGAAATAACCCGCATGACCTTCAATATCTACAGACAGGTTCTGATCCAGTCCCGCAGCAATATTGTGTTGTCCCTTGGGCGCTTGTACCAACCATTCACGCTCTGTGCACTCAGTCACTTGATCGTGCAGTGCTTGGTTTAGATCACGTACGCTAGCATCTTGTAGATTAATCGTTTTCATTGTCTTGTCCTCTCTGCAGGGCTTATTGCTCGCGTTCCCAAACGTAAATAGTGGCAGGCTCTGGCTCCCACACTTTGGCGTTTTCAATACCCGGTAATGTGGTCAGAGCTTGGTATTCAGAGGCCATAGCCACATAGTCTTCAGTCTCTGCCATCACCGCTGGTTTACAGGCGATAGGATCACGCACCACTGCAAAGCCATCTCGGGTACCAATGGTAAAAGTAAAGAATCCATCCAGATCTTTAAGAGCGTTTTCCAGAGCTTCATTCAAGCTATCGCCCTGTTGTAAGCGCCAGGTCAGATAACCTGCAGCCACTTCAGAATCGTTTTCAGTTTGAAAGGTAACGCCTTGTCGTTTGAGCTCTTCCCGCAGACGGTTATGGTTGGAGAGAGAGCCGTTATGTACTAAGCACAGATCCTGGCCTGTTGAGAAAGGATGGCTACCCTCCATGGTGACGGCGGACTCTGTGGCCATACGGGTATGACCAATGATATGACTGCCCTGCATACCGGACAGATTAAAGGTGTCGGCAATATGTTCTGGCAGACCCACTTCTTTTAGGATTTCGATGGACTGACCGGCACTGAGTACCAGTACATCAGGGGCCACTTGTTGCAGTAGGTTTTGTACACTTTCTGCTTCTGCCTGCACCTTAAAGACTGCAACCTTACTGTTTTGGAACCACTCTAGCTCTGTACTTAGTTCATTTTGTAAGGTGTTTGCTAGAGCTTCCCAGTTATAAGTCTCATCAGGGTGACGCAGTGTCAGCTTAGTCCCCTTCTCGCCTACTTCATCACCGTAGATTGCAAAACCTGCGCTATCTGGCCCACGATCTGTCATGGATATCAGCATTGGGGTAAACAGCTCGCCTAATTGGCTTTCTAACGCTTTATTTTTTAGGTAAAGACCTACAATTCCACACATTTTATTGACCTCTTTATCTTATTCTCAGCCGACACTTGTACTTCGCTGGCGCTCATACTGAGCCGTCAAAGGATTAGAAAAACTCGGCGTAATGTTTCAGTTCCCAATCGGAGACATGACGACTGTATTCAATCCATTCCGCACGTTTCACCTTGATAAACTCACCAACGATCTCTTGTCCCAGACGTTCGGTCAGTACCGTATCCGCTTCCAGAGCATCTAAAGCTTCATTTAGGTTTTGTGGCAGGATCTCGATGCCCTTCTCTTTGCGTTCGGTTTCGCTTAAGGCATAAAGATTAATGTTCTGAGGTTCACCGGGTTCCAGTTCTCGTTCGATACCATCCAAACCAGCTGCAATCAGAGCGGCATGTACCAGATAAGGGTTACAACCGGAGTCCGGTAAGCGGAACTCCAAACGACCATAAGGAATGCGCACCATGGCGGAGCGGTTGTTATCGCCGTAAGCGATATAAGCAGGGGCCCAGGTTGAGCCTGAAGCAGAGCCACCCACAACCAGACGCTTATAGGAGTTCACCGTAGGGGCAGCGATAGCGCATAGGGCTTTGGCGTGCTGCAGAATACCGGCAGTAAAGTGATAGGCCATTTTGGATAGCCCCATACCGTTCACGTCACTGTCATCGTTAAATAGGTTTTTACCGGATTCATCCGTGATAGACAGATGGAAATGCATGCCGTTGCCTGTGCGATCCGATGATGGTTTTGGCATAAAGGAACAGACCATACCCAAGTCATTGGCTATCTCACCGGCAGCCATACGGACAAAGGTAAAGCGATCCGCAGACTCTAAAGCATCACCATAGGTGTAGTTGATTTCGAACTGACCGTTAGCATCTTCGTGATCGATCTGATAAACATCAAAATCAACCTGTTGTAGCGCATCCACTAGGGTTTCTAAGAATTCGCGGGAGCGAGATAAGCCCTTATAGTCGTAACAAGGTTTTGCCAATACATCACTGCTATCAACGGGCTGTAATTGACCATCAGAGGTACGATTAAACAGAGAAAACTCAGGTTCCAAACCTGTATTCAAAGTCCAGCCCCGCTGCTCCAACAGCTTTAGCTGACGCTTTAATACCACCCGGCTGTCGTAAGGATGTGGCGCACCCTCAACATAACCATCACAGACAATACGGGCATAACCCGGTTGCCAAGGCACTATCGATAGGGTTTTTAGATCGCCTCGGGCTAAAAAGTCTGGGCCGTGAGGTTCCATACCTAAGCCCCATACTGCAAACCCTGCAAAGCCAGCACCTTTCTCCACAACATCCGTTAAGCAGTGGGCGGGTACAGATTTAGTTTTTGCTACTCCGTGAATATCAACAAACTGAGCCAGGATATATTTGATCTGATTGTCACTTAGAAACTTATCTATATCAGTGGACATCTTTTGCTCTCCGTATAGTGACCGGATACTCCGGTAAATTCTCAAATAGAAACACTTATTTTATTCTTATCAGTTAAAATACTTTCCTTCAAGGAAAGCACAGGCTGTGCCATAAAGTTTCTTTTTGGGAATATTTTATTCCTGAGGAGGCAAGTTATTGATTTCAATGAAATTGGTAAAAAAAATTTCTTTGTGGGAATATTTAGACGGACCTATGAATAAATCTCATAGCTCTAGAAGCGCACAAAATTAACGCACTAAGCACTAAATCGGAGCCCAGATTTATGACCGAACCCAAGGGAAAAAAGTTTGACCTTGACCAGTACATTGGCATGAAGGTGAAAAAAGCCCGTCTTGATGAGGGTCTTAAACTGGTTGATGTAGCGAGAATTTCGGGTATCAGTCAGGGCATGGTCAGTAAGATTGAAAACGCACAAGTATCCACCAGTTTAGAGACCCTAGATCGCTTGTGCTCGGCCATTGGTTTATCCATGTCTAAGCTATTTAATGACTATGACAGACCGGAAGGTGGCGCCCAGTTTACCAAGTCAGGAGAGGGCTTAGAGGTGGTACGCCGTGGCACAGAAAAAGGCCATACTTATCAACTGTTAAGTTATAAAAGGGGCAGTAAAACGAACTTTGAACCCTTTATGATCACCATGGATGATTTGTCCGAGGTGTTTCCCACTTTTTCTCACCCAGGAGAAGAGTTTGTCTATTTGATCTCTGGGAAAATGATCTACCGCCATGGTAACCACCTGTATGAAATGGAAGCCGGTGATAGCTTGGTTTTTGATGCAGAAATTCCCCATGGTCCAGAGCGCTTGATTGAAGTGCCGATACAGTTACTGTCAGTGATTAACTACGCAGATGATTGATGGTTGAGAGCCTGAAATAACGGAATACTGAGATATTAATGCATAAAGATCGTAAACATAATAATAAAGCCTAGGACTTGAATCGGTACCTGTAACAGAGGGGGCTTCCTCTATTACCCTGGCACCTTTTCAAGCCCTAGAGCCGTGAACACTAAGAGGCTCTCGTATCCAAAGTGATAAACCGCTCAATGTTCATCACTTTGATGGAACTAATAGCGAGAGCTTCCAATATGTCTAAATAGGCTTACTCCTTGGTAAATTCCGGGTAAGCATTCATACCGCATTCGTAAACGTCCATGCCTTCCAGTTCTTCTTCCTCGCTGACACGTATTCCCATGGTGGCTTTTATAATCAACAGCACCACAAAAGAGGCACCAAACATCCAAGCAAAGACAACGGCGGTGCCAATAAGCTGGTTCATAAAGGTCGCATCAGGGTTACTAAACAATACGGCGAAGATGCCCCAGATACCGGCAGAACCATGTACAGATATAGCTCCGACAGGATCATCCAGTTGCAGTTTGTCCAACAGAAGCACGGATGCGACAACGACGATACCGCCGACCGCTCCAATAAAGGTTGCCAGTCCTGCGGAAGGGGCTAGAGGTTCTGCGGTAATCGCTACTAAACCTGCTAATGCGCCGTTAATGGTCATGGTTAAATCGGTTTTACCAAACAGATAACGGGCAAACAGCGCGGCAACCACCATGCCACCTGCAGCAGCGGCATTGGTATTAACAAAGATTTTGGCGACGGCATTGGCCTCTTCAATATTGGCAATCTTTAATTCAGAACCACCATTAAAGCCAAACCATCCCATCCACAGGATAAACATACCTAATGTGGCCATAGGTAAGTTGGCTCCTGGAATCGCAAGCGCCTGACCTTTAGAACCATACTTATCTTTACGAGGGCCAACCAAAATTACCGCGGCTAATGCGGCGGCGGCGCCGGCCATATGCACCACTACGGAACCGGCAAAATCTTGGAAACCCATCTGATCCAGGAAGCCACCGCCCCATTTCCAATAACCTTCAACGGGATAGATAACTGCGACCATAACAACGGCAAAGATCAGAAAAGGCCATAAGCGCATACGTTCGGCAACAGCACCAGAGACAATGGACATGGTGGCTGCGGCAAATACCGCTTGGAAAATAAAGTCGGCCATCCCCGAGTAATAAGGGGCTCCTTCACCACCGGCTAAAACAGCTTCTTTGGTATTGTCTGCACCTAATAGAAAATCCAAACCGGGGATCACCGAGCTGATCGGATCAGCAGGGTACATCACGTTATAACCTACCGCCAAATACACAATACAGGCGATGCCGTATAACAAGGCATTTTTATTCAGAATCTCTACAGTATTTTTCGAGCGCACCAAGCCCGCTTCTAGCATGGCAAAACCTGCAGCCATCCACATGACCAATGCGGTACACATCAGAAAATAAAAGGTGTCTAGGGCGTAAGCCAGTTCTAACGAAAAACTATCCATTTCTTCACTCCTACAATGCATCAATACCGGATTCACCGGTTCTTAAACGAATGGCTTGTTCCAAATCCACCACAAATATTTTCCCATCTCCTACCTTGTTCGAGCCTGCGGAGGAAATGATGGCGTCGATAACTTGGTTGAGATCATCTGCTGCAATGGCCACTTCGAGCTTCAGTTTTGGTTGAAACTCGACCTTATATTCAGCACCTCGGTATAGCTCCGTATGGCCCATTTGTCGGCCATAGCCTTTTACCTCTGTCACAGTGAGACCTTTAATACCGACCTCCTGTAATGAGGCTCTAACGCTCTCAAGTTTGTAAGGCTTGATGACTGCGGTTAACAGCTTCATACCTAAATCCCCTGTTCTAATAAATTATTAAATGACCTATAGGAATATAATTTTCATTAAGGGAATATTCGATATTCGTGCCAATAAAATAAAAATCTTATATTTCAAATAATTAGAGTTTCTTTGCTCTTTTGGAATAAGAAAAATGCACAGAAAAGAGTCACCAATAGATGGAGGGCATGATCTTAGTGCGGGGGAAAGAACAGCGGCGTAAGGAGAGAAATAGTGGAAGGGAGTACGCAGGTTTTTTGGGCGTATGAGCAATGATAAATATGAGTGGTATCAAAAAATGCTTGGTGCTGGGTCTAAGGGAAATAGCGGGGATCATTAAACTCAGTATTAACAGATAAATACCAACCCAAAAGATGTTGGTGTTTCTTGAATGCTAAATCGATATAACTGGGTATTTCTTATGAGCAACGTTGTCGATAAAAATAATAATGCTGCAGTGGTTGAAATGGATCGCCAACATGTTTGGCACCATCTGGTTCCCCATAAGCCGTTTGAAACAAATGATCCTATGGTGATCGTGAAAGGTGAAGGTGTTCGAGTATGGGATGCTAAGGGCAATGAGTACCTAGACGCTGTATCCGGTGCCGTATGGACGGTGAATGTGGGTTATGGCCGTACTGAAATTGCTGATGCGGTACGTGATCAGTTGGTCACCATGAACTACTTTGCTCAAACCGCAGGTAATGTGCCTGGAGCACAGTTTGCTAAGCAACTGATCGATAAAATGCCGGGCATGAGCCGAGTTTATTATTCTAATTCAGGTTCTGAAGCCAACGAAAAAGCGTTTAAGATTGTTCGTCAAATTGCCCATAAGAAATACGGCGGTAAGAAAACAAAAGTGCTGTACCGTGAGCGTGACTACCATGGTACGACTATCGCAACGCTGAGTGCTACAGGTCAGGCGGAACGCCGTGAACAATACGGCCCGTTTGTACCGGGTTTTGTCGAAGTCCCTCATTGCTGTGAATACCGAGCTCAGGAAGGCGCTGATCTGGAAAACTACGGTGTTTGGGCCGCAGATCAGATTGAAAAAGTGATACTAGAAGAAGGCCCTGAAACCGTTGGTGCCTTGTGTCTAGAGCCTATCACCGCAGGTGGTGGCATTATCGAAGCGCCGGAAGGTTACTGGCCCCGTGTGCAGGAAATCTGCAAAAAATATGATGTATTGCTGCATATCGATGAAGTGGTCTGTGGTCTAGGTCGAACCGGTAAATGGTTTGGCTATCAACACTACAATATTCAGCCGGATATCGTCACGATGGCGAAGGGTGTGGCGTCTGGTTATGCGGCAATCTCCTGCACCGTTACTACTGAAGAAGTGTTTGAAGCCTTTAAAGATGATGATGCACGAATGGGTTATTTCCGTGATATCTCGACCTTTGGTGGTTGTACTGCAGGCCCTGCGGCAGCACTGGTGAATATGCAGATTATCGAAAATGAAAATCTGCTGGAAAACGTCACTCATCAAGGTGAATACCTAAAAGCACGTCTTAACGAGCTAAAAGATAGATACGACATGATTGGTGACGTTAGAGGTAAAGGCCTGTTTGCCGGTTTTGAGTTGGTAAAAGATCGCAGCACAAAAGAACCTGTGGATGAGATTGTGCCTATGGCTATTGCCGCGCACTGTATGAAAAACGGTGTGATTATTGGTCGTACCAACCGCTCTTTTGCCACTTTAAATAACAATATCTGTCTGAGTCCTCCATTGATCTCTACTCAGTCGGATATTGATGAAATCATTCAGGCTCTGGATAACGCCTTGAGCGATATCGCCTGATTGAGAATCTAGCTTCCCTACTCTTTAGCTTGGCAAATGGTTATAAGTTGTGTGCATAACCATTTGTGCTTCCCTTGGCAGAACCCCTCAGTTCTGCCTTTTTTGTTTGCTCGGCGAAGCCAGCAAACCCGACTGCTTGAAAGAAAGCAGTATCACCCCGACTGAGGGGAAGATAATCCGAATGGCAAGGGCGTCATTGGCCAACGATGGGGTCTGAAGGAAGCCATAGGAAGTTAG